>NZ_JBFAIV010000026.1:0-126712 GCF_040654875.1 Streptomyces sp. NPDC050610 | reverse complement strand
GCCCGGTTTCGCACACCAGCCGACATCGCAGCATTCCTCGCTTCCGGCCCCAACCAAAGCAAGATCAAGATGGTGAGTTAAAGATCTGCACGCCCCAGCACCCGGTACATCCTGCGCCGGTAGTCGGTGTGGTGGAGATCGGCGGGCTGGAGGTGGGCTGCCGAGCGGTTGTCCCAGACGGCGACGTCGCCGGGCTGCCAGTGATGCCGCACGGTGTATTCGGGACGGCTGAGGTGGGCGAAGAACAATCCGAGAATCCCGTCGCTCTCCCAGGGGAGCACTCCGGCAATGTGAGATACCGATGCCGGCGGGAGGAAGAGCGCCCTTTGCTTCGTCTCCGGGTGCACGCGCACCACCGGGTGAAGGGACAACAGCGTATCCCCGACGCGCTTTCGGATGATCTCCAGGTCCTCGTCGTCGGAGAACAGCAGCCGCACACCGGCGTGCAGCCCATGCTCGGCCCGCAGGCCGTCGGCCAACTGCCGCAAGGGGCTGGACATGCCTTCGTAAGCGGCGACGAGACTGGTCCACTGGGTGTCTCCGCCGCACTCCGTGGCCACTTCGCAGCTGAGCACCGAAATCGCCGGCGGATTCACGGCGGAGCCGACGTCCACATGCCAGCCGGAGTCATGGCGCAGCGACTTGCGGCGCAGCCGCTCCTCGAACTTGAGGCCGTGCCGCGTTCCTTTCGCATCCGGATCGACGATGAGGATCTCCGGGAACCCCTCCGGGTGCGTGCCGTGTTTCGCACCGGGCAGGCGGGTCACCTCGCCGAAACGACAGGCGAAAGTCACCTGGGCGGCATGGCTCAGGTTCTGCTCACGAAAGAAGATCACCTTGTGCCGGAGCAGGGCGGCCCGTATCTCCGTCATGATGCCGGGGTCATACCCGTCCATAGCCGTCAGATCCAGATCTCGGATCTCCGCCCCGATTCTTCCCGCGACGCCGCGCACATCGATCCTGGAGAACTCCTTGGCCACGGTATGCCCTCCTCGGCCGCGCCCGGCGCGGAGTCTCGGTGTCGTCCAGCGCGCCCGACGAGGGAAATCCAACAGCCGATCGGTTCGATTATCGGCAGCCGTGATGGGCCGTCAAGAAGGCGTCGCTTCATGACTTACCGATTCGGCCAGGTTCAGGCATGAACATCAGCAGTTCCCCTGTCCCGCATACCCCTGCCGCCCCTTGTGCCTCGCGCGGCAGACACTTCACGCTGTTTTCGGCCGAGTTCCCGGTCCGGCCGCCTCTTGAACGGGCGTCAAGCCCCCGTACACTGGCAGGCTATGCGCTATCTCTCCATGGGTAATTCGGGGTTACGGGTCTCCGCGGTCGGCTTGGGGTGCAGTGAATTGGGGAGATCCGTCGGGCTGGAGCAAGCGCGTACGGTGGTAGGCGCCGCGCTGGATTCCGGGATCACGTTTTTCGATACGGCTGATGTCTACGGAGACTCGGAATCCGTGCTCGGCGAATGCCTTCAGGGGCAGCGGGAGAATATCGTCCTGGCGACGAAGTTCGGACACCGGAAGATGGGGATGGGGTACGGACCGGCAGCCGGTGCCAAGGGCGGACGCGGTTACATCCGCCGCGCCGTCGAGGCGTCCCTCCGCCGCCTCCGTACGGACCGTATCGACCTCTATCAGATCCACACGCCCGACCCGCACACCCCCATAGAGGAGACGCTCGCCGCTCTCACCGAACTGGTCCGGGAAGGCAAGGTCCGGTATATCGGGAACTCCAATTTCGAGGGCTGGCGGATCGCCGAGGCCGCGTGTGCCGCCCGCTCCGGAGGGTTCGAGCCGTTCATTTCCGCGCAGAACCACTGGTCGCTGCTCGACCGTGGCGTCGAGCACGAAGTGGTCCCGGCCGCACGGCGTTTCGGGCTCGGAGTGCTGCCGTACTTCCCGCTGGCCAACGGCCTGCTGACGGGCAAGGTGCGGCGTGGCGAGGCCATCCCTGAGGGGAGCCGTATCGCGGAGAGCGCGTACCAGGTCACGGAGGCACGGCTCGACACCGTGGAGGCGTTGTGCGCCTGGGGCGTGAAGAACGGCCGCAGCCTCCTGGAGATCGCGATCGGCGGGCTCGCCGCGTTCCCCGGCTGCGGTTCGGTGATAGCGGGGGTGAAGAAGCCGGAACAGGTGAGGGCCAACGCGGCGGCGGGGGAGTGGGTTCCCACCGCCCAGGAGCTGAGGGAGATCCTGGAGCTGCTGTAGCGGCGTTCAGCGATCCGGAACCGCCGGCGGTCCGCGCCGTCGGCCGCGACGTGAGTGCGACGGCGACAGACTCGTAAGATGCCGCCGCCGCGCGCTCATGGGGACCCGTCCACGGCGGCAGCGGCCACCACCAGGTCCTGCCACGCCATGCCCGTGCCCTTGAACAGCCTCGGCCGCCCGGGCGCGACCTCTACGGCTCCGCGCACGAGCTCGGACAGATTGCCCGCGATCGCCTCGGGGCCGATGTCGCCCGAGCGCAGGGGGATCAGGATGTCGCCCGCCTCGCGCAGGGCCGCGCCGCGCGCCTCGACCACGACGGTGGCGCGGGCGACCAGGTCGCCGTCCACCTCGCGGGCCGTCGGCTCGTGCGACCCCATCGCCACGACGACCGCGTGGTCCGCGACCGCCGCGCCGGGGAACAGCGGCATCCGCGCCGTCGTGCAGCAGGCGACGACGTCGGCGGTCGCGACGTCCCGCGCTGGGACGGCCGCCGCGGACAGCCCCGCCGACCGGCAGCGCTCGACCAGTTCGGCCGCCTGCCGCGGCCGGCGCGCGACGACGCCGACCGAGGAGATGGGCCGTACGGCCCTGACCGCCTCCACATGGCCCCACGCCTGGGGCCCGGCTCCGAAGACGACGAGCCGTTCGGCGTCCGGGGCCGCCAGATGGTCCACGGCGACGGCGGAGACCGCTGGCGTCCGCAGCAGGGTCAGGGCGGAGCCGTCGATCAGGGCGGTCGGGCAGAGCGTGGCCGCGTCCATGAGGAGGTAGGAGGCGACGATGCGCGGCAGGCCGCGGGCGGGGTTGCCGGGCGCGACCGCCGCGATCTTCACCCCGACGTACGAGGACGAGGAGGCGGGCATCAGCAGCAGGTGGCCCGCCTCGACGTCGAGCACGGTGCGCGAAACGTCCGCCTCGGGGTCCAGCCCGGCGCGCAGGGCCCGGTCCAGCGCCTCGACCGCCCGCGGCATGGGCAGCCGGCGCGCCAGTTCATCGGCGTCGATCAGGGACAGTTTCGTGGGGTTCACGCGCTCAGTTCCTTCAGCACGTGTGAAGTCTTCTCCAGCGCCGCCGCCAACTGGGTCGGCTCCTGGCCGTAGGTGAACCGCAGGTGGTGCTCGGTTCCGAAGTGGATTCCGGCGCCGACCAGCACCTTGCCGCGGGCGTGCAGGGCCTCGGCGACGTCGGTGCTGGGCAGGTCCAGGCGGTACCGGACGAACGTCAGGGCGGTGGCCTGGGGCGGCACGACCGAGAGCAGCTGGTCGTGGGAGTCGATCCACTGCCGCATCAGGGTCCAGTTTTCGCGCAGGAAGCCGCGGTAGCGGCCGAGCAGCCGGGCGCGGGCCGCCGGTTCGAGCGCCAGCTCCGCCATCGCCATCGCCGTGCCGGCCGTGGAGAGGGTGGTGTACTCGTGCCGTCGCCGGAGCCGCGGCAGGAGCGTGGACGGCGCGATCAGCCAGCCGAGGCGCAGCCCCGGCATGCCGAACGCCTTGGAGAGGCTGCCGACGCATATGACGCGGTCGTAGTGCCCCCAGAAGGTGGGGCTGAGCTCGTCGGTGCCGAGTTCGGTGCCGCGGTGCACCTCGTCGGAGAGGATCCAGGCGCCGACCCGGTCGGCGACGGCGACGATCGCCCGTATCTCCTCCACGGTCAGGACGGTGCCGACCGGGTTGTTGGGGTTCGTCAGCACGATGGCCCGGGTGTCCGGGCGGACCGCGCGGGCCAGGGCGTCGATGTCGGGCCGCCAGCCGCGCTCCGGGTCCAGGGGGACGTCGTCGACGACGGCGCCCCGGTTCTGGGCCGCGCCCCAGATCTGCCGGTAGCCGGGCGACATCGTCACCACGTGGTCCCCGGGGCCGATGAGGGTGTCGACGGCGACCGTGTTGGCCTCGGCCGCGCCGACGGTGACGATGACCTCCGGCGCGTAGTCGCTGCTCCCGGCGTGCCACTGGGCGATCTGCGCGCGCAGCCGGTCCGTGCCGCACGTCGGCGGGTAGCTCAGCTCGCTGTCGAGGAGCCGGTTCAGCGCCTGTTCGCCGTCGACCAGCTCCCGCAGCCGGATCGGCCGGCAGCCGCTGTCGGACAGGTTGTACGTGGCGGCGGCGGTGACGCCCCGCCGCTGCTGCCACTCAAGGAGTTCGAACGGGATGAAGGTCATGGCTGTCCCCAACTGCTCGGTGGAATGGAGGCGGGAAGGGCGGGTTCTGGAGCGTCCGGGCGGCGGCGAGCTGAGCCGGGGTCAGCTCCAGCTCCCGGGCGGCGAGGGCCGGCTGCTGTACTTGGAGCCCGCCGCGGACCGGTCGTCGGAACTTCATCCGCCGTCCTCGGTATCGTCGGCCTCGCTCCGGGCGATGGGCGTGATCCGTACGCGGTTGTCGTGGAAGACCGCTCCGCCGCCCATGTCCGCGTCCCGTTCCTCGACGGTGGCGTTGGGGCCGGAGCCGCCGGTGAACTTGAGCCAGTGGCCCTTCTTCGCCATGGCGACCCCCGGGCGCACGACGTCGTCGATCCGGGCCAGGGCTTCGAAGGAGCCTCGTTCGTTGCTGATCCGCACGCGGTCGCCGGCCGCGATGCCGCTCGCCGCCGCGTCGAGCGGGTGCAGGACGACGTACGGCGGGCCGGCCCGGCGGAGCAGTTCGGGTTTGTTCCCGAAGACGGTGTTGAGGAAGAAGTGGTTCGCGACGGTGATGAGGACGAGGGGGAAGGCGCGCGCCCGTTCGGCGTCGCCGTTCTCGCGCGTCGGAACGTATCCGGCCACGGCGTCGTGGCCGTCCGCCCGGGCGGTCTCCGAGACGAACTCCAGCTTCCCCGAAGGGGTGGGGAAGCCGTCCGCGAAGGGCACGAACTCGGCCGGGTAGGAGAGCCGGGCCCACCCCTCGGTGCGCAGCGAGTCGACGGTGATGCCGCCCAGGGACGGGTGCGGGGAGTCGAGGAGTTCGGCCGCCAGCTCCTCGTCGCCGGTGTAGAGCGCCGGTTCCGTCAGCTCCATGGCCCGGGCCAGGCGGCGGAAGGTCTCGGTGGTGGACAGGCACTCGCCCGGCGGGGCGACCGCCGGTTCGTTCCACGCGATGTACAGGTGGCTGTAGCCGTCGTGCACGTCCAGGTGCTCGGTCTGCATGGTGGCGGGCAGCAGGATGTCGGCGTAGTCGGCGGTGTCGGTCTGGAAGTGGTCCATGACCACGGTGAAGAGGTCCTCGCGGGCGAGGCCGCGGCGGATGCGGTTCTGGTCGGGGGAGCTGGCCAGCGGGTTGGCGCCGTAGACGATCAGCGCTTCGACGGGCGGATCGTCCAGCTCCAGCAGCCCCTCGGCCAGCCGCGTCATGGACAGGGTGCGCACGGGGCGGCGCAACAGGTCGTCCCGGAAGAGGGCTTCGCGGTTGGCGCCGAAGTACCCGTCCGTCGAGTACAGCAGTCCGCCGCCGTACCGCTGCCAGTCCCCGGTGACGGCGGGCAGGCAGGCCAGGGTCCGCACGGCGGCGCCGCCGCCGGCGTGGCGCTGGAAGCCCTGCGACACCCGCATCGCGGTGGGTCTGCTGCGGGCGATGCGGCGGCCGAGCCGGACGATCTCCTCCTCGCTCACGCCCGTCTCCCGCGCCGTGCGCCCGGGGCCGAACTCCATGATCCGCTGCCGGAATTCCTCCCATCCCACGGTGTGGGCGGCCAGGTACTCCCGGTCCTCGGCGCCCTCCTGGAGCACGACGTGCAGCAGGCCCAGGGCGAGCGCGGCGTCCGAGCCCGGCAGGGGCGCGATGTGCTCGTCGGCCTGGGCCGCCGAACGGCTGCGGATCGGGTCGATGACGACGATGTGCGCGCCGTTCCCGCGGGCGCGTTGGAGCACCTTCCACAGATGGTGGTGGCTGGTGAGGGGGTCGCTGCCCCACAGCAGGACCAGCCGGGCGTGCGCCATGCTCTGCGGGTCGATCCCCGTACTGACGCCGAGGGTGTACCGGAGGCCCGCGAGGCCGGCGATGGAGCAGATCGTCATGTCGTGGCGCGAGGCGCCCAGGACGTTCCACAGCCGGCTGCCGGCGCGCCCCTGGAGCCCCTGGAGGAAACCGAGGGTGCCCGTGCCCTGGTACGGCCAGATCGCCTCGCCGCCGTAGCGCTCGATCGTGCCCTTCAGCCGCCGGGCGATCTCGTCGAGGGCGCTGTCCCAGCCGACGCGCTCGAACCGGCCTTCCCCCTTGCGGCCGACGCGCCGCATGGGGTGGAGCAGCCGGTCGGGGGCGCGCGTGTGCTCCAGGAACTGATTGACCTTCACGCAGAGAGTGCCCCGGGTATAGGGGTGGTCGGGGGTGCCGCGCAGCGCGACGGCTTCGCCGTCCCGGACGCTCACCTGCCAGCTACAGCCGTCCGGGCAGTCCAGGGGGCACGCCCCGGGGACCTGTGCGGTGTTCATGTGCCCCTCCTTTACGACGGCTCGCCGAACGCCGTGCTCCGCTGGGCCAGTTCGTCGAGCAGCGACCGTGAGAGCACTCCTGTCATCACCTCCTACGCGGTGCCCGTCGAGCTGATCCGGCCGTCCGGCGCCACGCTCACGCCGACCTCGCCGCCGGGCATGCGGACCGTCACATCGGGGCCGACGAGGCCGTGCGCGTGTGCGGCGGCCGCCGCCGCGCACGCGCCGCCGCCCGACGCGGGTACGGCGCCCGCTGCCCGTTCCCAGACCGCGATGTCCAGCGTGCGGCGGTCGCGGACGCGTACGAACTCCACGTTGGTGCCCGCGGGGTGGCGGGGATGCCAGGCCAGGGCGGGGCCCAGGCGCCGCACCAGCTCGTCGTCGACCGCGTCCCGGAAGACGACGGTGTGGGGCACGCCGAGGTGCAGGTCGGTGACGGTGACCTCGTCGTCCGGCCCCGCGCCTGCCAGCGGGACGGCGGTGGCCGTCGCCCCGCCGTCGGGGGTGAAGCGCGCCCGGCCCATGTCCACGCGCACCCGCCCGTCGGCGGCGTCCGTGATCCGGACCTGGGCGTCGCCGCCGGGCGTCCGTACGGTGAACGGCGTCCCCGTGCGCCACTCGGGTACGTAGCGCTCGCCGAGGTACAGCGCGAACATGCGCAGTCCGTTGCCGCTCATCCCGCACGCGCTGCCGTCCGCGTTGAAGATGCGCAGAGCGGCGGCGGCGCCGGGCCGGGGCTCGTTCAGCGGTCCGAGGAGCAGCCCGTCGGCGCCGACGCCGCGGTGCCGGTCGCAGAGCAGCCGGACGGCGGCGGGGGCGGGCTCCGTGCCCAGGTCCGTACCGCCGCCTCGGGGGTCGACGATCAGGTAGTCGTTGCCGAGCGCCTGGTACTTCACGACGTCGCCCATGGACCGGCCGTTGCCGCGGGTCAGTTCTGCGGGCCGTCGGAGAGGGCCGCCGCTTCGTACTCCTCGCCGTACCACCGGTTCTCCCAGGTGGAGTAGGCGACGATGACGATGTCCCGCTGGCCGGGGCCGCCGTCGGCCGAAGTGACGTCGGTGGCCTCGTGCTTGACCGCCTGGTCGTCCAGGAGGACGGCCTGCCCCGGCGCCAGCGTGCCCGTCCAGAACGGCGCGTCGCCGTCCGGCAGCCACAGCCGGGTCTCGCCCCCGGCGACGTTGTTCCGCCCCAGCACGGCGATCATGATGTATTCGTGCCCGTCGCTGTGGATGCCCTCCGGGGTGATCGGCGCGTCGTGCCCGCTCTCCGCCACGCTGCGGTTCTGGTGGATGTTGACCTGCCAGTCGTGGCCGCGGTCCAGGCCGAGCGCGTCCGCGCCGGCGGTGACCAGCCAGGTGAAGTCGACGGCGATCGGCTCGTACGGGCGGCGGACGCCGCCGGCCACGGTGTTGTACTTGGTGTAGGTGATGTAGTCGCGCTGCGGCAGCTTCTCGTAGCTCCAGCCGTGCTCGGTGCCTGGCTCCGGTGCCAGCCGGTACTGCGTGAACCGCTTGTGGCGCGTGCCGTTGCCCATGAACGGGTCGACCGGCAGATCGTTGTAGCTGTCCAGCGTCTCCGGCGTCGCCGGAGGCAGGTCGATGATCGAGAACCCCTGGGGGCCGACTGACATGGCGCTGACCTTTCCTGTCGGACCGGACGGTGAGTGGCGGCCTTTCCTGTCAGACCGGCCGGTGGGCGGCGAGTTCGGGCATGCGCTCGTCGAGGTAGCGGGCGGAGGAGTTGAGCCGCCACAGCGTGCCCCGGGCGATCGCCCGCCGCATGCGCTCGGAGGCGGCGGCGGGGACGACCACGTTGTGGAACCAGCCCGCCGCGTGCCGGGAGTCGATGGTGATGTGCAGCTTGTGGTAGACGATGCCGACGTCGGGCAGCCCGAGCCGTTCCCAGGCGTGCACGACGTGGACGAAGCGCTCGGGCGCCAGCCATTCGGTCATCCCGAGAAACCCGACGGCCTCCGGATAGAGATGCCGGTACCTGCACAGGAGAACGGCGAGGTTCCCCGACAGCAGGGCGTTGGCGGTGAGCGACCGTTCCAGTTCCCGGGCGGGAATATCGAAGACCCGGAAGATCTGGTTGAAGAGATGGGTGTGCACCTGTGCGGGGTCGCCGTTTCCCATCTCGTCCCAGAAGTTTTCGGCGATCTCCATCTTCGCGTCACCGCTGGTGCCGACCTGCATCATGGCGAGAAGATCGTCGAATCGGCCGTCGACGACCGATTCCTGGATCACGTAGTTTCGCAGATCGTCCGTCGTGGCCCGGTCGCGAATGAACTCTCGATAATAGGCGTGCTTGTACACGCGGTGTTCACGCGCGGACTTCTTCAGCCAGGACAGGTACGCGGCCGGTTCGGCGGGCGCCGCGTCGAGCGCGCCCGGCTCCAGCGCGGCGTCCTCGGCGGCCGCGGTGGCCCGCTCCAGCAGGCGAAGCACCTCGTGGACGAAGGTGGAGCCCTCGGCGGTCGGCCCCTCGGGGAGCTGGATGGAGAGCCCGTAGATACGGGAGAGCAGCAGCTGCTGACCGTAGAACGCCGCCGGATCGCCGGCCGCCGCCCGTGCGTTGAGATCGCTGACGGCGGCGCGCAGCGCCGCCTGTTCCGCGCCGGTCACCGATGCGTCGAGATCTTCCGCCGGGCGTTCCAGCAGCGCGGAGACTTCCTCCACCACCGGATATGCGTCGACGCCCGGCTTTTGATCGAGTAAATGAGCTTCTGTGTTCATGCCGACTCCTGCCATAGATCGGCGCCTCATGCCGGTGGCATGGCCTCCTGAGAAACGCTAGTGCCCTACAGCCTCAGGACCTATATAACATCAGGAGATTGGCCGAAAGGCAACGGGCAGTGGGCCACAAGGACCCACTGCCCGCACGCATTACCGCGCCTTTACGATCATTCCCGCGATCAACGACGGGTGAGCGCGATCATTCCCGCGATCATTTTCGTGTGCCCGCGATCTTTCCGCGATCTTTCCGCGACCTTTTTCGCGATCATTATCGCGGGCGTTTCCGGGATCATTCCTCGGTCCGCGCCGACGGACGCGGGGCGGGCCGCTCACGGCTCCGCTCCGGGCCAGGACCCCCTCGGGAACTCGGCTGCCCGGACCCCTCGCGAACCGCGAGGAAGAGCACGGCGAAGAGCAGCAGCGCCGTGCCGCCGAGGACGATCGCGTTCAGCCGCTCGCCGAAGGCCAGGACGCCGATGGCCGCCGCGGCGAGCGGATCGACCAGAGCAATCACGGAGGCCGTGGTCGCCCGGACCACCCGGAGGCCGACGAAGAGCAGGATGTACGCCAACGCCGTCGGCACCGCCCCCAGATAGAGGATCAGGCCGAGAGCCAGCCCCGGCCGGTCCATGCCGGGCGCCAACCCCTCCCACAGCGCCATCGGCAGGAGGCAGACCATGCCCACGGTGAAGCCGGGCACCGTGGACTCGAACACGCCGCCGGGGTTGTTCCGCCCGAAGGAGCGGCCCAGCAGGGTCACTCCCGCGTAGCCGACGGCGGAGAGCATCGCGTATCCGATGCCCAGCAGGGGGTCGGGGCCGGTGCGCCCGTCGGCTCCCCCCATCAGCAGCGCCAGGCCGGCGACGCCGCACACCACCGCGGCGGCTCCGGCCGCGCCGGTGCGCTCGCCCAGGGTCAGCCGGGCGCCGACCGCCACCAGCACGGGGCCCGAGCCCAGGGTCGCCACCGTGCCGACGGCCAGTCCGGCCTGCTGCACGGAGGCGAAGTAGGCGGTCTGGGCCAACGCCATCCCGAGGCCCGTGATCAGGGCCCGCCGCGGGTTCGCCGCGTACAGCGCGCGCAGCGGGGGCACGGTCCCGGGCCGCCGGGCCCGCCAGACGGCGTGGGCCGCCAGGAGCAGCCCGAGTCCGGCGAGGAACCGCCAGAAGGTGACGGCGACGGGGCCGATCCCGCCGACGCCGTACATTGCGGTGGCCACGGCGCCGCCGGTGCCCCAGGCCGTGGCCGCGATCGCGACGTAGAGAGCGCCCCGCCACACGGGCAGGGCGGAAGAGGACTGCAAAAGAGGTCTCCTCGGTCGATTGCCTGCACGAAGTCTTCGTGGGCAACCCGCGCAGCCACCCCGGCACTCGGGGTGGCTGCGTGACTGCCCGCCTCAGGCGGCGGGCGGGGGAGACATCAACAGCGGAAGCATGCGGGCACCCTATCCGGCGGCGGGGCGGGTGTCTTGGGGATGCGTGTATCCGGTCCGGATACGGCCGGTTGACGGCGCCTGGGACGGGGTACCGGCGCCGCGTGCGCCGACAGCGCGGACGTCCCGTCCCGAGGCCGGGCGGGGTCCGGCCGCGGCGTCAGCCGACCTCGGCGGGCCGCGGGCCCGCCACGTCGGCCGGGGCCGCATCCCGCGGCGTGGTGCGGTTGAGGAAGACCGTGAGCAGGGCGCCGATGATGTAGCACGCGCCGAACACCCACATCGTGCCCTCGACGCCGATCGGCGTCAGGCAGAGGCCGACCAGCGCCGGGCCCGCCGCCGTGCCGAGGCCCGCGCCGAGGTTCAGCCCGGCCATGGCCGCGCCCGTACGGCGCGGGGCGATCTGCGGCATCAGCGCGGACATCGGGGAGAACCCGGCCAGGCAGGCGCAGAACAGGCTGCCGATGAGCAGGGACAGCCAGAAGCTGTGCGTCGCGGTCGGGACGTAGTAGAAGGCGACCGTGGTGATGGCGCACCCCACGCAGCCCATCCAGCGGAGTACGGGGGTGACTCCGTACTTGTCGCTCCAGTACCCGGCGAGCAGGTTGAACCCCAGGTTCACCAGGTACATCACGGAGTAGATGGTGAGCCAGTCGCCCAGCGCGAACCCGAGGGTCTTGGTGAAGTAGACCGGCAGGAAGACCGGGAAGCCGAACTGTGAGACGCCGTTGATGACGCGGACCAGCCCCGCCACGGCCACCCTCGGCTCCTGCCAGAGCACGGAGACGCCCTTGACCAGGCCGCGCAGCGGGTTCTCCTCCGGGCGGGCGATCGGGCGGTCCCCGCCGGGCGCGCGGACCCGCATCCCGATGGCCGCGCCGATCGCGATCACCAGCAGGGCCGCCCACAGCGTGGATCGCGGGCCGATGAGGGCGATGCTCTCCTTGGCGATCAGCGGGCTCAGCGTGGAGAAGCCGGCGATGTAGGCGAACCAGAACCAGCCCACGGCCACGCCCAGTTTCTCCGGGCGCGCCGTCCGTACGACCCACATCAGGAACCCGTACGCGAACAGCGGATACCCGAATCCGCGCAGCCCGTAGCAGATGAGCAGCGCCGCCCCGGAGTGCTGCGTCACCCCGAAGGTGACGAACAGGACGTGGAAGACCACCCACACCGCGACGCCCACCGCCATGAGGCGGCGCGGGCCGAAGACGTCCGAGAGGGCGGCGGCCATCCACGCGGACACCCCCGCGGTCACGCCGTAGAGCGTGAACATCAGCGCCACTTGGTGGGAGGGGAAGCCCTGGTCGTTGAGGAACGCGGACAGGTAGCCCTGTTCGACGCCGTCTCCGATCATGAAGAACGCCAGAGCCAGATACCCCGCTGCCAGACTTCGCGGAATGCCGATCCTGTCGAGGATGTTGCTGTGTTCGCTTGCGTCCGGCATCGCTCCACCTTCCGTGTTTCTACGAGCGATCAGTAGCGGTGGCTGTCATCAGTCGGGCAGTCAGGCCAGGTCGGGTCGGGTCGGGAGTGGGTGGTCGCGGCCGCTACTCGACATAGGCGGCGTCGTGGAAGCGGATCTCCGCGGCGAGGACCTTCCCGAAGACCGTGACCAGGTCCGACGCGGTCTCCGGCAGGATCTCCAGGGCGTCGATTTCGGCTTCCAGGAACCGCACCTGCGTGGTGAAGGGCTCTACGGTGTGCAGGTGGACCCAGTCCGCGACCTCGGCACGCGCGGAGGGCGAGCGGACGGCCTCGCCGCACCAGTTCTCGTACAGCGACTCCGCCGCGTACATGCACGTCACGATGGCCGGGTAGCCGAGGGCGTCGGCCGCGTCGAGGACCTCCTCGGTCAGCACCGACGCCTGCTCCTGGGCGCGCGGTCCGACCTCCGGCACGCCGGTGGTCTCCAGCGCCCGGTTGAAGTAGTCGTACTGGTCCGTCACGAGGGCGTGCAGCGTACGGGCGTGCCCGGCCAGCGCCGCGGCGCTCGGCGCCTCGCGCACGGCCGCGCCCGCCAGCCGGGCCGCGGTGTCCACGAACTCCCGCTCGAACAGCAGGTACCGGGCGAAGACGGTGTCGCCGACGGTGTCGTCGGTGACCTCACGTACGAACCGCATGGTGCGCGCCTGGTCCCATACGTCCGCGTTCCGCTCCTTGAGGGCCGCGCTGAGGGGGCCGGGCGGTGCCGACCGCGCATGTGTGTGCCGCTCTTGCATAAGGGGGTACCTCCGCTGTCGCTGCCGGGCGTCGCCGGTGTGGGAGAGGGGTCCGGCGGCCGGGCCGGAGGCGGCCCGCCGCGTCGGCGCGGTCTCCCCGGCCGGTGCTGTCACGGCCGGAAGGGAGTCATCGCCGTCGATGAGAACCCGTCGTTCTGTCGGGGCCGGCGGCTGCTGCGGCGCAGCCGCCGGCGAGGCCGGCGGGCCGTCCCCGTGCCAGGCCTCGTGGGCTGCCGGGGAGGGCGGTGGTGCCGTGCGGCCCACCAGCGGTTCAGCTGTCGATCGTGCCGCTGATCACGGCAGTTGGTAGCCCGCGCGCTCGGCGTGCCGGGTGAACGCCCGGACCTTCGCCTGGTCGACCCGGCCCCACCAGCGGCCGTTCTCCTTCAGCGAGGAGGCCACGATGGCGCCGTGGCACAGGGACAGCAGCCGTTCGGCGTTGTTCTCGGTCATGCCTGAGCCGATGATCACCGGCAGCGAGGTGGCGTCCATGATGCCCCGGACCTCGGTCTCGGCGGCCTCGTCGCCGGTGCGGCCACCGGTCGCGATGAGCACGTCCGCGTCGAAGAACTCGTTGTCCTCCGTCTGCTCGGCCAGGCTCCGGTCGGCGATGATGGAGTGCGAACCGTGCTTGACGTGCACGTCCGCGAACACCTTGAGCTGCTCGGCGCGGAGCGTCGCCCGGTACCGGGTGGCGGCGGGGGCCAGTCCCTCCATGAAGCCCTCGTTGGCCACGTAGGCGTTGGCCCACTGGTTGACGCGGACGAAGGACGACTGGGCGGCCTGGGCGGTGGCTATCGAGCAGTGCGCGCCGTTGGCCAGGACGTTGACGCCGACCGGCAGGCCCGTCTTCTCGCGCACGTGGTCGCCGATCACGGCCAGGTTCGCCGCGGTCTCGAAGCCCTGGTCCTCCGGCTTGGGGAAGGGCAGGTCCCAGGCGTTCTCCACGATCAGGCCGTGGACTCCGCCCTGCTGGTACGCCTTCGCCTCCTCGACGGCGAACTTGACGATGTCCGCGATGGACTCGCCGCGGTAGTGCGGGCTGCCGGGGAGCGGCGGGCAGTGCACGACGCCGATGACGACGCGCTCGGTGCCGAAGATCGAGGTCAGCGCCGACTCCTTGGGCGGGAAGACGCCTACCGTTCGCTCGCCTGCGGTGCTGTCGACGGGGTTGTTCATGATGTCCTTTCCATTGCGCCAGGTGCGGACCCGATGGCCGGGCCGGCCAGTCCCACCTGGTTCGAGAATTCGAAGCAGCTGGTGTATCCGGCGGTGACCAGCCGGGACCAGTGATCGAAGGCCTGTTCGGGGGTGGGGAAGAGCCAGATCTCCACCTCGGAGAAGTCGCTCTGCCCCCGGACGTGGTACGCGCCGACCCGTTGTCCGCCCAGCCGCTCGGAGGCGTCGCGCTCCTTCTGGAACGCCGCCTCGTGCCGGGCCCGGATGTCGGGTTCGAGCTCGAACCACGTGGTACGGGGGAGGGAGTAGTGCAGCCAGAGGGTGTTGTTCGTGTCGCTCATGTCATGTCCTCCGCAAGGCGTCTTCGAGCCGCGTGCGACGGCCGATGTAGTGGCGGGACGTCGTGAACTTGAAGTCCGCCACCCGGGTGTGCTCCCGCATCGCCGTCTGCACCATGGCGACGCTCGGCACCCGCCACACCCCGACGTGGTCCCACTCGCTCGCGCCGTCCAGACGGTGCCGGCCGGCGATGGCGGCTCCGGCCGCCACGTCCGCGGCGAACGCGACGTCGCACTCCAGGTCGTACTCGCGCCGCTGCTGGGCGGAGGCGGCCTGCCAGGCGCTGTTCCACTTCCAGAGCGCGAAGAACGCCCAGTCGTCCTCGGGCCGGGACGCGGGGCCGACCACCGGCAGGAACTCCCGCGGCCCGATGAGCCATTCGGTGCGCAGCGCACGCGCCCAGCCCGCCTCTTCGAGGGCGAGCGTCCCGCGCAGGGCGGCCGACGGGGTGGGGGCCTCGAACATGCCGACGAAGTCGACGTCATGGGAGAACCCGGTGGCGTACACGGTGGGAGCGTCCGCCGTCTCGTGCCCGGTCCCGTCGCCCGCGAGGACGCGGTCGACGGAGAGCCGCCAGCCCTCGGCCTTGAGGGCGTCGAGCCGCTTCATGACCGGCCGCAGGGCGCTGTCGGGGTCTTCGTCGAACGGGGCGCGCAGCCGGGCCAGGAACAGGACGGCGCACCGCTGCCCCGGAGCCGCCTCGAAGACGTCCGTCTCCTCACTCAGCAGCGTCATACGAACCTCCGGGGGATGCGGGCCCGGCCTGCGGCTGTGCGGTCGACGGGGTCGGGGAGGGCGGGGGCGTGCCGGTGGGCCGGCGCAGCTCCGTCAGCTCGGCACGCGTGGCGTACGACAGGTGGCCGCCGAGCCCCGAGCAGCTGTGGGAGGCCGCCGCCACCGCGTAGCGGAGGGCGTCGAGCGGGTCGCCGGAGTCGAGCATCATGCCGACGAACGACCCGGCGAGGCAGTCGCCCGCACCCGTCGTGTCGACCACGGGAGCCGCGCCGGGCGCGACCGGGACGGTGACCTCCGCGGCCCCCGGCGTGCACCAGCGGGCGCCGTGCGAGCCGTCGGTGAACACCACCGAGCGGGCGCCGAGGCCGAAGAGCACCGTGATCGCGTCGGGCCCGATGGCGCGTGCGGCGTGCGTGTTGCAGAACACCGTGGCGGCGCCGTCGATATGGTCCGCGAGCGTCTCGATGCCGTCGGGGAACGTCGCCGGCTCCAGGTCGATCGACCACGGAACGCCGCTCTCGGCGCACCGGGCGATGACGGCTCGCGCGGCGACGGGGTCGTAGACCGCGGTATGCAGCCAGCCCGCGTCGGCGAGGGAGAGCTCCCGGCAGACGGACTCGGAGGGGTACATGCGGACGCCGGGCACGAGGATGAGGTGCTTCTCGCCGTCCTCGGCGATGGTGATGACGGCCCGGCTGGAGGGGCCCTGCGACACCTCGGGCCGGAAGTCCACGCCGAGGCCGCGCGCCTGCTCGGCGCTCTCGCGGCCGGCCATGTCCGTTCCCACGGAGCTGACCAGCGCGGTCGGCGTACCGGTGAGGGAGCAGGCGACGGCCGCGTTGGTCACCACGCCCCCGACCGAGTCGGTGAGGTAGTCGCTGACCACCTTCTCGTCGGCGGCGGGCAGGGAGCCCACGCGGAGTGTGGTGTCGAACACCGTGTCCCCGACGAAGACCGCGGTCTTGGCCTTGCGGGTTGTGTTGTTCGCTGCGCTGTTCGGAGGTGGGGCGTTGTTCATGGGCGAGTGAGCTCGATTCGGAAGCGGTATCTGTCGGCCCGGTAGGTGATCACCACGTACTCCAGGGGTACGGCGGCGGCCGAGAGCGAGCGGCGGCGCGCGATCAGGATCGGAGCGCCCTTGGCGACGGCCAGCCGCTGCGCCAGCTGCGCGTCGGCGACGCCGCCCTCGATGTACTCCTCGCCCGAGCTGATCCGCGTACCGGTGGTGCGCTCGATCCACTGGTAGAGCGAGGAGTCCCGCAGCGCCGCCTCGGGCGGCGGCGTCGCGGGGTCGACGGCCAGCGGCGACAGCCACGAGACGCTGGAGGCGATGGGCTCGTCGTCGGCGAGCAGCACCCGGTCCACGCAGACCGCGTCGTCGCCCTCGGTCAGCCCCAGCTCCTTGGCGACCTGCGCGGGAGCGGGCAGCACGGAGACGGCGACCAGCCGGTAGCCCGGCGCCAGGCCGCGGGCCCGCATGTCGTCCGAGAACGAGGACAGCAGGTTGAGCGGCTGCTCGACCTTGGGCGGCAGCACGATCGTGCCCTTTCCGGACCGCCGGCTGACCAGTTGGTCGCCCTCCAGCTCGTTCAGGGCGCTGCGGGCGGTGGTCCGGCTGATGCCGAAGCGCCGGGTGAGCAGCGTTTCGGACGGCAGCGCGTCACCGGCGGTGAACTCGCCGTCGGCGATGGCCGACCGCAGCAGTTCGGCGATCTGATGCCACTTCGGTACGGGGCCGTCCACCAGGTCTTCGTCATCCCAAGCCATGCCGAAAGTATCCGAACGTCATGACGTTTGGTCAACGGGTCCACTCCGTCAACTTTGGGTGCATCGGTGATCGCTCAGCGTTGCCACCCGTACCCCGTTGACGTTCTCGACGAAGCGCGCTTACGGTGCAGCACCACGGCCCGGATCCGCCGCTCAGCGAGGGCGCGACCGACGGGCGACCGGCGCGACGGCGGCCTCGGCTCCGCCGTCGGCCGGGTGTTTCAGGACCGCACGTCGCCGCCTGGTCCCGCGCTGTCCCGACCCGCCCACGAGGCGGTCGGCCGGCGCGGTTCGACGGGCTGCCGGGCGGCGGTTCCACAGCGAATGGGGTGCCCTTCTTTCATGATCGTCTTCTGCGGGTACGGCAACAGCGACCTCACGGTGAACGTGCCCGTCCTCCCCGGCGCGGGGGACCGGGTGCAGGCGCTCGGCATCGAACGCCACGACGGCGGGATGGGCGCGAACGCGGCGGCGGCAGCGGCGCGGATGGGCGCCGACGCCAGATTCGCCGGGGTGGTCGGGCCCGACGCGCTGAGCACCGCCTTCCTGGACGGACTCGGCGCCGACGGCGTGGATGTGGCGTGGACCTCGCGCCGGGGCCGCCTCACCACCGCGGTCATCCTCGTCACCCCGGACGGCGAGCGCTCCATCATCAGCGAGGACGACGACGTCACCGAGAGCCACGTGGCGGAGGTGGTGCGGCGCTGCACCGCGGCCGGCGGCGGCTGGCTCTACCTCGACGGATACCGCTTCCCCTGGGCGGCGGCCCTGCTGGACGGGGCGACGGGCGTACGTACCGTCGTCGACCTGGACGGCTGCGAGAGCGCCGAGGCGGCGCGGGCCGCCCTGTCGGCGGCGGAACACGCGATCATCGGCGCTTCGCAGGCCGAACACCTCCTCGGCCCCGACCTCGCCGCCGCCGCGGTGTCCCACCGCACCCATCTCCTGGTCACCGACGGCGCCCGCGGCTGGCGGCTGCACACGCCGGCCGGCGACACACGGGCCGGAGCCGCCATCGACATACAGGTCCGCGACGCCACCGGCGCGGGCGACTGCTTCGTCGGCTCCTACCTCGCCGAACTGGAACGCGGCGCCGAACCGGCCGCCGCCGCGAGCTTCGCCGCCGTCGCCGCGGGCCTGTCCTGTACGGGCCCCGGCGCCAGGGAGAGCCAGCCGGACCGGGACGCGGTCGCGGCGTACCTCGCCCGCGGCGCATAGGCCCGCGGGCGGCGCACCGGGCCGGAGCGGTGCGCCCCGGCCCGGCGCGGTGCCGCTAATGGAACATGCGGTCACCGCTGTCGGCCATGCGGTGGGTGCCGCTGTGCCGGTTCACCCAGTCGCGGATGAGGGCGATGGAGTTGGCGCACTGCCAGCTGTTGTCGTAGTCGCGCACACCGGTGAAGGCGCCGTAGCCCGCGATGATGCCGTCCACCCGCGCGTCGCCCAGCAGCTTGTCGACGTACCACGGGTCGTTGTAGGTGGTCGTCCAGGACAGCGTGGCCGCGAGCTGTCCGGCGGAACGCTCGGCGGCGCCCTTCTTCAGTTCCGCGCACGTGTTCCAGGTGGCTTCCGTGCAGTTGCCGAACCCGTTGGCGATATTGGTGTCGCCGTAGTCCATCACCCGGCGGCCCTTCGGGAATCCGGCGCCCAGCCGGTTGAACGTGTCCCGGACCTTGTCGCGGGACCCGGTCGTCGTGATGCCCTCCAGCGGGCCGAGCTTGCCCTCCAGGCTCTTCCAGCCCCGGCCGCCGACGTCCGGGGTGCTGCCGCCGTGGTATTCGAGGAAGCCGTAGAGCACCTGGATGCCGGCGGCCGTCAACCGCTGCGCCTTGTCGCGCAGTCCGGCGACGCTACAGGCGCGGTTCGGCTGTTCTCCGCAGTAGTTCGGGTCCTTGATGTCCAGCCAGACCAGCGACAGCCGGTGTCCCGCCTTGGCGTGGGAGAGGATGCGGTCGATCATGCTGTCGAAGCTGGGGCCGTACCGGTTGTCACCGGCCGAGGAGCAGTCGTGCCACGCGCGCCATTCGTTCGGATTCCACCAGGCGCAGGTGTCGATCTCGATGGCGTTGGCGCCGTGGGCGATGGCGGCGTCCACGCCGCCCAGGGTGTCGACGCGGTGCGCGATGGCATAGATCGCCTGCCGCTGGTCGGCCGCCGACGCCGGGCTCGTGCCGAGGGCGCTCGCGCCGATGATTCCGCACAGCGCCGCCAACAGCGCCAGTACTCTCCGGGGGCGGGCGCCATGTCGAAGGTGAGTGTTCAAGAAGGCACTCCTTCAAGCTGCTGAGACGTGACGGCGACGAGCCGTCCATCGATCGCGAAAATATAGCGCCCGAAGTGGTAAGAGTGATCGATCCTCGGTCCGTTCTAACGGCCAAATGGCCATTTCATGGCGCGAGTTGCGCCAGGTCCGCGCCCGTCACCAGTGCGCCCAGGCACTGGTGACGGGCGCGACCGCGTCACCTCGTCAGGACTCGGGAAGCTCCGCCCGTACCGTACGGGCGGCGGCGACCAGGTTCTCCAGCGCGGCTCGGGTCTCGGGCCAGCCGCGGGTCTTGAGGCCGCAGTCGGGGTTGACCCACAGGCGCTGGGCGGGGATGGCCGCCAGGCCCTTGCGGAGCAGGGCGGCGGCCTCCTCGACGGAGGGGACGCGCGGGGAGTGGATGTCGTAGACGCCGGGGCCGGCCTCGCGCGGGTAGCCGTGCGCGGCGAGTTCGCGGGCGACCTGCATGTGGGAGCGGGCCGCCTCCAGGCTGATGACGTCGGCGTCGAGGTCGTCGATGGCCTGGACGATGTCGCCGAACTCGGCGTAGCACATGTGCGTGTGGATCTGGGTGGCCGGGCGCACGCCGCTGGTGGTGAGGCGGAAGGACTCGGTGGCCCAGGCCAAGTAGGCGGGGCGGTCGGCGGCGCGCAGCGGGAGCGTCTCGCGGAGGGCGGGCTCGTCGACCTGGATGACCGAAGTGCCCGCGGCCTCCAGGTCGTCGACCTCGTCGCGCAGGGCGAGCGCCACCTGCCGGGCGGTGTCGCCGAGCGGCTGGTCGTCGCGGACGAAGGACCAGGCGAGCATGGTCACCGGGCCGGTGAGCATGCCCTTGACCGGCCGGTCGGTGAGCGAGTTCGCGTACGAGGTCCAGCGCACCGTCATCGGCTCCGGCCGCGAGATGTCGCCGGCGAGGACCGGCGGCCGGACGTAGCGGGTGCCGTAGGACTGCACCCAGCCGTGCTGGGTGGCGAGGTAGCCGGTCAGCTGCTCGGCGAAGTACTGCACCATGTCGTTGCGTTCGGGCTCGCCGTGCACCAGGACGTCGATGCCCGTGCGCTCCTGGAAGGCGAGGACCTCGCGGATCTCGTCCTTGATGCGCTCCTCGTAGCCGGCCGCGTCGATGCGGCCGGCGCGCAGGTCGGCGCGGGCGGCGCGCAATTCGCCGGTCTGCGGGAACGAACCGATCGTGGTGGTCGGCAGCAGCGGCAGGCCGAGGTGGGCGCGCTGGGCCGCGGTGCGCTGTTCGTACGGCGCCGAGCGGCGGCCGTCCGCGTCGGTGACGGCGGCGGCGCGGGCCCGTACGGCCGGGTCCCGGGTGATCGGGGAGTTCGCGCGGGAGGCCAGGTCGGCCCGGTTGGCGGCGATCTCGGTGGCGATCGTGTCCGTGCCCTGCGCGAGGCCGCGGGCGAGCGTGACGATCTCCGCCGTCTTCTGCCGGGCGAAGGCCAGCCAGCGCAGGATCTGCGGGTCGATGTCGCGCTCGGCGGCCGCGTCGATCGGTACGTGCAGGAGCGAGCAGGAGGCGGCCACGTCGACGCGGTCGGCGAGGCCGAGCAGGGTGGCGAGGGTGGACAGGGACTTCTCGAAGTCGTTGATCCAGATGTTGCGGCCGTTGACGACGCCCGCGACCAGGCGCTTGCCCGGCAGCCCGCCGACGGCGGCGAGGGCGTCCAGGTTGGCGGCGGCGGCCTCGGTGAAGTCGAGGGCGAGGCCGTCGACGGGGGCCTTGGCGAGGACGGGGAGCGCCTCGCCGAGCCGGTCGAAGTAGGAGGCGACGAGGAGCTTGGGCCGGCCGGTGAGCGTGCCCAGGTCGCGGTAGGCGCGGGCGGCGGCGTTCAGTTCGGCGGGCGTGCGGTCCTGGGCCAGGGCGGGCTCGTCGAGCTGCACCCACTCGGCGCCGGCCGCGCGCAGGTCGGCGAGGATCTCGGCGTAGACGGGGAGCAGCCGGTCGAGGAGGGTGAGCGGTTCGAAGTCGGCGGCGACGCCCGGGGCGGGCTTGGCCAGCAGGAGGTACGTGACGGGGCCGACGAGGACGGGGCGCGCGGTGTGGCCGAGGGCGCGGGCCTCGGTCAGCTCGGCGAGCTGCTTGGCGGAGTCGGCCGCGAAGACCGTGTCCGGGCCCAGCTCCGGCACCAGGTAGTGGTAGTTGGTGTCGAACCACTTGGTCATCTCAAGGGGCGCCACGTCCTGGTTGCCGCGCGCCATGGCGAAGTAGCCGTCGAGCGGGTCGGCGTCGACGGCGGCGCGGTGCCGGGCGGGGACGGCGCCGACCATGACGCTGGTGTCCAGGACGTGGTCGTAGTACGAGAAGTCACCGGTCGGCATCTCGTGGACGCCGGCGTCGGCCAACTCCCCCCAGTTCGCCCGGCGCAGCTGCTGGGCGGTCTCCTTCAGGGCGTCGGCGTCGACGCGGCCCTTCCAGTAGCCCTCGATGGCCTTCTTCAGTTCGCGGTTCGCGCCCTGGCGGGGGTAGCCGTACACGGTGGCCCGTGCTGCCGCGGCTGCGGACTTCGCTGTCACGGAAATCTCCTTCGCGAGATGACTCCTTGAGAATCCCGGCGGCGGGACACGGACGCGAAGGCGACGGACCAGGCGGACTCGCGCCGAGCGCGGTGCTCCACCTGGTATGCACGCCGACCCGCCCACGAGGTCACCGGGATTTCCGTACGCAATCGGTCGCGTACGGGCAACGGGCAGGTCTTCGGACTCGCGGGCACACCTGCCGAGGCAGATTCCTACTGGCCGTCGCTTCCCGGACCCATGGCCGGATCCAGTGCGTATGACGGCGGTCGTTCCCGCTCACCGCTGCGGGGCAGTCCCGGATTCCCACCGGGTTCCCTCTTGCGACGCGCCTGCCTGGCGGGCAGGGCGAACCAGCTGCACGGGTCAGCCTAGAGGTCAGGGGGTTTTCTGGGCACCGCTGTTCACATCCCGGAACGTGATGTGGGACACGGGGCGCACCGCCGCGCGGGAGCCGGGCGCCGGAGGGGGGTGGACTTACTAGGACGTCCAACTATATCTTCGTGGCACAAGGTCCGCGGTGCAGGGAAGCCGGTGTGAATCCGGCACGGTCCCGCCACTGTGACCGGGGAGTGTGCTGCCGTCCACACGTCACTGGCGAGGTCTGCCGGGAAGACGGGCGGCGCGCTGAGATCCGGGAGTCAGGATACCGGCCGCGGAATGTTCCGTGTTGTTGTCCACGAGGATGGAGCAGACACGCATGGCACCGGTTTGTACCCACGACCCTGGTGATCCGGCGGAGCGCACCCGACCCACCCCGCGCTCGTAGACCTTCGCGGCCCCTCGGCGGTCCCGACCCCCGCCCGGCGGCCCGACGCTCGCTGTCCCGCGGCCCGCGGCGGCGGCGCACCCACCCGTGCGCCCGCCGCCCGCCCGCCGCGCCGTCCCCGGATCTCCCCTGACGAGAGCAGGCACCCATGGTCCGCGAACTCACCCACTTCATCGGCGGCAAGCACACCGCCGGCACGTCCGGCCTCTACGGCGACGTGTACGACCCCAACACCGGTACGGTCCAGGCCCGCGTCCCCCTCGCGGGCCGCGCCGACACCGAGGCGGCCATCGCCGACGCGGTCACCGCGCAGCAGGAGTGGGGCGAGTGGAACCCGCAGCGCCGCGCCCGCGTCCTGCTGCGCTTCCTCCAACTCGTCGAGGGCGAGCGCGACTCCCTGGCCCGGCTGCTGTCGGCCGAGCACGGCAAGACCGTGGCCGACGCGCACGGCGACCTCCAGCGCGGTCTGGAGGTCGTCGAGTTCGCCGCCGGAATCCCGCACCTCCTCAAGGGCGAGTTCACGGACAACGCGGGCACCGGCATCGACGTGCACTCGCTGCGCGCCCCGATCGGCGTGACCGCCGGGATCACCCCCTTCAACTTCCCCGCCATGATCCCGCTGTGGAAGGCCGCACCCGCCCTCGCCTGCGGAAACGCGTTCATCCTCAAGCCCTCCGAGCGCGACCCGTCCGTACCGCTGCGGCTGGCCGAACTGTTCCTGGAGGCCGGTCTGCCGCCCGGCGTGCTGAACGTCGTCAACGGCGGCAAGGAGGCCGTCGACACCCTCCTGGAGGACCCGCGGGTCGGCGCGCTCGGATTCGTCGGCTCCACCCCCATCGCCGCGCACATCTACGCCACCGCCGCCGCCCACGGCAAGCGCGCCCAGTGCTTCGGCGGCGCCAAGAACCACATGATCGTGATGCCGGACGCCGACCTCGACCAGGCCGTCGACGCGCTCATCGGCGCCGGTTACGGGTCCGCCGGCGAGCGGTGCATGGCGATCTCGGTGGCCGTACCGGTCGGCGAGGAGACGGCCGACCGGCTGGTCGCCGCCCTCAAGGAACGCATCGGCACGCTGCGCATCGGCCGCAGCGACGACCCGGAGGCCGACTTCGGCCCGCTGGTGAGCAGGGACGCCCTCGACCGGGTCCGCCGGTATGTGGACATCGGCGTCAATGAGGGCGCCGAACTCGTCGCCGACGGCCGCGGCTTCACCCTGCCCGGCCACGAGAACGGGTTCTTCGCGGGCGCGTCCCTCTTCGACCGGGTCACCCCGCGGATGCGGATCTACCGCGAGGAGATCTTCGGCCCCGTCCTGTGCGTCGCACGCGCCGCCGACTACGAGGAAGCCCTCCGGCTGCCCAGCGAGCACCCGTACGGCAACGGAGTCTCCATCTTCACCAGGGACGGCGACACCGCCCGCGACTTCAGCCGCCGCGTGAACACCGGCATGATCGGCGTCAACGTGCCCATCCCGGTCCCCGTCGCCTACCACACCTTCGGCGGCTGGAAGCGCTCCGGCTTCGGCGACCTCAACCAGCACGGCCCCGACGCCATCCGCTTCTACACCCGCACCAAGACCGTCACCTCGCGCTGGCCCTCGGGCGCCAAGGAAGGCGCGAGCTTCACCCTCCCCACCATGGGATGAGCGCCATGACCGCCACATCGCTCACCGAGGACCAGCAGGCCCTCGTCGAAGCCACCCTCGACTTCGCGGAAGACCACCTGGCACCGCACGCCGTCCAATGGGACCAGGACAAGCACTTCCCCCTCGACGTGCTGCGCAAGGCGGCCGGACTCGGGCTCGGCGGCGTGTACGTACGCGAGGAGGCCGGAGGCAGCGGCCTCAGCCGGGCCGACGGCGTCCTCATCCTCGAAGCCCTCGCCTCCGGCTGCCCGTCCATCGCGGGCTACGTCTCCATCCACAACATGGTCGCCTGGATGATCGACCGCTACGGCGACCCCGAACAGCGCGCACGCCGGCTGCCCCGCCTCTGCGCCATGGACGACCTCGGCAGCTACTGCCTCACCGAACCGGGAGCCGGATCGGACGCCGGGTCCCTGCGCACCCGGGCGGACCGCGACGGCGACCACTACGTCCTCAGCGGAGTGAAGCAGTTCATCTCCGGCGCGGGCGCCGCCCAGGTGTACATCGTCATGGCCCGCACCGACGGGGACGGCCCCCGCGGCATCTCCGCCTTCGTGATCGAACGCGACGACCCCGGCCTCTCCTTCGGACCCAACGAGAAGAAGATGGGCTGGAACGCCCAGCCCACCCGCCAGGTCGTCCTGGACGGGGTCCGGGTCCCCGCGGACCGGCTGCTGGGCCGCCCGGGCGACGGCTTCCGGATCGCCATGAGCGGCCTGAACGGCGGCCGGCTCGGCATCGCCGCCTGCTCCCTCGGCGGCGCCCGCAGCGCCCTCAACAAGAGCCTCGCGTACCTCGCCGACCGCCAGGCGTTCGGCGCCCGGCTGCTCGACGCGCAGGCCCTCCAGTTCCGCCTCGCCGACATGGCGACCGAACTCACCGCCGCCCGCGCCCTCGTCAACCAGGCCGCCCAGGCCCTGGACCGCGGCGACCCCGAGGCGCCGCAGCTGTGCGCGATGGCCAAACGCTTCGCCACCGACACCGGCTACTCCGTCGCCGACCGCGCCCTCCAACTCCACGGCGGCTACGGCTATCTGACCGAGTACGGCATCGAGAAGATCGTCCGCGACCTCCGCGTCCACCAGATCCTGGAAGGAACCAACGAGATCATGCGCGTCATCGTGGCCCGCGGCCTGACGGAGGCCTTCCAGTGACGGCCGGCGCGGACGCCGAGGAGTCCGTACTGCTCCGCACCGAGGGCCGCGCGGCCTACCTCACGCTCAACCGGCCCCGAGCCCTCAACGCCCTGACGCACTCCATGGTGCGGCGCGTCGACGAGGCGCTCACCGGCTGGGCGAGCGACCCGGCCGTGCAGACCGTGGTCATCACCGGCGCCGGCGGGCGCGGCCTGTGTGCGGGCGGCGACATCCGCTCCATCTACGAGGACGCCCGCGCGGGCGGCGCCGCCTCCGCCGGCTTCTGGCGGGACGAGTACCGGCTCAACGCCCGTATCGCCTGCTACCCCAAGCCGTACGTCGCCGTGATGGACGGCATCGTCATGGGCGGCGGCGTCGGCGTCTCCGCGCACGGCAGCGTCCGCATCGTCACCGAACGCTCCCGGATCGCCATGCCGGAGACCGGCATCGGCTTCGTCCCCGACGTGGGCGGCACCTACCTGCTCGCCCTCACCGGAGGCGAGCTCGGCACCCACCTGGCGCTCACCGGCGCGCGGATCGGAGCCGAGGACGCCCTGCTCTGCGGCCTCGCCGACCACTTCGTCCCGCACGACGACCTGCCCCGGCTGCTCGACGACCTCGCCGCCCGGCCGGTCTGGGACGCGCTCCAGTCGTACGTACGGCAGCCGCCGCCCGGCGAACTGGCCGCCCACCGGACCTGGATCGACGCCTGCTACCGCGCCGACACCATGGAGGAGATCGTCGCCCGGCTGCGCGGCCACGGCGCACGCGCCGCAGCCGAGGCCGCCGACACCCTCGCCGCCAAGTCGCCCACCGCCCTGAAGGTCACGCTCGCCGCCCTGCGCCGCGCACCCCGCCTCGGCCCGCTGGAATGCGTACTGGAACAGGAGTACCGCGTCTCCTGCGCCGCGCTCACCTCGCACGACCTGGTCGAGGGCATCCGCGCGCAGGTCATCGACAAGGACCGCAGCCCGCGCTGGGCGCCGGCCGGCCTCGGCGAGGTCGCCGACGCCGACGTGGCCCGCTACTTCGCCCCGCCCGCCGGCGGCGAACTCCACCTGACCGCAACCCCGCAGGAGGTGCCCTGGTGAACGGCCAGCACACGATCGGCTTCATCGGCCTCGGCCACATGGGCGGCCCGATGGCCGCCAACCTCGTCAAGGCGGGCCACCGGGTCCTCGGCCACGACCTGATGCCCGACCTGCTCACCACGGCCGCCGGAACCGGCGTGGAACCGGTCGCGTCGGCGGCGGACGCCGCCTCGGCCGCGGACGTGGTGATCACCATGCTGCCCGCGGGGCGGCACGTCCTCGGCCTCTACCAGGAGGAGGGCCTGCTGGCCGCCGCCCGGCCGGGCACGCTGTTCATCGACTGCTCCACCATCGACGTGGCCGACGCGCGCGCCGCCCACGAAGCCGCGGCGGCGGCCGGAACACGCTCTCTGGACGCCCCCGTCTCCGGGGGAGTGGTCGGCGCGGAGGCCGGCACGCTCACCTTCATGGCCGGCGGCGGCGAAGCCGAGTTCGCCGAGGCCGAACCGCTCCTCGCGGTCATGGGGAAGAAGGCGGTGCACTGCGGCGGGCCCGGCGCCGGGCAGGCCGCGAAGATCTGCAACAACATGATCCTCGGCATATCGATGATCGCGGTGAGCGAGGCGTTCGTCCTCGGCGAGAGCCTGGGCCTGTCCCACCAGGCCCTGTTCGACGTCGCCTCCACCGCCTCCGGCCAGTGCTGGGCCCTGTCCGTCAACTGCCCGGTGCCGGGCCCCGTACCGGGCAGCCCCGCGAACCGCGACTACCGGCCCGGCTTCGCCGCCCCGCTGATGGCCAAGGACCTGGGCCTGGCGGCCAACGCCGTCAAGGCCGGCGGGGTCAACGCCGAACTCGGCCTGCGCGCGGCAGAGTTGTACGCCGCCTACGCCGAGGGGGCCGGCACGGACCAGGACTTCTCCGGCATCGTCAACGCCATCAGGGAAGCCGGCTCCTGACGCACGGAGGCCGCCTCGCGAGAGGCGGCCGTCAGCCGCCCGACGCCTCCACCGGATAGGGGACGTACGTACGCCGGTCGGGGTCGACGGCCAGCCGGCCGCCCGCCGGCGGCCGGGCCCGCTGCGCGCAGTCGCGGCGCTCGCAGATCCGGCACCCCAGACCGATCGGCGTCGCCGCCCGGGGATCGTCCAGCGCGATGCCCTCCGCGTACACCAGGCGGTGCGCGTGGCGCAGTTCGCACCCGAGGGCGACGGCGAACTCGGCGCGCGGCGCGCGGTGGCCCGCGCCGCCCCGGGTGACGGTGCGGGCCACCCAGAAGTAGCGCTTGCCGTCCGGCATCTCCGCGACCTGGGTGAGGACGCGGCCGGGGGAGGAGAACGCCGCGTACACCGTCCACAGCGGGCACGTCCCGCCCAGCCGGGAGAAATGGAAGTCGGTGGCGGACTGCCGCTTGGAGACGTTCCCGGCCCGGTCCACGCGGAGGAACGAGAACGGCACCCCGCGCCGCCCGGAGCGCTGGAGCGTACTGAGGCGGTGGCAGACCGTCTCGAAGCCGACGCCGAACCGCGCCTGGAGCAGCTCGATGTCGTACCGCAGCTCCTCGGCCGCCGACTGGAAGACGCCGTACGGCATCAGCAGCGCCCCGGCGAAGTAGTTCGCGAGCCCGATCCGGGCCAGCGCCGCAGCCTGGGCGGAGGTCATCGCGGCGGCGCCGACCAGGGCGTCGAGCAGCGGCCGGTACTCCAGCAGCGCGAGCTGCGTGGCGAGCTGGAAGGCGCGCTGCCCCTCCGTCAGCCACGGCGACAGGAACAGCAGGCCGCTCTCCGCGTCGAAGCGCCGGGCGTCCGCCGAGCGGTCGGGGGACGCCCGTACGACCGTGACGCGGTGCCGGTCCGCCAGCCGCCGCCGCAGGACGTCCGCCGCGCCCTGCGCCGAGTCGAGCCCCCAGTCCCGCGCCGCGCGCTCCGCCTCGCCGTCCAGCGGCCCGATGTGGTTGTGGTGGGCGTAGAAGAAGTCGCGGACCTCGTCGTGCGGTTCGGCCGGCGGCAGCGCGGCGGCCGGGGAGTCGGCCGAGGCCAGCGCGGCGACCTGCTCGGCGGCGTCCCGGTAGCGGTGGTGCAGGGCCACCAGCGCGCGGGCCACCTCGGGGTGGTCGCGGGCGACCGCGACCGCCTCCTCCGCCGAGGCGGACACGCCGGCGGCCTCGTCCCCGAGGGCCGCCCGCAGGTCTGTGGCGAGCCGTTCCTCCGCGGCCTCGGAGAAGAACTCCGGGTCCACGCCGAGGACTTCGGCGATGCGCAGCAGGACGGGCGCGGTCAGCGGGCGCTGACTGTGCTCGATCTGGTTGAGATAGCTCGTCGAGATGCCGAGCGAGCGGGCCAGTTCGACCTGGTTCATGCCGTGCTCGGCGCGCAGCCGCCGCAGCTTGGCGTGCGCGTAGATCTTCCGTACGGGAGGCCGTGCCATGGGTGATGAGCCTCCTCGCTCCCGGCGCACGGTCGTACGCCGCTCCTGCGAAGTTAGCATTCGCACGTTTCGCGGAATTCGCGGATTCGCAGCGTGCGAGCGTACGGAATTCGCAGATTGGAGCCATCGCCAGCGGCCCCGGACGGGGGAAGGATCGGAGCGGAAGGCGCGAGCCCCCTCGGCGAGGGAGGCTCAGCCGCTCAGCCGCTCAGCCGCACACCGCGAGGAGCCCCGTGATCGACCACCAGGTACGCGTCCACCCCAGCGCCGACCGGCTGCCCCGCGAGGAGCAGCTCGCCTGGAAACTGGCCGCCGTCGCCACCGGTACGGGAGAGGCCGCCGGACTCGACCCCGCAGCCGCCGCCATGGCGGTCAACCGGGTCATCGACAACGCCGCCGTCGCCGTCGCCTCCCTGCTCCGCCGCCCGGTCGCGGTCGCCCGCGCCCAGGCCCTCGCACACCCGGCCCGAGGCGGCACGGCAGCCTCAGGCGCGTCCGTCTTCGGCGCGCCGGACGGCTCGCGCGTACCGCCCGAATGGGCCGCCTGGGCCAACGGCACGGCGGTCCGCGAACTGGACTTCCACGACACCTACCTGGCCGCCGACTACTCCCACCCCGGCGACAACATCCCGCCGCTGCTCGCCGTCGCCCAGCACACCGGCCGCTCCGGCGCCGACCTGCTGCGCGGCATCATCGCCGCGTACGAGATCCACGTCGCCCTCGTGACGGGCGTCTGCCTGCACGAACACCGCATCGACCACGTGGCGCACCTCGGCGCCGCCACCGCCTGCGGACTCGGCGCGATGCTGCGGCTGCCGACCGGGACCGTGTACCAGGCCGTCGGGCAGGCGGTGCACACCACGACCGCGACCCGGCAGTCCCGCAAGGGCGAGATCTCCAGCTGGAAGGCGTTCGCCCCGGCCTTCGCCGGCAAGGCGGCGATCGAGGCGGTGGACCGGGCGATGCGCGGCGAAGGCGCGCCCGCGCCGATCTACGAGGGGGAGGACGGCTTCCTCGCCTGGATGCTCGACGGCCCCCGGGCCTCGTACACCGTCGCGCTGCCCGAGCTCGGCGAGCCGCGCCGCGCGATCCTCGACACGTACACCAAGGAGCACTCGGCCGAGTACCAGGCGCAGGCGTTCATCGACCTCGCGCGGCGGCTGCGCGAGAAGACCGGCCCACTCGACCGGGTCCGCTCCGTCGTGCTGCACACCAGCCACCACACCCACTACGTGATCGGCTCGGGAGCCGGCGACCCGCAGAAGTACGACCCGGACGCCAGCCGCGAGACGCTCGACCACTCCGTGCCGTACATCTTCGCGGTCGCCCTGGAGGACGGCGCCTGGCACCACGAGCGCTCCTACGCCCCCGAACGCGCCCGCCGCCCGCGGACCGCGGAACTGTGGCGGAAGATCTCCACGGTCGAGGACCCGGAGTGGACCCGCCGCTACCACGACCCCGACCCGCGGCGCCGCGCGTTCGGCGGCCGGGCCGTGATCACCCTCGACGACGGCACGGTCGTCGAGGACGAACTGGCCGTCGCCGACGCCCACCCGGCCGGCGCCCGCCCGTTCGGCCGCGACGGCTACACGGCCAAGTTCCGCACCCTCGCCGAGGGCGTGGCCGAACCGGCCGCGCAGGACGCGTTCCTGAGCGCCGCGGACCGGCTGGCCGAACTGGACGCGCCGGGGCTCGCGGGCCTCTTCCCGGCGGTCGACGCCGCCGCCGTCGCCGCGTACGACACGACCCTCCCGCACGGCCTGTTCTGACCCCGTACGCCCGCCCCCGCCGCCCGCACCCCTCGCCGGAGGACTCCATGGTCACCGCACCGCCCGACCGCCCCGACATCCGCCGCGGCCTCGCCGGCGTCGTCGTCGACACCACCGAGATCTCCACCGTCATCCAGGAGACCAACTCCCTGACCTACCGCGGCTACCCGGTCCAGGACCTCGCCGCCCGCCGTTCCTTCGAGGAGGTCGCCTGCCTGCTCTGGTACGGGGAGCTCCCCGACGCCGGACAGCTCGCCGAATTCCGGGCCCGCGAACGCGCCCTGCGGCCCGTGGACCGCACCACCGCGGAACTCCTGGCCCGGCTGCCCGGCACCTGCCACCCCATGGACGTACTGCGGACCGCCGTCAGCTTCTTCGGCGCCGAGGACCCCGCCGAGGACGACGGCAGCCCGGCCGCCAACCGGGCCAAGTCCCTCGCCCTCCTGGCGAAGCTGCCGACCGTGGTCGCCGCCGACCACCGCAGGCGGCGCGGGCTCGCGCCGATCCGGCCCGACGCGTCCCTCGGCTACGCCGAGAACTTCTTCCACATGTGCTTCGGCCGGGTTCCCGAGCCCGAGGTGGTCCGCTGCTTCGAGACCTCCCTCGTCCTGTACGCCGAACACAGCTTCAACGCCTCCACGTTCACGGCCCGCGTCGTCACCTCCACCCTCTCCGACCTCTACAGCGCGGTGACCGCCGCCGTCGGCGCCCTCAAGGGACCGCTGCACGGCGGTGCCAACGAAGCCGTGATGCACATGCTGGGCGAGATCGGCGACCCGCTGCGGGCCGAGGAGTGGCTGGACGAGGCCCTGGCCTCGAAGCGGAAGATCATGGGCTTCGGCCACCGCGTGTACCGGCACGGCGACTCGCGCGTACCGATCATGCAGGAGGCCGTCGACCGGCTCGTCGCACACGCCGCGACCCCCGAGGCCACCCGGCTGGCCGGCCTGCACACCGCGCTGCGGGACGCCATGACCGCCCGCAAGGGCATCCACCCCAACCTGGACTACCCGGCCGGGCTCGCCTACCACCTCATGGGCTTCGACATCCCCGCCTTCACGCCGATTTTCGTGATGAGCCGCATCACCGGCTGGACCGCCCACATCACCGAACAGCTGGCCCACAACGCGCTGATCCGCCCGCTGGGCGCGTACACGGGGCGGGAGCAGCGGGCCGTTCCCGTGCCGGACGGCGCCTGTCCGTAAAGATCCGTGAAGATCCGTAGAGAACAGCCGGCGCGGAACACGGGGCCGAGCCCGCGACGCGTCCCCGCGAGGGTCAGCCGGACCCGGTGCGGAAGGCGTCGAGAATGCGCTCGGCGGCGAGGGTGGCGGTCAACTCGCCCTCCTGGACCCGCCGTTCGAGATTGGGCGCCAGGGCGCGTACGGCCGGGTCGGCGTGCAGCCGGCTCAGGAGCTCGTCGCGGACCATCGTCCACGTCCAGTCCACCTGCTGGTCACGGCGCTTGGCGGCCAGGCGGCCGGTGGAGTCGAGGAGCGCACGGTGCTGTTCGAGGCGTTCCCACACCGTGTCCAGGCCCGTCGACTCGCGGGCGCTGCAACTGAGCACCGGCGGCGTCCAGGCGGCGTCGGCGGAGTGCATCAGCCGCAGCGCGCCCGCCAGCTCCCGAGCCGCCCCCCGCGCGTCGCGCTCGTGCGGCCCGTCGGCCTTGTTCACGGCGATGACGTCCGCCAGCTCCAGGACGCCCTTCTTGATGCCCTGCAACTGGTCCCCGGTACGGGCCAGGGTCAGCAGCAGGAAGGAGTCCACCATGTTCGCGACCGCCGTCTCGGACTGCCCGACGCCGACGGTCTCCACGAGCACCACGTCGTAGCCGGCGGCCTCCATCACCACGATCGACTCGCGGGTCGCCTTGGCGACCCCGCCGAGCGTCCCGGCGGTGGGGGAGGGGCGCACGAACGCCGCCGGGTCGACGGCCAGGCGCTCCATACGCGTCTTGTCGCCCAGAATGGACCCGCCGGTACGGCTCGACGACGGGTCGACGGCGAGCACCGCGACCCGGTGCCCGAGCCCGGTGAGCCGGGTGCCGAACGCGTCGATGAACGTCGACTTGCCGACGCCCGGCACCCCGCTGATGCCGATCCGCCGGGCCCGGCCGCTGTGCGGCAGCAGCTCGGTGAGCAACTCCTGCGCCAGGGCCCGGTGGTCGGGCCGGGTGGACTCGACGAGCGTGATGGCCCGCGCCACCAGCGCCCGCTTCCCGTCGAGCACACCCTTCACATAGGTGTCGAGGTCGATCGCCATGGGTGCCGTCGCCGGGCCGTCAGCGGCCGTGGCCGGGATCGGCGGGAACGGCGCCGGAGGGACCGGTACCGGTCGCGTCCTGGCCGAGCTCGCCGTGTCCGAGACCGGCGGCGAGCCGCCGCACCAGGTCGTACGCGGCGTCCGGGATGACCGTGCCGGGCGGGAAGACCGCCGCCGCGCCCATCTCCAGGAGCGTGGCCACGTCCTGCGGCGGGATCACCCCGCCGACCACGACCATGATGTCCTCGCGCCCCTCCTCCGCGAGCTGCTCGCGCAGCGCCGGTACGAGCGTGAGATGGCCGGCGGCCAGCGACGACACCCCGACGATGTGCACGTCCGCCTCGACGGCCTGGCGGGCCACTTCACCCGGCGTCTGGAACAGCGGGCCGACGTCGACGTCGAAGCCGAGGTCGGCGAAGGCGGTGGCGATCACCTTCTGGCCGCGGTCGTGGCCGTCCTGGCCCATCTTGGCGACCAGCATCCGGGGGCGCCGGCCCTCGGCCTCCTCGAAGGAGGCCACCAGCGTGCGGGTGCGCTCGATGGACGGGGAGTCGCCGGCTTCGTTGCGGTACACACCGGAGATCGTACGGATCTGGCTCGCGTGCCGCCCGTACACCTTCTCCAGGGCGTCGGAGATCTCCCCGACGGTGGCCATCGCGCGGGCCGCGTCCACGGCGAGCTCCAGCAGGTTGCCGGTGGACTCGGCGGCGCGGGTCAGCGCGTGCAGCGCGTCCTGGCAGACCTGTTCGTCGCGCTCGGCGCGCAGCCGCCGCAACTTGTCGATCTGCTGGGCGCGTACGGAGGAGTTGTCGACCTTCAGGACGTCGATCTGCTCGTCCGTCTCGACGCGGTACTTGTTCACGCCGATGACCGGCTGGCGGCCCGAGTCGATCCGGGCCTGGGTGCGGGCCGCGGCCTCCTCCACCCGCAGCTTCGGGATGCCGGCGTCGATGGCCTGCGCCATGCCGCCCGCCGCCTCGACCTCCTCGATGTGCTGCCACGCCCGGCGCGCCAGGTCGTACGTCAGCCGCTCCACGTAAGCGCTGCCGCCCCACGGGTCGATCGACCGGGTGGTGCCCGACTCCTGCTGGATCAGCAGCTGGGTGTTGCGGGCGATGCGCGCCGAGAAGTCGGTGGGCAGGGCCAGGGCCTCGTCGAGGGCGTTGGTGTGCAGGGACTGGGTGTGGCCCTGGGTCGCGGCCATCGCCTCCACGCACGTACGCGTCACGTTGTTGAACACGTCCTGCGCCGTCAGCGACCAGCCGGAGGTCTGCGAATGCGTCCGCAGCGAAAGGGACTTGGCGTTCTTCGGATCGAACTGCCGGACCAGCTTGGCCCACAGCAGCCGCGCGGCGCGCATCTTGGCGATCTCCATGAAGAAGTTCATGCCGATCGCCCAGAAGAAGGAGAGCCGGGGCGCGAACGCGTCCACGTCCATCCCCGCGGCCCGCCCGGCCCGGATGTACTCCACTCCGTCGGCCAGCGTGTACGCCAGCTCCAGATCGGCCGTGGCCCCGGCCTCCTGGATGTGGTAGCCGGAGATGGAGATGGAGTTGTAGCGCGGCATGCGCTGCGAGGTGTAGGCGAAGATGTCGGAGATGATCCGCATCGAGGGCTTCGGCGGATAGATGTAGGTGTTGCGGACCATGAACTCCTTGAGGATGTCGTTCTGGATGGTCCCCGCCAGCTTCTCCGGCGGCACGCCCTGCTCCTCCGCGGCCACGACGTAGAGCGCGAGCACGGGCAGCACGGCGCCGTTCATCGTCATCGACACGGTCATCCGGTCGAGCGGAATCCCGTCGAAGAGCTGCCGCATGTCGTAGATCGAGTCGATCGCCACGCCCGCCATGCCGACGTCACCGGTCACCCGCGGGTGGTCGCTGTCGTAGCCGCGGTGGGTGGGCAGGTCGAAGGCGACCGACAGCCCCTTCTGGCCCGCCGCGAGGTTGCGCCGGTAGAAGGCGTTGGACTCCTCGGCCGTGGAGAAACCCGCGTACTGGCGGATCGTCCAGGGCTGGTTGACGTACATCGTCGGGTACGGGCCGCGCAGGTACGGGGCGATGCCCGGGTAGGTGCCGAGGAAGTCCAGGCCCTCCACGTCCTGCCCGGTGTAGAGCGGTTTGACGGAGATGCCCTCCGGGGTCTCCCAGCGGAGGTCGTCCCCGGCGGCGGCCTTCTTGACGGCGTCGTGCCACTCCTCGGCGCTGCCGCCGGGCCTGTCGTCACCGGGCTTGCCGTCGCCGGGCCTGTCGTCGCCGGGCCTGTCGTCGCCGGGCTTCGGCGTCCCGAGGCCGATCCCGGAGAAGTCCGGGATTCCCATCGTTGCCATCAGGACACTCCCATACGGTCGAGGGCGGCGGAGAGCACGGCGACGGCGTCGCAGCCGGCGAAGACATAGGCGTCGACACCTGGGTACTGCCCGGGCCGGCCCGCCAGGAACACATGCCGGGCGCCCGCCTCTCTGAGCGCCCCGGCGACCTGGGCGGCCTGCTCCTCGTACAGCGCGTCGCTGGAGCACAGGCAGACCTCGGTGGCGCCGCTGTCCTCGAACGACCCCTGGTCGACGGGCTCGATGCCGCCCGCCTGGAACAGGTTGGCGGCGAAGGTGACGCGGGCGGTGTGGGCCGCGGCGGGCCCGAGGGCGGCGAGGAAGATCCGCGGCCGGGCCCCGGTCGCCGCGAGGTGGCGGTCGGAGCGGGCCCGCAGGGCCTCGAACGCCTCGTCGCGCCGTACCCGCGGCAGCCCGCCGGACGGCGGCGCCGGGGCGGGTTCGCGCTCCACGGGCCGCTCCGCGAGGTTCGGGAACTCGCTGACCCCGGTGATCGGCTCGCGCCGCTTCGCGAGTTTCGCGCTGCGCGCCCGCCAGGTGTCGGCGAGGTCCTGGCCGAGCCGGCCGGAGCGCAGGGCGGCGGCCTGTCCGCCCAGCTCCTCGACGTGCTGGAAGAACCCCCACGCCGCGGCGGCCAGTTCGTCGGTGAGCCGCTCCACGTACCAGGAGCCGCCCGCCGGGTCGATCACCCGCGACAGGTGCGACTCCTCGACCAGGATCGTCGAGGTGTTGCGGGCGATCCGGCGGGCGAACGCGTCCGGCAGCCCGAGGGCGTGGTCGAAGGGCAGCACGGTGACGGCGTCCGCGCCGCCCACCCCGGCCGCCAGCGTCGCGACCGTCGTGCGCAGCATGTTCACCCACGGGTCGCGGCGGGACATCATGACCGGCGAGGTCACGGCGTGCTGCACCTGCCGGCCCTCGGCCCCGCACACCTCCGCCACCCGCGCCCACAGCCGGCGCGCGGCGCGCAGCTTGGCGATCGTCAGGAACTGGTCGGCGGTGGCCGCGTACCGGAACTCCAGCTGCGCGACGGCCTGCCCGACGGTGAGCCCCGCCGCCGTCAGCTCCCGCAGATAGGCGACGCCGGTCGCCAGCGAACTCCCCAGCTCCTGCGCCGCCGACCCGCCGGCCTCGTGGTACGGCAGCGCGTCCACGGTCAGCGCCCGCAGCCCCGGATACTCCTCGCCGCACCGCCGCGCGAGCTCGGCGACGGGCGCGAAGCCGAACGTGTCCCCCGTACGGGCCTCGAACCCCAGCGGGTCGGCCCCCAGGTTGCCGCGCGCCGCCTCCTTGGCGACACCGCGCTCCCCGTACAGCCGCAACAGCTCCCCGGCGGCGGCCTCGACGCCGTCTCCCGCGTCGAGGACGACGGGCGCCAGATCGAGATAGACCCCGTCGACCACCCGATCGAGTGACGCCACGGGGATTCCGTGCTCGCCCACGACCAGCCACAGCGACGTGACGCCGTTCTCCAGATCCGCCAGCACCGCCCCGCCGTCGGCCGCCGTGTGCTGCTGCCGTACGTCCCACCCCCCGAGCACATTGCCCTCCGGGCGACCGCCCCGGACGAAGGGGGCGAACCCGGGAAGACCGGGGTCGGGCGCCGAACTGTCGGCGGTGTACAGGGGGCGGCTGCGCAGCCCGTCCTCGATCTCGGTGGACAGGGCGTCCTCCGCCGCCGCCCCCGAGAACTCCCTGCCCGACTTGCGCAGGACGCCCTCGACCAGGTGTTGCCACTGCTCATGGGTGGCGTCAGGGAACTCGGAGGCCAGCGAGAGCCCGTCGTCAGGCAGGACAGTCATGCTCGGATGCTAGGCCGCGACCGCAGGTGAGCTGCAGGGGGCACGGCTGTGACCTTGCCCTCTATCGGGTTGGCTTGATCTTGACGGCGGGGCGGATTAGGGCGCCGGACCGGGGTGGCGCATCAGCGCGTCGAGAGAGTTTGCACGCTGCGGAAGACGAAGAGCTGGGTCATCGATCCGGCGGTGCCGCACAGGGCCGATCCGATGAGGAAAATCGCGATAGCGAAGACGAAGACCCGCTTGCGCCCGAAGAGATCGCCGAGTTTTCCGCAGAGCGGCGTGACGACGCTGAAGGCCAGCAGGTACGCGGTGCTGACCCAGGCGAACCGCTCGACGCCGTCGAGATCGCCGCTGATGGCCGGCATCGCCGTGGCGACGATCTGGGTGTCCAGGGTGGCCAGGAGCATGGCGAGCATCAGCCCGATGAAGGACGGAACTGCCTGCCTTCTGGGTGGCGTTGGAGAGGTTGGTTTCTCAGTGGGTGTCGATCGCGCACGTGGCACAGCGTCCCTCTTTTCCTCGTGGGGGCGGGGTTGCACTCGCCTCATGTCAACCTAGGTTGACATGAGGGTGGCGTCAACCATGGGTGACAGGGATGCGTGAATCGCTTGACGTTCGACGCGTTCGTCAGCTTGTGTTGACGTCGTGGATGAGGCGAAGGTGAATCAACTAGTTGCTGCTGCGACGGTCGGTGAGGGCCGTGAAGGGCTGGCCGCCGTGCGGGCGCTGCGGAAGGCGGTCGAGGAGATGGAGGCGCGCCAGGTCGACCGGGCGCGCGAGGCCGGCTGGGCCTGGCGCGACATCGCCGAGCCGCTCGGCATCTCGCGTCAGGCCGCCCATAAGAAGCACACGCGGCGGCCGCACACGGACTGACGGGCCGAAACATGGGCTCGGCGATGCCCGTCAGCGGGCGGGCATCGGTGACGCTCGTCAGTGGGCGAGCGCGGTGCGGCCCGGAGAGGTCCGGGTGCACTAGCCGCCTCATGGCCCCGGCCGCCCGGCCGCCCGGCCTTCCGGTCTTACGGAGCGCGGTCGCCCGGACGCGAGACGGTTCGGACTGTCGGCGCTGCGGTACCCGCAGTCATAGAGGCGATGCCGGACGGGCGAACGCACCAGCCCCCAGGAGCAGCCCGGACCCGGTGACACATTGCCGTGTGAAGGAGCCGGAACCGTGTTCTTCGTCGACACCCTGACGTTCGAGGGCCTGGGCAATCGCAGCTACCTGGCGGGCGGCGCCCGTAGCGCGGTCGTGATCGACCCGCCGCGCGACATCGACCAGGTGATCGCCGCCGCTGCCCGGCACGGGGCGCGGATCGCCTATGTGGCCGAGACGCACGTGCACAACGACTACGTCTCCGGCGGCCTGGAGCTGGCCCGGATCACCGGGGCCCGCTACCTGGTTCCGGCCGCCGCCGACGTCTCCTTCGCCCGGGTGCCCGTCGCCGACGGCGACACCGTCCCCGTGGACGAGGGGCTGGTGCTGCGCGCCGTCGCCACGCCCGGCCATACGCCGCACCACACCGCGTACGTGCTGGAGGACGGCGGACGCGCGGTGGCCGCCTTCACCGGCGGGTCGCTGCTCATCGGCACGGTGGGGCGGCCGGACCTGGTGGAGCCGCGGCTGACCGAGCGGCTGGCCCGTGACCAGCACGCCTCCGCGCACCGGCTCGCCGCCGCGCTCGACGACGAGGTGCGGGTGCTGCCCACCCACGGCTTCGGCAGCTTCTGTTCCTCCGCCCAGGCCACGGGCGACGCCACCACCATCGGCAAGGAACGGCGGACCAACGACGCGCTCACCCTGGACGCCGATGCCTTCGTCGCCCAACTGCTGGCCGGACTGGAGGAGATACCGGCGTACTACGCGCATATGGGCCCGCTCAACGCCGCCGGCCCCGCCCCCGTCGACCTCACCCCGCCCGAGCCCGCCGACGCCGCGCGGATCGCCGAGCGGCTGGCGGCCGGGGAGTGGGTGGTGGATCTGCGCAGCCGCGTCGCCTTCGCGGCAGGCCATGTGGCCGGTTCGTTCAACTTCGAGGGCGACGGCCGGTTGGCCACGTACCTGGCCTGGCTGATTCCGTGGGGCAAGCCCGTCACGCTGCTCGCCGAGACGCCCGAGCAGATCGCCGCCGCGCAGCGGGAACTGGTGCGGGTCGGCATCGACCGGCCGGCCGGCGCCGCCACCGGCGACCCGCTGAGCTGGATACCGGAAGGCGGGCGGCTCGCGTCGTTCCCCCGCGCCTCCTTCGCCGAACTGGCCGCCGCCCGAGAGCGGGGCGAGCCGGTGGTGGTGCTCGATGTGCGCCGCGACTCCGAGCGCGCGGCGGGGTGCGTCGAAGGGGCGGTGCACATCCCGATCCACCAACTCCGCGACCGCCTGGACGAGGTCCCGCCCGGCACCGTATGGGTGCACTGCGCCGGCGGGATGCGCGCGGCCGTCGGCGCTTCGCTCCTCGACGCCGTGGGGCGTCGGGTCGTCGCGGTGGACGACGGTTTCGAGGCCGCCGCAGAGGCGGGGCTGACGGTCATCGACTCCTGCTGACCCCGCGGCTCCGGTACGCGCTCCGGGCGGGCTGTCCGGTCGGCTGCCCGAACCGGAAGCCGGGATACGCCTTTCGGCCTGGGCAGCTCGGTTCGGGCAGCTTGGTCCGGGCGGCTCGGTCCGGGGGCTCGGTTCGGGCGGCTCGGTCCGGGCCGCCCGGCGTTCGGCTCCGCTTGGAGCGAGGGCGTCAGACAGTCGCGACCAGGAAGTCCTCTCCGCTCGACGGGCGGAGGCCGTCGGTCCGCTCGCCGAAGTAGCGCTCGGCGAGCAGGGCCCCCGCCACGTGCCGGGTGTCCTCGAAGCCGGCGTCGCGGGCCAGCGCCAGCATCTCCTGCGGGGTGTAGAAGCTGATGAACGGGGTGCCCGACGCCTGGGCCCGTGGCTTGGTCGCCTCCAGGGCGGGGCGGTCGGCGTCGTCGATGAGCTCGGTCGGCAGCATGAACGTCATGGCGAGCGTCGAGCCGGGGGCGAGTCCGGCGAGCCGGCGCAGGGTCGCCGCGGTGGCGTCTGCGGTCAGGTACATGGTGACGCCGGTGCAGGCGACGACGGCCGGCCGGGCGCGGTCGAAACCGGCCTCGGACAGGCGCTCCCACCAGTCCCCGCCCGCCTCGAAGTCGACCGGCACCAGCCGCAGCCAGTCGGGGACCCCGTAGCCGAGCTCGGTCAGGCGACGGCGCTTCCAGGCCTGGGTGCCCGGCTGGTCGATCTCGAAGACCCGCAGGCGGGAAGCGATCTCCGGCCGGCGCTGGGCGAAGGTGTCCAGGCCGGCCCCCAGGATGACGTACTGGGCGACGCCGCGGCCGGCGTGCTCGGCGACCAGGTCCTCGACGAACCGGGCGCGGGCCACGATGGCCGCCCGGAAGGTGCTCGTCCCGCGCGGGTCCATGTCCGGCCGCTGCCGCCAGCCGTCGTCGGGAGCCGCCAGCCGCAGGCCGACCTCGTCCTCCAGTACGTGCGGCGGCGGGTCGTGCTGTACGTGCAGCGCCCGCCAGAGGGCGACCCGCACGGCGGTGCTGTCCGGTGCCTCGTTCTGTTCGTCCGGCACGCTCGTCCCTCTCCTCGTGGTCAGTTCCCGGCCGGGTGGTCAGTTCCCGGCCGGGGCCTGGAGGCTCCACAGGCGTCCGTCCGGGTCGCGGACGGTCATCTCTCTGGTCCCGTAATGGGTGTCCTCGAAGGGCGTGACCACCTCGACGGCGGGATCGGGCCGGAACGCGTCCGCGTCGGGCACCTTCATCACGAGCTGCGTGCGGGGCTCCCGGTCCTCGGGAACCTCGGCGATGAACACGTAGGGGCCGTCGCCGTTGCGCAACTGGCCGGAGTTGTGGTCGGTCGCGAAGTCCAGTTCGTAGCCCAGTGACTGGAAGAACTTCGCCGCCTTTCCCCAGTTGTGGGTCTCCAGGAACACGGCCTCGATCCCGTCGGTCGCCATGTCAGCTCTCCTTCTCGGGTGGTTGTCGCGGCTGCCCGTGGGTGTCGTCAAGGTGGGCGCGCAGGGCGGCGGCGACCACCGCCGAGAGGGACATGCCCGACTCGATGGCGTGATGCTTGACCTGCTTGATCAGCCCTTTCGGCAGGTACACGTTGAACTGCTTGACCTCTTCGTCACTCACAAGGGTGATGCTAGCACGCTAGTAAGCTAGCAAGTGCGGTAATCGGGTCCGCGGCAATCGGGTCCGCTCGTCCAGGAGGCGGGATTGCGAGTACCGGAACCCGGCCGGGAGCGGCCACACTTGAGGCTTCGGAGCAGCGCAGCGCCACGGGTACGGTCGCCGGCCCTCCGCACGGCGGGGACGGCGGCCACGGGATCACGCGATCACGTGATGAGGACGGCTCGTCGACTTTCGCCACCGCCCGGGTTCCGCCACCGACCGGGCGGGGACGCCGGAGGACACCATGGCAGACGACTCGACGGCGCAGGACCGGCAACTCCTGCGCGAGTACTCCGAGCAGACCCGGAACACGTCGGCGACCCGGCTCCTCGGGGAGCTGCTGCGCCACCTCGACCACGCCGCGTTCCAACGGACAGCGGGCGCGTCCGGCGGCACCACGCGCCATCTCGGCCAAGGGCAGTACGCCATCTCGTACGCTCGCCCCGACGGGATGTCGCACAGCGACCACGTCGCCGTGCTCGTCCACGAACTCACCCACGTCGCCGTCGACGCGGCCTACGGCTCCGACATGCTGAACTTCCCGACGCCCGCGCTGTCCGACGCCGACCGCGACCGGGTGCGGGACGAGACGCCGGGGCGTGAGGAGGACTTCCAGAACGCTCGGCTGCGCGGGGTGGCCGCGAACCAGCGCGACGCCTTCGTCGACCTGGTCCTGCACAACGTCCGGCAACTCGTGCGCGAACTGCCCGGCTCCGGGCTCCCGGCGGAGCGGCAGCGGACCATGCGCACCAAGCTGGTCGACCACGCGCAGGCCCGCCCGTACCACGAGTACGACGGCGTCCTCTCGCACCTGCTGGTCTGGTGCGACCTGGACGGAGCCGACCGCGCTTCCGCCTTCTGCCTGAGCCTGACGGCCATGGTGAACCAGGCCGCCGACTGGCGGGCCGCCGGGGCCGTCACCGTGCCCCGCCGCCGCAGGGGGTTGTTGCGCCGACTGGGCGGCGTCTTCGGGAAGCTGGCTCGCGGCTTCAGGAGGTAGCGCTCCGGGGCGTGGCGGCTCGACGGCGTGCGGCCCGCCTCGCGATCCAGGGCGGCCACCCCGTCCGTACCGTCGGCCGCCTCGCCGGGGGCGGTCAGCGGTTGGCCGCCCCGCCCGGGGTCGGTCAGCGGTCGGCCGTCTCGCCGACGACGGTCAGCGGTCAGCCGTCTCGGCCGGACGGTCGAGGTTGCGCCAGGCCCGCGGGGACAGGCCGTACGCCTGCTTGAACACCTTGCTGAAATGCGTGGCGTCCACGAAGCCCCAGCCGCGCGCGATGGCCGCGATCGTCCGGTAGCGGGCCCGCGGATCGGCCAGTTCCCGGCGGCACTCCTCCAGGCGGTGCGAGCGGATCCACTCGCCCAGCGTCACGTTCGACTTGGCCAGCACCGTGTACAGATGGCGGACCGAGATGCCGTGCGCGGCGGCGATCCGCTCGGCGGAGAGATCGTGGTCGGCGAGGTGCGCGCGGAGGTAGCGCATGATCCGCAGGTTCAGCGTCTCCGCCATGGGGGCGCGGGCCAAGTCGGAGTCGCCCAGCTGCGAGGCGACGACCGCGCGGACCAGCTCGATGCTGGGCTCCGCTATCGCCTCGGCGTTCGGGCCGCGGTGCAGGGCCTCGGTCACGGCCAGTTGCGTGAAGTAGCCGGCCGCGAGCCCGGCGACGGGGTTGTCGGGGCCCAGCGTCGTGGCGGTGATCTCGCGCAGCGACCGTTCGGGCAGCGCGAGCGCCGATCGGGGGAAGCGCAGGAAGTGCTGGTCGACGCCGGAGTCGAAGGCGAGCGTGTACGGGACGGCCGTGTCGTAGAGGGCGAAGTCGCCGGGTTTCAGCAGGGCTTCGCGGCCGTTCTGCACGACCATGCTGGAGCCCGAGAGCTGGAGCCCGAGGAACACCGCCGGCTCCGTGTCCTCCCGCGCCAGCCGCGGCGTCCGATGGATCGTCAGGCCCGTGGCCTGCGCGGAGCAGATGCCGATGAGTCCGACGTTGTCCAGCTCCACCTTGACCGCGAGGTCCGTCGGCGGGAGGTGGTGGTTGATGTCGATGCGCACGACGGCCTCCCACACCGCGTGCCGGATCAGCTCTTCCCGGTCTCCCGGCGGAATGGCGTTGGTGTCCAGCGTCTCGCGCACCCAGACGCCCCCTCCCTGAGAGGCCCTGACGGGCGGTGGCAGTGGCAGTGGGTCTGCGGGGCAGGTGTCGCGGCGCGGCAAGCGAGGTCCGGCGCACAACCGACCAAGTTTCGTGCACGCTCAGCAAAGTCTGCGGGGCACGGCCAGCCTAGAGTCGTCATCCGTCGAAGCGGAAGCGCCGAGGACGACGAAGCGTCGAAGCACGTCGATGAACGGCGGGAATCACGCCAATTGCCTCGCACGGGGGGCGAGACAATTGGCGCCCGCCGGCGCCGAGCGGTATCGGCTCAGCGCTCGCACCCGCCCCGTACGTCTCTACACCGCGCCACGAACGTCCACACCCGGGGGTACGCCGGGGCCCGGTAGCGGCCGTGGCCTTGCCGGTGCCGTTGAGGACGTGCAGGGCGAAGACCGTGCACCGGGGGTATCCGCCGCTGCCCGCACGTGCTTTTCCGGAGCGATGCCGGAGCGATGTCGGAGCCATACCGCCGTTGTGCCGAGCGATGAAGGGCTGTGATCAGCCGGCGCCGGAACCGCGCTGAGCAGCGCCGCGACCGGTTACGCGCGGCCCCAGCGCCATGTCCGAATCCCGCCAGCGAAAGCGATCGCCGAGCCGCACTCTCGAAATGTGACAAGAAATCGCACCAGCGGCGCACACGGGAGAGAGGCGACGACGGACATGACCTTCTACACGACGATCGACAGCCCACTGGGCGAGCTGCTCCTGGTCGGTGAGGAGTCGGAGACCGCCGAGGGCGGCACGGCGCTCGCGTCCGTGTCCATGCCCGGACAGCGGACCGGGGAGGCCGTCCAGGACGGATGGCACCACGCGCCCGACGCGTTCGCGGTCATCACCGCGCAATTGCGGTCGTATTTCGACGGCGGTCGCACCAGTTTCGACATCGAGTACGCCGCCCGGGGCACCGAATTCCAGCAGCGGGTCTGGCGGGCACTGGACGCCCTCCCGTACGGCACCACGACGGCCTACGGCCGCCTCGCCGACCGGATCGGCGTGCCGCGCTCCGCCGTACGGGCCGTGGCCGCGGCGATCGGCGCGAATCCGCTGCTGGTCGTACGCCCCTGCCACCGCGTCATCGGCGCGGACGGCGCCCTGACCGGCTACGCCGGCGGCCTCGACCGCAAGCGGCAACTGCTGCTGCACGAGGGGCAGGCCGCGGGCGAGGAAGCCGTACGGGTCGCCTGACCCTGCCCCCGGCGCGCCCCGGACCACCGACCGACCGCATCCGGTCCCGAAGGCACAAGGAACCACGACCATGACCACTCCGGCCCCGACCACCCTCACGCCAGGCGCCGCGAGCGCACGCGTCGCCGAAGCCGACTGGCAGGCGCTCGCCGAAGAGCTGGACGGCTACGGCTGCGCGACCACCTGCCCGCTCCTCACCCCCGAGCAGTGCCGCGAGCTGGCCGCGCTCTACGACGAGGCGGAGCACTTCCGCTCCACCATCGACATGGCCCGCTACCGCTTCGGCTCCGGCCAGTACCGCTACTTCGCCGACCCGCTCCCCGAAGCGGTGCGGGCACTGCGCGAAGCCCTCTATCCGCGCCTGCTGCCCATCGCCCGCGACTGGGCCGGCCGGCTCGGCCGCCCCGCCCCCTGGCCCGACAGCCTCCAGGAGTGGCTGGAGATGTGCCGCGCGGCGGGGCAGGCCAAGCCGTCCCAGATACTGCTGCGGTACGGGCCCGGCGACTGGAATGCCCTGCACCGCGACCTGTTCGGGGACGCGGTCTTCCCCCTCCAGGTCGTCATCGGCCTCGACGTGGCGGGCGACGACTACACGGGCGGCGAGTTCCTGCTCGTCGAGCAGCGCCCGCGCGCCCAGTCCCGCGGCACGGCCGCCACGCTGCGCCAGGGCCACGGGCTGGTCTTCACCACCCGGGACCGGCCGGTCCTCGGCAAGCGCGGATGGTCGGCGGCCCCGATGCGGCACGGCGTCAGCGCGGTGCGATCGGGCCACCGGCGCACCCTCGGCCTCGTCTTCCACGACGCCGCCTGATGACCGCCGGACGGCCCCCGGCCACGCGCACCTGCTCCCGCCCGTACGAGAAAGCGAGGCCGTATGAACGTTCCCCGGCAGGCCGGGGGGAGCGGTTCACCCAGAATCCGCCCGCCGAGCGCCGACCCGACTCCAGCGCCCGGCGCGCACACCGATGCCGAGCTGGCTTCCGTCGTATGCCTGCTGAACGAGCCACGTCTGCGGGCGTGGTCCGTCACCGTCGGCCACGGACGCGACGCCGCCTCCCGGACCGCCGCTGCGGCGTTCATCCGGACCTGGGAGGGCCTGGGCAGGGAGGTCGTCGCGGTCGTCGACTGGCCCGAGGACGCGGCCTCCTGGCTGCGCCCCGCCCGCCGGCTGACCGGCCCGGCGCCCGACGCCTGGGTACTGGCCGGCGCCCCGCTCGGCGCTGCCCAACTCGCCCGACGCCTGCGGCACTCCACAGGCTGGGCCCCGTCCCGAACCGTCGGCTTCGCCTCGCTCGGCACCGCGCGCACCGTGGAACTCGCGGGCCCGGACACCGTGCACGGGCTGCGCGGCGCCTCGGCGGACGGGGGAGTCTGGGAGGTGGACCACGACCGGCTCACCCACTACGCGCCAGGGTCGGGGACGTAGCGGCGTCGGCCGGGGCCGTGGATTCGTACGCTGCCCCGGGTTCCTAATTTCTGTAACGGGTTCTACTCTGTGCGCGGTCGGCGCGGAGTCCGCGCGATCCCAGCCTCCAGGAGGGCCCGTGCACCTCGAATACACGCCGGAACAGCAGCGGCTGCGCACCGAACTGCGTGCGTACTTCGCGGAGCTGGCGCCCGACAACGCCTACGCCCGCTACGCCGACCCCGCCGCGCAGAAGGGTTTCTACCGGGAGACCGTCCGCCGTCTCGGCTCCGACGGCTGGCTCGGCGTCGGCTGGCCGAAGGAGTACGGCGGGCGCGGCATGACGCCCATGGAGCAGTTCATCTTCTTCGACGAGGCCGCCCAGGCGGGCGTGCCGCTGCCGCTCATGGCGCTGAACACGGTCGGCCCGACGATCATGCAGTTCGGCACCGAGGAGCAGAAGCGGTACTTCCTGCCGCGCATCCTCTCCGGCGAGCTCGATTTCGCCATCGGCTACAGCGAGCCCGACGCCGGCACCGACCTCGCGGCCCTCAAGACCCGCGCCGTGCGGGACGGCGAAGAGGGTGCGGAGGGCGCGGAGTACGTCGTCAACGGCCAGAAGATCTGGACCACCAACGGCGACACCGCCGACTGGGTCTGGCTCGCCGTCCGTACGGACCCGGCGGCCCCGCCCCACAAGGGCATCACCATCCTCCTCGTCCCGACCACCGACCCCGGCTACTCCTGCACCCTCATCAACACCCTCGCCTCCCACGACACCACCGCCAGCTACTACGAGAACGTCCGCGTCCCCGTCACGCGCCGGGTCGGCGAGGAGAACAAGGGCTGGCGGCTGATCACCACCCAGCTCAACCACGAGCGCGTCACCCTCGCCGCCCACGGCACCATGGCCATCCGCGCGCTGGCCGACGTCCGGCGCTGGGCCGCCGAGACCAAACTCGCCGACGGCCGCCGCGTCATCGACCTGGCCTGGGTACGCGGCCGCCTAGCCCGTACGCACGCCAGGCTCGACGCGATGAAACTGCTCAACTGGCGCATGGTCGACGCCCTCCAGCACGCCGCCCTCACCCCCCAGGACGCCTCCGCCGTCAAGGTCTACGGCTCCGAGGCGCGGCGCGACGCCTACGCCTGGCTCATGGAGGTGGCCGCCGCCGCCGGCCCCCTGAAGGAGGGCTCGGCCGGCGCGGTGCTCCACGGCGAACTCGAACGCGGCTACCGCAGCGCCGTCATCTTCACCTTCGGCGGCGGCAACAACGAGATCCAGCGAGAGATCATCTCCTGGATCGGGCTGGGGATGCCGCGGGTGCGGCGTTAGCCCCGTCTGTGACGAAGCTTTTCAGTTGGCACAAGAGCGGGATAGTCGACACTGTGCGTGACACCGGCCTCCGCAGGTAGCGGATCTTGGGGCTTGTGACTTCGGTAGCTGCACCCGTGCCGTTATGTCATTCGGTGAGGTTCGGTTCTCCGGGACATGGCGGTTTGCTCCGAGGCTGCAACGCCGACATCGACGACGAGCGGCTCGTCTTGGTCGCACGCCGAGGCGAGTCGGGTTGCGTAGAGGTTCAGTCGTTGCCGCAGGTGGGTTCTTCCAATACTGCTGGGCGTTGGCTCATGATGAGGTTGTGGGTGCGCCACTGGCGTACCGGGGCGAGGAGCCAGCGTCTGGTTCGCAGATTCATGGGGTGTCGACCCCGGGGGCAGGCCAAGCCCCGCTCGCTGTCGTGAGCGCGAACAAGTATTCGCGGCGAAAGAGCGCGCGGTCGGTCCGGCTCATGTGCGGGCATCTCCGCCACGCAGGCGGTCGGCGCCCCTGCTGCTCGGAGAACCCGCCCAGTGGCCGAACCGGCTCCATGCTCTCCTCCCGCCACCGGCCTCTGCTTATCACCGGTCCGTTTCCGCCGCCAGGTCGGTGACGCAGCGGAAGCCGTCGTGGAAGGTGCGGAAGAGCGGATGGGCGAAGTCACGGGCAGCGGTGCGGGCGAGCTCCGGGCCGTGGTGGAAGGCCCCGCCGCGCAGCACGTGGTATGTCGTGCCGTACTGTTGCGAGCTCTCCCAGGCGTCGGGGTAGGCCTCGTACCAGTTGCTGGTGCGCTCGCACGCGTTGCCGGCGCAATCGAGCAGCCCGTAGGGGCTGGCGCCCTGTGGGAACGCGCCGACGGGGGTGGTCAGCGGGGCGTCCTTGAGCTGGCTGAAAGAGCGCCACCACTGGGCCCTGACGCCGCCGCCGGTGCGCCGCACGTGGAAATCGGCGGTGTTACAGCGCCCATCTTCCCAAGTGTCGCCCCAGGGCCACAGCCGGCCGTCGGTTCCGCGAGCGGCCTTCTCCCATTCTGCCTCGGTGGGCAGCCGCTTGCCCACCCAGGTGGCGTAGGCGACAGCGTCCTGCGAGGCCAGCAACACCACCGGGTGGTCGGGAACGTCGCGCCAGGTGGAGCCGGCCCCGGCCGGACGGGTCCAGTTCACGCCCTCGACCTCGGAGACGTTGTCGCTACCCGGTAGCTTGATGTGGCCGCTGCCGAGAGTCTCCGCGACTGTGCGGTAGCCGGTCGCCTGCGTGAACTCGGCGAACTGGGCGTTCGTTACCAGGGTTCGGTCGATGTAGAACTCGGGCAGGGAGACCGTGCGCTCCGGGCTCTCACTGTAGGTCCACGAACCCTCCATGCCGTAGTGATGCCGGAGGTAGGCGCGCTGACGGTCGCTGGTGCCCATGCGAAACTCGCCCGCCGGGATGCGGACGATGCCGAAGCGCCCGGCTTCACCCAGCCGCAGCAGCGCGTTCTTGGCCGACTGCCGGACCCGCGGGTCAGTGTCGTGGTCGGCGACGGTGTACAGCTGTTCCAGCACCGGCTGTTCCGCGTTGTCCAGCCAGCCCAGGGCGTGCGCGGCCTCGGTACGTTCAGCGGGGGCAAGCGACCCCAGCTGCTCCAGCATGGCGTGGGTGACCTCCGCGACGCCGGCGTTGACCTGGAGGAACTCGCGCCTGCTTGCGTTGCGTTCGATGATCGTCGGGTGCGCCTGGTTCTGCACCAGCGGCGTCTGGCCCGCGGTGTTGCGGTCTCGCTTCTGCGGGACGGGCCGGGACCGTCCCCGCAGGTTGCCCTGTATTCGGCGGTAGATAGTGTCCAGGTCGAGCAGTTCCCCGGCGCCTTCGACGCCGCGCTGGAAGATGTCCAGCAGTTCGGCGGTGAACGCGGTGAACGGCTCGCCGGGGGGTGCCAGCGCAACCTTGTTCTCCGAGGCGGCGGCCAGTATGTACGTACCCTCGGCACTTACCTCGTCCACCACCGTGGTGGCTGGATCGGCCATCGTGCCCAGTGCCCGGCCGCTGTAACAACAGTCGAGGATGACGATGCGGCAGGCGGCACGGCTGTCGAGCAGGATGTCGCGGATGACGTCGTAGGGTACCGCCGTGTAGATCCGCTGGGCGTTGGTCGTGGTGAGCGTCAGATGCAGGTCCCCGCGCTTGGAGTCCACCAGGCCGTGGCCCGCGTAGTACAGCAGCAGGGTGTCGGTGGCCTCGCCTGCGGCGGTGGCGATGGGGTCGAGCATGCCGACATTGGTCGAGGGGTCCTCCACCAAGACGCAGTGCTCGCGGGACAGTCCCCAGACCCGCTCCGACCGCAGGGCCTCGGCCAATGCCGAGAGGTTGTTCCTGATGGCGGATATCTCGGGGAGGTCGGGTCTGTCGAAGTGCCCGGTGCCGAGGAGGACTGCCCGGGAGCCGGCGGGGTCGGGTAGCGACGGCACCGGTCAGTCCTGCTCGCCGGGTGCCGCCTGGTCTGAGCCCGGGCCGTCGGCCTGCGCTTCGTCCAGCGGGACGGGTTCGCCGTCGCGCCGCACGCTGACGTTCGACCGGCGGGAGCGGGTGGCCTTCCACGCGGCGTACGCGATGGCCAGGTTTGCCAACTGGAAGCCCTCGTCGGCCACCAGCTTGATCAAGTCGAGCGCGGAGCCCATGTCGCCCGGTTCCGGTTCGGCCGCGGCCAGGGTGATCTGGGTGTGCCGACGGATGTCGGGCTCGTCCGCCAGCCAGTCGCGCAGCGAACGCAGTTCTGCCTCGGCGTCGTCGCCGGTGATACCTATCTCGATGAGCAAGGTGCTCTGTCCCCTCCCTAAGGATTACCGTTCACCGGCGGCCCCTCCGCCTCGGAACCGGTCCGAGCTTCCGCCTCGCACCGCCGGTCAGCCGACGCGCGTGCCGTTCGGAACGGGCTTCTCCGGAAGCGCGAGCACCGGGATCAACTTGTCGGCGTAACCGATATCGAAGAGCATGCCTTCGGAGAGTTCGCCCATCATCTTGCGTGGTTCGAGGTTGACCACGAAAAGCGCCTGAAGTCCCACCACCTCGGCCGGATTGTCCCGTTCCTTCTTCATGCCGACGATGATCTTGCGCTGATGATCGCCGAAGTCCACAGTCAGCCGGACAAGCTTGTCTGATTTTGGCATGTCCTCGACGCTCTCGATTGTGCCGACTCGGATGTCGATCTTCGAGAGGTCGTCGTGGGAAATTGTCGGTTTGATCGATGCTGTCTCGAACTCGCCTTGCTGCGTTGTCATGTTGCCTCTCCTGAATGGGGTCTGACGGCCCGTCGCCGTTGGTTGAGACGCTACCAGTCTGCGGACTCCGGTCGAGGCCTTCCGCCTGGATCGGACATAGTCAGGGCGCCCTCGCGTACGAGGCGCCCCGCACGCCGAATCAGTCGAAATATGATTCGCATTCACCGGTCCTGCGGATGTCCAGTGTGGCGCAGTGGAATGCGCCTCCGAATAGCGTGTAGTCCTCGAAAGAACACGGAATCGGCTCGAATCCCCATCCCTCCAGCGCACGAATGAGCGGTACTTGGCTACGTTCGACCACGACCCGTCGTTCATCGATGGAGAACATGTTGATCGCGCTCCACTTGCTCATCACACCCCGCGCGAGTTTCGGAGTCACCACCGGCGCCGGCGGGATGAGCAGATCCCAGCCGGACAGGGCGACCGGCAGGTCATCCGGGTCGAGAAAATCTGGATTCACCAGGGCCTTTCCCGGTGCGAGCAGAACCAGCGAGGTGTCGATATGCATCTGGCGCCGGTAGCGTGGCCGCACCTCGTGGACTCGGTACCGGTCGCCCAGGTGCCGCCGCAGCCATGCGACACCCGCAGAGTTGGTCACCTGGCTCTGCTCGATGAAGATGTCCCGCCCACAGCGCAGAATGTCGGCTGCATCGAAGACCGGCTCCACGTCGGTCAGGCCCCAACGGACTGGCTCATCCTGCTCGGGAGCCCGGTATTCGGGCACATACAGGTCGTCCAGCAGTCGCGGTTTGGGCGCGGCCACCCAGCGGGCGCCCTGCCGGAAGTACTCGTTCAGCAACTCCCGGTAGGCCCATGCCTCGAAGTGCCGACCGCGGTCGGGCATCGGCGCCTCGATGAACTCGTCGCCGATCAACAGCAGCACGTCCCGCGGGTTCGCGCACGACCAGCCGTGAGCCTGGGACCATCCGGGAGTGGCGAACGGCGCGGAGTGGTCGGGGAGTTGCGGACGCCGCACGATGGTGCCGGCCTCGGTCAGGATGCCGATGAACTCGTCGAGGCACTGCAGGGCTCCCTCCACCAGCTCCTTCGCGTAGGGGGTGCCAGGTCGGCCGATGACGCCTTCGAGATGAGTTGTGCCCGGCGGGACGGTGGTGTCCTCGATCCGTGTCCAGGAAGGGATCATCGCGCCGGATGGGTCACCGACGATGACCTCCTCCAGCGGCTGCCATTCGGTGTGGGAATTTACCTTTGCCATCGGGTGCTCCTTATCGCACGAAGTTGTGGTCCGCTTCTCGGAACGCCTGCTCCAGCAGGCGGACTCCCTGGTCCAGTTCCTGCTCGGTGATGGTCAGCGGCGGCAACAGCCGCAGCACGCACCCTCCGTCGGCGCCGCGCCCGCCGCGTTCGAGGATGACGCCGGCCCGCAGCGCCGCCGCCTGCACGGCCGCGGCCAGCTCCGTCTCGTCGGCGCCGGTCTCGGGATCCACCAGCTCGACGCACTGCATCAGCCCGACGCCGCGGATCTCGGCCACCGAAGCGCTGCGCGCCGCGATGCCCTGCAGCAGCTCGGTCAGCTGCTGCCCGCGGGCCCGGACGTTGGCCAGCACGTTGTCGCGCCGGATCACGTCGATGGCGGCGGCGCCGCCCGCGAAGGCCAGCTGGTTGCCCCGGAACGTCCCGATGTGCGCGCCAGGGTCCCACTGGTTCAGATCCCGGTCGAAGAGCAGGACCGAGACGGGCAGGCCGATGCCGGACAGCGCCTTGGAGCTGACGATGACGTCCGGTTCGATTCCGTACTGCTCGAACGCGTACCACGTGCCGGTCCGGCCGCAGCCGGTCTGGATTTCGTCCAAGATCAGCGGTATACCGTGCCTGTAGGTGGCCGCCCGTAGCCGTCGCAGGAAGTCGCCGGTGGCGGGAATACCGCCCCCCTCGCCTTGGACGGCCTCGACGATCACTGCCGCTGGCTTCGGCACCCCGCTGTGCGTGTCGTCCAGGGCCCGCTCCAGGTAAGTGACGCAGTTGGTTGTGCAGGTCTGCGGGGTCAGCCCGACTGGGCAGCGCCGGCAGTAGGAGAACGGGAAGAAGTGCACGCCGGGCACCCCGTTGGCCACCCGCTTCCTGGAACCGACGTCGCCAGTCACTGCCATGGCGCCGGCCGTGCTGCCGTGGAATCCGCCCTGGAACGCGATGACCTCGCCGCGCCCGGTGGCGATCTTGCATAGCTTGATGGCGGCCTCGACGCCGTTGGCGCCGGTGGGTCCGCAGAAGTGCACGACGAAGCGGTCCCGCATCGACGCGGGCAGCATCTCCAGTAACAGGCCGGTGAACCGGTCCTTGGCCGGGGTCGGCAGGTCCAGCCCATGGACATACGTGGTCAGCTGGTCAGCGACCGCTGCGACGACGTCCGGGTGGCTGTGGCCGAGCGACAGGACGCCGGCGCCGCTGAGGAAGTCCAGGAAGACGTTCCCGTCCACGTCCTCGACCAGGGCGCCCTGGGCCCGTTGCACCGCTACCGGCAGGTGGCGCGGATAGCTGCGTGCGTTGGACTCGCGTGCCTCCTGCCGTTTCAGATATGCACGGCTGATCGGTCCCGGTATCTCGGTGACGACCTTGGGCTCACTCAGCGAGCGCGGAGTCATGGATGCCAACCCTTCAAATTACACCAAACGGGCGGTGGGAGCCGGGCGTGTCGCAACGGCACGCGGCAGGGTGGTGAGCTCGGTCAGGCGCCGGCACAGGGTGCCCGCGCGCAGCGAGAGCAGGCTGAACGAGCCTGCATCCCCGATGCCGTGGCTGGTCTCGCAGAGCCCGTTGAGGAACAGCGGCGGGGTGCCGTCTTGCTCGGTCACCACCCGGTAGTCGGGGTCGATGGCCAGGTAGCCGTCGGAGTCGAAAGCGAAGCTGTCCGCGACGCCCGCCAGCAGCGGCGGGTAGGGTTCCTGGTGCGCCGCCGGCCCCAGGTCGCGGAATCCGGTCGCCAGGACGATTAAGTCGGCGGTCAACTCCAGCGGTTCTCCGGTGTGCACGTCCTCGGCGGCCAGTACGAGGCCTCCCTCGACGGTGCTCAACTTGCGCACCGCGTGATTCCGGTGCACGTGCACCCGCTGCCGACCCTTGATGCCTTGTTCGTAGAGCAGCAGGTACAGCTCGTGCAGGACGTCGGCGTCCGCCGCAGAGTAATTTGTCGGGCGCATGTAGGCGTCCAGGATGCGCTTGCCCGCCCGCGACGCCTGGTAGTAGTAGTCGGTGAACTCCGGGAAGAAGCCCTCCTCGCTGAACGGGCTGGTGTCCTTCAGCCGCAGACCGAAGGAGCGCACACACAGATGGACTTCGGTGCGCGGCAACCGCCGGGCCAGGTCGAGCACGATCTCCACGGCACTCTGGCTTCCGCCGATCACCGCCACCGAGCGCGGCTCTCGGTCCAGATCGTGCAGCCGGTACAGATAGCGCGTCAGGTGCAGGACCCGGTCGTCGTCCAACGACGAGAACGGCGGCGGCACGTAGGGGGTGCGGCCGGTTCCCATGACGAGCGACCTTCCGCGGTAGCGCTCCCTCTGACGGGTGGTCAGTTCCCACACCCGCCGCCCGCCGTCCCTGACGACCTCGACGGACACCACCGGCCGTCCATAGCCCACCAAGTGATCGAAGCTGCGCCGCACCCAGCCGATGTACTGGGCGTACTCCCTGCGCAGCGGGAACTCCTGCGGAAGGTTGAGGTGGCTGAGCAGGCGGCCCGACTGGTGCAGGTAGTTGATGTAACTGTGCCTGCTGCGCGGGTTGCGCAGGGTGACCAGGTCCCTGATCGGGTTGTTCTGGATGTTCGACCCGTCCAGAAGCATGCCGCCCTGCCAGACTGGATCGACCTCCCCCTCCAGGAACTTCATCGTCGGCAGCGTCCCACCGTCCTCCTCGAAGGCCTCCTCCATGGCCGCGGCCAGCGCGATGTTGGCCGGGCCGAACCCGATTCCGAGCACGTCGTAGCAGGGTGGCGATCCCATCCGTCTCCTTCTCCAACTGCCGTCCGCAAGCGGTGTGCCCGTCAGCGGATCCGTGATACGACCTGGTCGGCGATCAGCCGACCGACCTCGGGTGCGACTTTGACCCCGGTACCGCTGCCAGCGCGGGCGAGCCACACCTCCGGTGCCGCGGTCTCCTGCAGTAGGGCGAGGCCGGCCCCGTGCTGGAACCTGTCGAAGGACCGGACGATCCGCACGGTCGATACGTCGTCGCGCCAGCCCAGCCGCGGGGCGGCGGTGCGCAGGGTGCGTTCGTGGTGCCGCAGGTCCGGTCCTGGCCCGTCGTCCGGGTGCTCCCCCCAGCGCAGCAGCGGCAGGCCGACCAGGGTGTGGCGTTCGTCCACCGGCTTGCCATAGCACCCGGTGCGCAGGTCGACGAACGTGGCGTGCGGGGGAGCGCCGGGCGGGCGGCGCACCACCGAGACCTGGATGGCGCGGGTGCGGGTGCTGGTGCGCGGTGCGCCCGCTCCGGCCGGCGGCCACGCGGCCCACGCGCCGATCGCGAGGACGACCGCCCCGGTGGCCAGCACGTCGACCGCGGTGGTCTTGAGCAGGGTGCCGGCCGTGCTCGGCCGCACCGACATCACCCGGGCGCCGGTCAGGATGCGGGCGCCGCCGGCCAGCGCCTCGCTCAGGTACAGCGTGGTCACCTCCACTGGGTCGACCCATCCGGCGGCCGGCTCCACCAAGGCGGCTGCGTCGTCCCGGTGGATTCCGAGTACCTCCTGCGGCCCGGAGCCGTCCACCACGTGGGCTTCCGCGTGACCGGCGGACCGCAGCGCCTCGGCCGCCATGCCCAGTTCCGCTGTTAGCTCCCGCGGGGCCAGCGTCACCGCGCCGGCCGGCCGCAGCGGCGAGCGCCCGCCGGGCCACCCGGCCGGGTCGGCGTAGCTGACGAGGCTGGCCGCAGCCAGCCGGGTGACCACCGGGTCGGGGTCGTAGGCTCGCACCATGCCGCCGGAGGAGCCCGTGCTCCCGGACGCCTGCGACCTGCCCTCCAGCACCAGCGGCCGGACGCCGCGCCGGGTCAGGGCGGCGGCGCTCGCGGCGCCCGTCACCCCGGCACCCACCACCACGACCTCGGCGTGGAGGGTGTCCGTGCTGCGCGGTCCGGTCACAGGGCGGCCCCCGCGGCGGGCTGTGCCGCGAGGTGTGGGGGCATCTCCAAATGCGTCGCGGAACCGGATGGAAGGAAGGTGCAGGCGACTTCGCGCACCGGGTCGCCGGTCAGCCCGAGCCCCTGCCACAGGGCGCGGCCCAACTCCGGCATCACCGGGAAGACGGCGGCCGCGAACACCTTTGCGGCGAGGTAGTCCAGCGCGATGCTCGTGCGTGCCTCCTCCTGGCGGCCGGGCAGGTCGCGCTTGCCCAGCTCCGCGGCCCTGAACCGCCGGGCCGCCGCGACCAGCGCGTCGAGGTGGCCGACGTACGCGGCGCTGCTGTAGGTGTCCGCCAGCAGCAGGCCGTCCAGCGCCGTGCCGACCGCGTTGAGCTGCCGGTAGAACTCGGTGTGTGCCGGCGACCAGGCGCCGGTGCCGGGTACGGTGGCCGCGCCAGGAAGGTCAGCGAACCCGCGGATCCACTCGCGGACCGCCGCCTCCAGCGGATCGGCCCGCATCGCCGCCAGTTCGGCGGTGTTGACGTCGACCACCTCGTCCTCGGGCGCCCGGCGCAGCAGTCCCAGCCGGACCAGGTCGGCGGGCACCTCTGTGAGCAGGTCGTCGGCCCACACGGCGTGACGACGGCTGGTGGAGAACTTGTCCCCGTCTAGGTGCAGGAAGCGGTTGGAGACGTAGCCCGTCGGGAGCAGCCGCTCGTCGCCTGCGGCCAAGGCGAGGGCCGGCAGTAGGACGCCGTAGTAGAAGCTGTTGTCGAAGCCGAGGAAGGTAACGACGTTCAGCGGGCCGCAGCCGTCCGCCGAGGCCTCGGTCAGCTCCAGTTGGGTGAGGGCCAGTTCGACCCACGGGTCGATGACCTGCCCGGACAGCTCGGGGCCCTCCCATGGAATGCCCCAGATGCCGCCGCGGGTGAGTCGGTAGTCGCCCAGGCCTCCCGAGACCAGTTCCGCGGCCAGCGCGCGCAGGGCGCCGCTGCCCTCCACCCGCGCGAGGTAGGCCAGCAGCGGGCTCCGGTAATGGTCAAGGTCGAGGAGCAGCGTCGCCTCCCGCCGAGTCACGGGGGCCGACCCGCACTGCGAGCAGGTCAGGTCGCGCAGGTTGCGGGCGTCGTTCGGCCGCCCGCACGCCTCGCAGATCTCCCCGTCGCAGGACATCCCGCAGGATGGGCAGAAGCCGTCGGCATATGCTTGGAAGAGGCTCTGTCCGCACTTCTCGCACCAGGGTGTATCCACCGTCGCCGGCCGTACCGAGGCGGCCGACGCCAGGGCCGCGAACCTGGCCTTGACCAAGCGGTCGTGGCTGCCCGTGCGCAGCGGACGGTGCATCCGTCCGACGTCCATGCCGGCTGCTCGGAAGGTACCAGCGATGTCGTCGCCGGCGGACTCGGCCAGCTGCGCCGGGGAGGTGGCCTGCCGGTGCGCGGCCACCGCCACGAACGATTGGTGGTCGTCGGATCCTGTGACGAGTTCGGCCGTGTGTCCGGTGGTGCGTAGGGCGCGGGCGAAGGCGTCGGCCCGGATGTAAGGACCCGCCAGGTGGCCGACGTGCAGGCCGCCGTTCGGCGTTGCTGGTGGGCAGAAGACTACCGTCCGGTCGGCGGTCCTGGCGCGGGCGGGCCGATCGGCGAGCCAGGTGACCGCCGAGTCGATGTCCTCCCAGTAGAAAGAGGCGAGCCGGAACACTCCGTCGGTGGGGTTACTGATGCCATGGACGTGGAAGGGCGTCAGGAAGACCAAGTCGCCGGGGCCGAGCAGCCAGGACTCCTCCTCAACCAGCACCTCGGCTTGGCCCTCCAGGATGTAGAAGATTTCGCCGTCCTGGTGGCAGTGGATCTTCGACGCGCTGCGGGCCGGCACCTCGCCGAACACCGAGCCGAACGGCATGCCCCGTACATCGCCTGCGTCCAGCAGGTGGGACAGGTTCATCTCGTACGACCATTCCATCTGCTCGGAATCGAGGCTACGCGTGATGAGGTGGGGCGCACCGCCTTCGCAGGGGGCCTGCCAGGCGACGCGCAAGCTGTACAGGTCGGAACCAGCGTCAGCTGTCAGCGTGCCGCCGTCGCAGCCAGCCGCGTACACCGCGGTCTGCGGGGTCAGCGGGCGCGCCTCGCCGGTCGGCAGGCGCAGCTGCCCGCGGCCGGAGATGACGACGAACAGCTCCTCCCGGCTGCCGCCGGCGAGTGGCACCGATTCGCCCGCCCGGGCGACGGCGCGGCTCATCGCGAACGGCAGGCCGGGGATGTCGGCGTCGGTGAATCCGCCGGAGATGCCGTGGCGGGAAACCGCCGGATCGGAGGATCGTAAGAGCACCATTCTCGGCCTTCCGATGATCCCGGGCGCGTGCTGCCGGCACGTTCTTCTGCCGGCAGCACGCTGTCGGGTTTTGTCTGGGAGCAATCATGGGGGGAGCTCGGTCCCGCTGCTGTCGGGGTAGGTGTGCCATTGTGCTGCGGTGACGACTACAAGCCGCCGAAACAATATGTGAGGAGTGGCGGGAACCCGTTGAATCCGACCGTCGAGTAAGCCGCGGTGTAAGCCCCGGCATGCAGGAAGTCGACGTAGTCGTCTATGGCCAGTTCCAGGGGGAGCAGCGGTGCGTTGGTCTCGTAGAGGATATCGACACTGTCACACGTGGGGCCGGCGAGGACCACGGGTCCCAGGGGGCTGTCGTCCGATTTTTCTGTGGCCAGCGGATAGATAATCGCCTCATTCTCCGTTTCGGCCAGACCATTGAAGCGACCCACGTCGAGGTACACCCATCGCTCCGGGTTCGTGTACGACTTGCGGGAGACGAGAAGTACCCTGGACCGCAGCACCCCGGCATCTCCGACGATATAGCGGCCGGGTTCGACGACGACCTCGGGCAATTTCTCACCGAACGCGTCGTGGAGTGCAGACCGGATTTCTTTCGCGTATTCCTCGATGGTCCGAACTTCCGGGTCGTAGCGCGAGGGAAAGCCACCGCCGAGATTTACCAACGAAAGGCCGAGGCCGCGTGTGCGCGCCTGCCCAAACAGGGCTGCCACCGTACTCAAGGCGTCGTGCCAGCGGCTCGGGTCGAGCTGCTGCGAGCCGACGTGGAAGGACACCCCGCGGGCCTCCAGGCCCAGCTCTACCGCACGTGTCAGCAGGTCGAGGGCCATGTCTGGCTGGCACCCGAACTTGCGGCTCAGCGGCCACCTGGCGCCGGCCCCGTCCACCAGGATCCGGCAGACCACGGCGCTGCCGGGAGCGGCCGTGGCGATCTTCGCCAGTTCGCCCGCGCTGTCGAAGGCGAACAGCCGGACGCCCCGGCCGAACGCCTGGGCGATGTCCTCGGATCTCTTCACGGTGTTGCCGCACGATATCGAAAGCGGATCGGCCCCCAGGTCGAGGCACAGGTCGAGTTCCGTGCGGCTCGCCACGTCGAACGCGCAGCCCGCATTCACGAGAGTGGCGACGACATCGGTATGGGAATTAGCTTTCACGGCGTAGAGGATGTGAGCCTCGGGTAATGCGGTTCGGATGTCGCAATATTGTTTCCGTACGATCTCTAGATCCACGGCCAGAAATGGGGTGGGATGCAGAGATTGCGCGAAGAACTCAAGGTGGCGTTTGCCTGTGCGATTCTGCATTCTGCTGCCAGCCTATGGTGTCGAAATGCGTGATAATCTGGTGGCCTCGGTGATATTTAAACAGACCGCGACTGCCTGCCGCGCCATAGAGGGAAGCTTAAATTAGGGCGAGGATGATATTTTGTCAAGGCCCTGGGGTCCAATTTTCAAGATTTAATCTACATGGCATTTGATCTCCCGATCGGAATACGTTGTTCCCCTTGTTGGTTGCATATATCGCGCCCGCCTGCATTGATGGTTGCAGAGCTCAGGAGTGCACCTTGAAGATCATTTTTCCTTTCCCGTGTGTTGTCATCGACCACACGCACACCTTCTCATCGGATTCGCCCGGGTATTTCGCTGAAGACTCACTGGTTCTCACGCGTACCGTGGGATCCGAGGAAACGGAGTGGAACGATTTTCGGCTATGTCTGTCCGAGCATTTCGGCACCCACCTGGACGCACCTAGCCACCTGCGCCGCCCTGGCGCCTCGACCGTGGATCTCATCCCGCCGGACCGGCTCATCGGACCCGTCGTCGCCGTGGACGTGCGCGACCGGGCCGCGCAAGACGATGACTACCGGCTGGCGGTCGAGGACCTTCGCAGTTGGGAGGACGACCACGGCCGGATGCCGACGGGCTGCGTCGTCGTCATGAACTCGGGGTGGCAGGACCGCTGGGTGGATCCGGCCGGCTACTGCAACCTGCGCGAAGGCGTCCGCCACTTTCCCGGGTTCTCGGTCGAGGCGGTGCGCTGGCTGCTGGAGCACCGAGACGTCAAAGGTATCGGCGTCGATACCCTCAGCATCGACCACGGCCCCTCAACCGACTACCCCGTGCACCGGCTGCTGCTGGGCTCCGAGCGGTGGGCGCTGGAGAACCTGGCAGCGCTGGACTGCATCATCGGTGCAGAGGGGGTGATGGTGGTAGCCCCCCTCAAGCACCGGGGTGGCTCGGGCGCACCGGCCCGGGTTCTTACCTTCCTGCCGACCGGGGGCGACGCGTGAACGTCCTTCTCAGGCTGGCCGGCTCGCGTCGAGGTCAGGCCGGAGCGCCGCTGCCACGTCCGCCGCCAGCACCGGAATGTCCTCCGGACACAGGGTGGACACAGTCAGCCGTAAGCCGACGCGCGCACCGGACCGGAAGCGTGCGCCGGGCGCGGCACCCCAGCCCCGCTGGATGAGAGCGACGACCGCCGACGTTTCGTCGGGCACCGGGATCCACACGTTCAAGCCGGTGCGCCCATACGCACGGACGCCGCGTTCGGCCAGCGCTCGGATGAGGGGCTCCCGCCGCTCGGCGTAAAATGCGGAGACCCGCGGGCGATCCACCGCCTCGCTGGCCCACAGATGCACGACCGCCCGCTGGAGGACGTGGCTCACCCAGCCGCTGCCCAACCGCTGCCTTCCCCGGACGCGGTTTACGGTCTCGGCGTCCCCGGTGAGTACCGCCAGCCGTAGATCGGGGCCGAAGAGCTTGGCGACCGAGCGGACCACCGCCCAGTGCTCGGTGACCGGGCACCCGTCCTGCATGCAAAGCGGGTGGTATGGAGTGTCGGCCAGGCCGTGGCCTATGTCGTCCTCGATGAGCAGCACGTCGGGCCGCGCCGCGAGCAGCCGTCGCAGCTCGACGGCGCGCTGCGCGCCGATCGCCGCCCCCGTCGGGTTCTGCCAGCGGGAGGTCACCACAAACGCGGTCACCCCGGAGGCCAACGCGCGGGCCGCGTCACCGGGGCGCGGTCCATCGTTGTCCACCGCCACACCCACCGTGCGAAGGCCCAGCGCGGGAAGCAGGTCCAGCAGGTTGCTCCAGGCCGGGTCTTCCACCGCGACAAGGTCCCCGGGCCGCAACCGGGCCTGAAGTACCCGCTCGATCGCGTCGAGCGCGCCGGAAGTGACGGCGATCGGCCCAGGTGGCAGCCCGTCCGACAAGTACTGGTCGAGGGCCAGGTCCACCAGCCGCTTGTCCTCAGCGGGCAGGCCGTACAGCAGGGGCTCCCGCGCGGTCTCGTCGGCGACCCGCAGCAGCGCCTCGCGCAGCGACGGCAGTTGGCTGGCTGCCGGGTTACCGTGCGAGAGGTCGCGAGCGCCGGGCGGCAGGTGTAGCGGGATCTGGTGGCGGGGAGTGTGTGCGGGTCGGTGTAGGACGCGGCTGCCGCGTCGTCCCGCGGTCTCGATCACGCCCCGCTCGCGGAGCAGACGATACGCGAGGCCGACGGTGTTGGGGTTGACGCCGAGTTCCGCGGCCAGTGCGCGCAACGTGGGAAGCGAGCTGCCCGGCGACATCGTGCCGGCTGCCACAGCTGTTTCGATTGCGGCAGCGATCTCGGCCGCGCGTCGCCCGCGAATCCTGTAGGCCTCTGGCATGCCCTGCATTGTGCCGGACCGGGTGCGGGCGGCAAGGTGGTTTCGGGCGCTGCGCTGTGCGTCGCTGAGCCGTTTTCAACCTGTGGTGGGGGCTGTCGAGTTGGGCGGCTTCGGGAGGCGGCGAAGCTCCTGGCAGGAGGTGTCACGACCAAGATCCACCGTGCTGTCAGGAGCTTCACGTGCTTGTCTCCCCTGCGTCCATCGACCTGTCCAGCCGGACTCTGCGCTTGCTGACTCGGCAACTCGCCGCTCGGCTAAGCTGCTGACGGGCCTCCGTGCCACCGGTCCGTCCCAGTGGCGGCGTACGGCCGTCAGGGTCGGCACTCCGGCCCCGGAGGTGAGCAGAATGCGGCACGGCCTGTTCAGTCGGAACAACCCGATCAGCCAGAACGGCGCGGTCAGCCAGAACGGCGCGGACCCGGGACTCTTCGGCCCCGGATCGGTCACCTGGCAGGTGCACGGCGACCCCATGATGTGGGTGGCGGGCGTCCGCGCCCTGTGGCTCCAGGCGCTCCACCCGCGCGCCGTGCGCGGCATCATGCAGAACTCCGACTTCCGCCGGGACCCCTGGCGGCGGCTCCTGCGCACCGCCGGGTTCGTCGCCACCACCACCTACGGCACCGCCGACGCAGCCGAACGGGCCGGGGCCGCCGTCCGCGCCATCCACCGCAGGCTCACCGCCACCGACCCCGGCACCGGCGAGCGGTACCGCGTCGACGACCCTGAGCTGCTTCTATGGGTGCACTGCGCCGAGGTCGCCTCCTACCTCCATGTGGTGCGCGCCTCCGGCCTGCCGTTCACCGACGTGACCGCCGACGCCTACATAGCCGAACACCGCCGCTCCGCCCGGCTCGTCGGCCTCGACCCCGCCCGCGTGCCGGCCGACGCCGAGCAGCTCGCCGAGTACTTCGAGAAGGTGCGCCCGCAACTGGCCGCCACCCCCGAGGCGTTCGAGGTCGACGCGTTCCTGCGCCGCCCGCCCGTGCCCCCGCTGCTCACTCCCGCGCGCCGGCTGATCTGGGGGCGCGTGTCCGCACTCGCGTACGCCTCCCTGCCCCGGCACGCCCACGAGCTGTACGGCCGGCCCGCGCCGGCCCCGGACGCCGTCGCCCGGCGGCTGCGCGCCGCCGGCCTCGCCCTGCGGCGCGTGCCCGCGACCGTACGCTGGCAACTCCCGCCCAAACACATCCTCACCGCCGCCGCCCGGCTCGGCCCCGGCAGCCGACCCTCGGCCTACAAGCTGCGCAGCCTGGACGCCATACTGGACGGGCCGGGGAGGGCAGCAGTGCAGCGAGACGACGGGGGCGGCGGCGGAGGATGGCGGACACCAGGCTGATCCAGGGCCGGTACCGGCTGCTCGACCTGATCGGGCGGGGCGGCATGGGCGAGGTGTGGCGGGCGCTCGACGAGTCGCTCGGCCGCCGGGTGGCCGTCAAATGCCTCAACCCGCTGGGGCCGCGGCACGACCAGTCGTTCATGCGGGTGCTGCGCGAGCGGTTCCGGCGGGAGGCCCGCGTCGCCGCCGCCCTCCAGCACCGGGGCGTCACCGTCGTCCACGACTTCGGCGAGTCCGACGGTGTCCTCTACCTGGTCATGGAGTTGCTGGAGGGCCGCAACCTCAGCCAGCTCCTGGAGGACAACAAGCACCACCCGCTGCCCGTGCCGGACGTCGTGGACATCGCGGAGCAGGTGGCCACGGCGCTCGCCTACACCCACCGGCAGGGCATCGTGCACCGCGACCTGAAGCCCGCCAACATCATGCGGCTGGCCGACGGCAGCGTGAAGATATGCGACTTCGGCATAGCGCGCCTCGGCCACGACATCGGCCTCACCAGCCGCCTCACCGGCACCGGCATCGCCATGGGCACCCCGCACTACATGTCGCCCGAGCAGATCGCGGGCGGCCACGTCGACCGGCGCAGCGACCTGTACTCGCTCGGCTGCGTGCTCTACGAAATCTCCACCGGAGCCCCGCCCTTCGACCTCGACGACGCCTGGGCCGTCCTCGTGGGCCACCGCGACACCACGCCCGAACCGCTCCGCAGCCACCGCCCGGACCTCCCCGAACCCTTCGAGCGGATCGTGCTGGACCTGCTGGCCAAGGACCCCGAGGACCGCCCGCAGGACGCCGCCGACCTCGGGCACCGGATCGCCGAGACGCACGGCACGGGCCACCGCTGGCCATCGCCCCGGCCGACCGTCGCGACGGGCGGGCTCGGTGCGGCCGTCCCGGACCGGACCGCCGGGACGGTGGCCGGGCCCGAGCCCGTATGGCCGGTGGCGGCACTGCCCGAGCCGACCCGGCTGCCCGGCTGGGCCAGGGGCATGACCACCGGTACCAAGGCCACCGCCGGCTCTCTCCCGCTCGTGCCGGCCGCTCCCGCCGACGCGCTGACCGGCTCCTGGACCCGGCCCGACGACCCGCGCCGGCCCGTGCCGCCGCTCCCCGGGTCCGCCCGCCCCAGCGTGCCGCCGGAGGTCCTCAAGGAGCTGTCCGCGCGGCACAGCGCGGGGCTGAGCCTCGGGCGGCTCGGCCGCTGGGAGGAGGCGGGCAAGGTGCACCGCGCCGTCGCCGCCGAGCGCGAGCACGTCCTGGGCGCGGACCATCCCGACACCCTCGCCAGCCGGTACGAGGTCGCCTACACCCTCAGCCGGCTGGGCCGCCCGGCGGACGCGCTGCGCGAGTACGGGCAGGCCGCCGCCGGCCGGGAGCGGGTGCTCGGCGCCGAGCACGCGGACACCCTCGCCGCGCGGCAGGAGACCGCGTACGTACTCGGTCAGCTCGGCCGGCACTTCGAGGCGCACCAGGTGTACGCCGCCGTGCTCGCCGTGCGGGAGCGCACCATGGGCCCCGACCACCCCGACACGCTGCGCTGCCGCCACAACCTCGCCTACAACCTCAGCAGGCTCGGGCGCCTGGAGGACTCGTACGAGATGGCGCGCGACGTCGCCGCCGCCCGCGCCCGCGTCCTGGGTGCGGGCCACCCGGACACCCTCGTCACCCGCTACGAGGTCGGTTACGCGCTCGGTCAGCTCGGCCGCTGGTCCGAGGCGCTCGACACGTACCGCGAGGTCGCCGCCGGGCGCGCCCAGGCGCTGGGGCCCGACCACGCCGACACGCTCGCCGCCCGTTACGAGGCGGGCATCTGTCTGGGGCGGCTGGGCCGCAGCGCGGCGGCCCTGGAGCTCTACCGCGACCTCGTCGACGACCGTACGCGCGCGCAGGGCGCGACGGACCCCGAGACGCTGCGGGCCCGGCACGGCCTCGGCGTCAACCTCGGCCGGCTCGGCCGCTGGGAGGAGGCCCTGTCCGAGGCCCGCGACGTGTCGGCGATCCGGGAGCGGGTGCTGGGGGCCGAGCACACGGACACGCTCGTCAGCCGCCGCGAGATCGCCGTCGGGCTCGGCTGGCTCGGCCGCTGGACGGACGCGCTCGCCGTGTACCGGGAGGTCGCCCAGGCGCGGCAGCGAGTGCTGGGCGCCAACCATCCCGACGCGCTGGCCAGCCGCAACGACGAGGCCCACTGCCTGGAACAGCTCGGCCGCTCGACGGAGGCCGTCGAGCTGTACCGCCAGGTCGCGGCGTTGCGCCAGCAGCGCGGGGCGCCGGGCCGGTAGCCCCGGCCGTTGCCGGGCCGCGTGCGCGGGCCCGCTGAGACCGGCCTCGTGCGGGTGGAGCCCTCAGACCCTGCCACCGGCGCCCGAGAGGGCTGAATCGGTTTCCCGGCCCCGCTTGCGACCGCCGCGCCGTGACGGTTCGGCGCCGCAGGTGACGGGTGACCTTGCCAACGGCCGAAAGAATCTGACGCTGCATCAGAAAATCTCTTCCCTCGCACGCCCCGCTGCGGCATCCTGCCCCGCATGGAGACGGAGCTGAGCAAACGGCTGGGGATCGAACACGCCATCTTCGGCTTCACGCCGTTCCCGGCGGTGGCCGCCGCGATCACCCGAGCGGGAGGGCTCGGCGTCCTCGGCGCGGTGCGCTACGGCGCCGTCGAGGACCTCGCGCGCGACCTCGACTGGATGCAGGAGAACACCGGCGGCAGACCGTACGGCCTCGACGTCGTCATGCCCGCCAAGAAGGTGGAGGGGGTGAGCGAGGCCGACATCGAGGCGATGATCCCGCCCGCCCACCGCCAGTTCGTCGCCGACACCCTCGCCAAGTACGGCGTGCCGGAACTCGCCGAGGGCGAGGCGTCCGGCTGGCGCATCACCGGCTGGATGGAACAGGTCGCCCGCGGCCAGCTCGACGTCGCCTTCGACTACCCCATCGCCCTGCTCGCCAACGCGCTCGGCTCACCGCCCGCCGACGTCGTCGAGCGCGCCCACGCCCACGGCATCCTCGTCGCCGCGCTCGCGGGCAGCCCGCACCACGCACAGCGGCACCGGGACGCCGGCATCGACGTCGTCGTCGCCCAGGGCTACGAAGCCGGCGGCCACACCGGCGAGATCGCCTCCATGGTGCTGACCCCCGAGGTCGTCGACGCCGTCGACCCGCTCCCCGTACTCGCCGCCGGCGGCATCGGCAGCGGCGAGCAGATCGCCGCCGGACTCGCCCTCGGCGCCCAAGGAGTGTGGCTCGGCTCGCTCTGGCTCACCACCGAGGAAGCCGACCTGCACTCCCGCGCGCTGACCCGCAAACTCCTCGCGGCCGGCTCGGGCGACACGGTCCGCTCCCGTTCCCTGACCGGCAAACCCGCCCGCCAGCTGCGCACCGAGTGGACCGACGCCTGGGACGGCCCGGAAGGCCCCGGCACCCTCCCCATGCCGCTTCAGGGGCTGCTCGTCGCCGAGGCCGTCTCCCGCATCCAGAAGTACGAAGTGGACGCCCTGCTCGGCACGCCCGTCGGTCAGATCGTCGGCCGGATGAACTCCGAACGCAGCGTCCAGGCCGTCTTCGACGACCTCACCGCGGGCTTCGAGCGGGCCATCGACCGTATCAACCGCATCGCCGGACGCGCCTGAGCGCGGAGAGGAGCGCCTTCCCATGACGCAACCCCCGAACGGCTTCTGGGCACAGGCGGCCGCGGACCCCGGCCGTACGGTCCTCATCGCGCCCGACGGCGAGCAGTGGAGCGCGGGCCGGCTGCACGCCGACTGCAACCGGCTCGTGCACGGGCTGCGCGCGGCCGGACTGGAGCGCGGCGACGCGTTCGCGGCCGTGCTCCCCAACGGCGTCGAGTTCTTCACGGCCTATCTCGCCGCCTCCCAGGCCGGGTTCTACCTCGTGCCCGTCAACCACCACCTCGTCGGCCCCGAGATCGCCTGGATCGTCGCGGACTCCGGCGCCAAGGTGCTCATCGCGCACGAGCGGTTCGGCGACACGGCGACGGCGGCGGCCGACGAGGCGGAACTGCCCGCCACGCACCGCTACGCGGTCGGCGAGATCTCCGGCTTCCGCCCGTACAGCACTCTTCTTGAGGGGCAGCCCGACACCCCGCCCGAGGACCGCACGCTCGGCTGGGTCATGAACTACACCTCCGGTACCACAGGCCGCCCGCGCGGCATACGTCGCCCGCTGCCCGGCAAACCACCCGAAGAGACGTACCTCGGCGGCTTCCTCGCGATCTTCGGCATCAAGCCCTTCGACGACAACGCGCACCTCGTCTGCTCGCCGCTCTACCACACGGCGGTCCTCCAATTCGCGGGCGCGTCCCTGCACATCGGGCACCGGCTCGTGCTGATGGACAAGTGGACGCCCGAGGACATGCTGCGGGCCGTCGACCGCCACGCGTGCACGCACACGCACATGGTGCCGACCCAGTTCCACCGGCTGCTCGCGCTCCCGGAATCCGTGCGCGCCGCGTACGACGTCTCCTCCATGCGGCACGCCATCCACGGCGCCGCGCCCTGCCCCGACCACGTCAAACGCGCGATGATCGACTGGTGGGGCACGTGCGTCGAGGAGTACTACGCGGCCAGCGAGGGCGGCGGGGCCTTCGCCACCGCCGAGGACTGGCTGAAGAAGCCCGGCACCGTCGGCAAGCCCTGGCCCATCAGCGAACTCGCCGTCTTCGACGACGACGGGCGACGGCTTCCCGCGGGCGAACTCGGCACCGTCTACATGAAGATGAGCACCGGCGGCTTCGCCTACCACAAGGACGAGAACAAGACGCGGAAGAACCGGATCGGCGACTTCTTCACCGTCGGCGATCTCGGCTACCTCGACGAGGACGGCTACCTCTACCTCCGCGACCGCAAGATCGACATGATCATCTCCGGCGGCGTCAACATCTACCCCGCCGAGATCGAGTCCGCGCTGCTCGCCCACCCCGCCGTCGCCGACGCCGCGGCCTTCGGCATCCCCAACGACGACTGGGGCGAGGAGGTCAAGGCCGTGGTCGAGCCCGCCGAGGGGCACCCGGCGGGCCCGGAACTGGCCCAGGAGATCCTCGCCCACTGCGAGCGGCAACTCGCCGGCTACAAGCGCCCCAAGACCGTCGACTTCATCGAAACCATGCCCCGCGACCCCAATGGCAAGCTCTACAAGCGGCGGCTCCGCGACCCGCACTGGGCGGGCCGGGAGCGCACCGTGTAGTCACCTCAGAGGTGAGCGGTCAGCTCAGTGCTCGCTCACCCGCACCACCCGCAGCTCCGGCGACGCGAGGACGTCCTTCGCGCAGAACCGCTCCTTGACCATGCGACCGGCCGAGTACAGCTCCGTCTGGTCGCTGTAATGCGGCGAGTTCGGGTTCGAGGACTGCGAATAGGTCAGCAGTGTCCGGGCGACCGGGCAGCCGCTGCCGTCGAAGCCGACCGCCTGGATATAGCTGGAGCCCAAGGACACCTCGCTGTAGCCGCCCTTCGCAGCGTCCCAGCGCGATTCGGTCTTGTTCCAGACGCCCAGCGATTCAGTGCCGCCCGGAAGCGGGATGCGCTCGCCGCCCCGCACCACGAACTGGTGCTCGCCCAGCGGCGCGTCGAGCGCGATACGGGCCGTCCGCAGCTCGCCGACCGCGTCCGCCAGCGAGCGCGCGAACCGCGGGTCGGCCGTGTTCAGGGTGTTCGGAGTGGCCACCGGATCGGCGGCGGAGAACGGCACCCGCCACAACTCGCCCTCCGGCACGGCGTCGGAGAGCTTCCGCCAGAAGCGGTCGAAGAGCAGCGCCCCCGCGCTGTCGGTCCGCACCGTACGGTCCCACCCGGCCAGCACGTCACAGGCGTCCGAGACGTCCACGCGCTTGCCCTGGCTGTCCACCGCCGTGCCGCCCGGCAGCGCCGCGCACGCCTTCGCGGCGTCGGACGCGGCCAGATCGGCCGCGGGCACACGGTTGGCGAACTGCTGCTTCTGGAGATCGGCCACGGTCAGCCGGCCCCGATCCGCCATGGCGTCCACGTCCTCGATCGCGCCACGGGTGCGCATCGAGCGCTCGGTGCCGATGTCGCCGAAGACCCGCGGGTAGCCGGTGAGCGGCTGGTCCGCGTTGGCCAGCCACGCACTGTCGTTGGAGTTCTCCGCGTACGGCGCGTCCTTCACCGTCGGCATCGCGGACGGACCGAAGATCCCGTCCTGTACGGCGTCGGCGTCCCGGCCCAGCCCGCAGGAACCGCGCGATCCGTCCAGCACCGCGAGGCCGGACACCGGATAGATCCGCTTGCCCAGCGCCGTGGAACAGCGCGCGACCAGCTCATCGGTGACGCGCGGCAGCACCTGCGACTGGGTGTAGAGGCTGTGGCCGGCGGAGTCCGCCGCGATCGTGTTGACCCAGGGCAGACCCTGGACCCGGTTCAGCGCGTCGCGGACGCCGTCGACGTCGCGGGCCTTGCTGAGACTCAGCCCGGCGTCGCTGAACCGCATATTGCCGGAGTTGGCGTCGTCCAGCGCGTACGCCGAGCCGCTGGTCCAGGGCAGCTCGAAATCGCCGTAGGACGTGGTCACGGGACCGTAGCGGGTCCACCACTGCGAGCGGGTGACCTCGGTGGGGCCGCCGTCAGCGCCCCGCGCCGCGACGGTGACCGTCCGCTTGGTCATCTTGACGGCCTTGCCGTCCACCAGGTAGGACGTCGGGTCCGACGGCGTCAGCTTCAGTTCGCGCAGCGTCAACGGCACGCCCTTGGCGACCGTATGGCTCCACGCGATACGGGAGTTGTGGCCGATGGAGATCGACGTGACACCGAGCAGAGAGCCGCCCGCGGCGTCCAGCTCGCCCGGGATGGTGACCTGCGACTGCCAGAAGCGGCGGCCGCCCTTCCAGGGGTAATGCGGATTGCCGAGCAGCAGGCCGCGCCCGTTCGCGGTGGTCTCCCCGCTGAACGCGACGGCGTTGGAGCCCATGTCCGCACGGTCCTGGCCGAAGAGCCGGCGCGCGGCCTCGACCGGGTCCTTCGGCTGCTGGGGCTTGACGCCCGGGCCCGGCGGCCGGGCCCCGGTGATGCCGTCCACGGCAGCGCCCTGCCCGGAGAGCAGGGCGAGGGAGTAGCCGCGCCGGGCCACGTCGAGCGTCGTGACGGGCTTGACCCAGTCGGCGCCCCGGCAGACCGGATCGGTTATCCGGTGCTGTCTCAGCCAGGCGTTGTAGCCGGCCGCGAAGCCGCGCATCAGCTCCTTCGTCTGTCTGCTGGGGCCGGCCGGAGCGGGCTGGGCGAGCAGCTTCTCGACCGTGCCCGCTTCATTGAGGCCGCGGAAGAAGAGGTCGCTGGTGAGGTTGGTGGAGGCGGACGACATGGAGCGGTCGGTCGCGGCGTCGGGGCCGAAGTAGCGCGAGCGCTCGCCGCGCCCGGTGATGAACCCGTCTGCCAGCACGCAGACCTGGTCGGCGGCCTGCGCCCAGCCCTCGCCGAAGCCCAGGTTCGGATAGTCCTTGGCCGTGATGTGCGGAATGCCGTACTCGGTGTAGCGGATGACGGCGGACAGCCCATCACCCGAGGGCCGGTGCGCACGGTCCGGCTCGGCCGCCGCCGCCCCCGGCGGCAGCACAGTCGAAGTGGTCAGCAGCGCGGCGCCGGCGAGCACCAGCGCGCGCATGCGGATGCGTAAGTTCAACTTATCCCCCAACGAGGTAATGCGGTACGGAAGTTGACGGATGGTACCAAGCAGGAGGATTGTCGCCGATGCGCGGCGTGTGGCGGCAGAGGGCGGTCCGGTGACGTCTCCGGTTCCGGTCCGGCGGCGACTCCGGTTCCGGTCCGGCGTGAGTACTTGACCCGCGCCCCCGCCGCGCACAAGATCCGACCATGACCGGAGGAGTACGCAGCAGCACGGTGGACGACATCCTGCGGCGCAGCGCCCGGCGGGTGCCCGACCGCACGGCGGTGCGGTACGGCGAGCGGGCCTGGACCTACCGGGAACTCGACGACGCGGTGACCGTGGCCGCCTGGACGCTGGCGAACCGCGGCGGACTGGGCGGCGGCGCCCGCGTCGCCGCGTACGGGCACAACTCCGACGCCTACCTGATCGCCTTCCTCGCCTGCGCCCGCGCGGGCTACGTCCATGTGCCGGTCAACCACCACCTCACCGGCGAGGAGCTGCGGTACGTCATCGAGCAGTCGGGCAGCTCGCTCGTCCTCGCCGACCCGGCCATCGAACACCGGCTGCCCGATTCCGTACCGGTCATGGCGCTGCGCGACGCCACCGGCTCGCTGCTGGAGAAGGCGCGGGAGCGGAGCGCGGCCGGCATCGTGTCCATCGGCGGGGACGGCGAGCAGGTGGTCCAACTCCTCTACACGTCGGGGACCACCGCCGAGCCGAAGGGCGCGATGATGTCGCACCACGCCCTCGTGCACGCCTACGTCAGCGCTATCACCGCCCTGGACCTCAAAGAGAGCGACCGGCCGCTGCACTGCCTGCCGCTCTACCACTCGGCACAGCTGCATGTCTTCCTGCTGCCCTATCTGGCGGTGGGCGCGGAGAACACCATCATCGACGAGCCCGACCCGTACCGGATCTTCGAACTGGTGGGGGCGGGCCGCGCCGACAGTTTCTTCGCCCCGCCCACGGTCTGGATCGCGCTGGCCGGCCACCCCGAGTTCGTCAACCGCGACCTCAGCGGACTGCGCAAGGCGTACTACGGCGCCTCGATCATGCCCGTACCGGTCCTGGAACGGCTCCGCACCCGCCTCCCGGACCTGGCCTTCTACAACTGCTTCGGGCAGAGCGAGATCGGCCCCCTCGCCACCGTCCTCGGCCCCGACGAGCACGAGGGCCGGATGGCTTCCTGCGGCCGTCCGGTGTTGTTCGTGGAGGCCCAGGTCGTGGACAAGCGCGGCGTCGAAGTGGACCCCGGCGTCACCGGCGAGATCGTCTACCGCTCGCCGCAGCTGTGCGAGGGGTACTGGAACAAGCCGGAGGAGACCGCCGAGGCGTTCCGCGACGGCTGGTTCCACTCCGGAGACCTCGCCGTGCGGGACGCCGAGGGCTATCTCACCGTCGTCGACCGGGTGAAGGACGTCATCAACTCCGGCGGCGTCCTCGTCGCCTCCCGCCAGGTCGAGGACGCCCTGTACGAGCACCCGGCCGTGGCGGAGACAGCGGTGATCGGCCTCCCGGACGCGCACTGGATCGAGGCGGTCACCGCCGTCGTCGTCCGGCGCGGCGCGGTCGGCGAGCAGGAGCTGATCGACCACGTCCGCGAGCGCCTCGCCCACTTCAAGGCCCCCAAACGCGTCCTGTTCGTCCCCGACCTGCCCCGCAATGCCAGCGGAAAGATCCTCAAACGCGAACTGCGCGACCGCTTCGCGTCGCAGACGCACCGGCCGGGCCCGTCAGGGGGCGCCTAGGGGGTCGGGGGCGGGTCCGCAACCGTAGTCGCCGGGGAGCCCCCGGGCTCCGGTCCGCACCGGCGAGACCTCCTCCCGCCACCGGAGCGCAACCCGGCCCTCTCGACCCGAACGCGAGGGGCGGACCAGGCACTTGGTCACGAGCGGTCGACCGGGCGCCGCCTACGACGGTCTGGTGTCCACGATGCGTTTGAACTTGCCCACCGACCGCTCCAGGGTCTCCGGATCAACGATGTCGACCGCCACCGACACCCCGATGGAGTCCTTCACGCCGGAGGCGATCAGCCCGACCGCGTCCGTCCGCTGTTCGGGAGTCGCGCCGGGCCGGGCCTCGGCCCGTACGGTCAGGTGGTCCATCCGGCCCTCGCGGGTCAGCCGTAGTTGGAAGTGCGGTGCGATGCCGGGAGTGCGCAGCACGATCTCCTCGACCTGGGCGGGGAAGAGGTTGACCCCGCGCAGAATGATCATGTCGTCGCTGCGGCCGGTGACCTTCTCCATCCGGCGGCAGGGCGCGCCGGCCGTGCCCGGCAGCAGCCGGGTGAGATCTCGGGTGCGGTAGCGGACGACCGGCATGGCCTCCTTGGTGAGGGAGGTCAGGACCAGCTCGCCGTGGGCGCCCTCGGGCAGCACCTCGCCCGTGATGGGGTCGACGACCTCCGGATAGAAGTGGTCCTCCCACAGGTGCAGCCCGTCCTTGGCAGCCGCGTACTCCTGGGCCACGCCCGGACCGATGACCTCCGAGAGGCCGTAGATGTCGACCGCGTCGATGGCGAACCGCTCCTCGATCTCGCGGCGCATCTCCTCCGTCCACGGCTCGGCCCCGAAGACGCCGACCTTGAGGGATGTGGTGCGCGGATCGACGCCCTGGCGCTCGAACTCGTCGAGGAGGGTGAGCATGTAGGACGGCGTCACCATGATGATCTCGGGGCGGAAGTCCTGGATGATCCGCACCTGGCGCGCGGTCATGCCGCCGGACGCCGGGATCACCGTGCAGCCGAGCCGTTCGGCGCCGTAGTGCGCGCCGAGACCGCCGGTGAACAGCCCGTATCCGTACGCCACATGGACCTTGTGGCCAGGCCGGGCGCCGGCTGCGCGCAGCGACCGGGCCACGACCTCGGCCCAGACGTCCAGGTCGCGCTCGGTGTAGCCGACGACGGTGGGGAGGCCCGTCGTGCCGCTGGAGGCGTGGATGCGCCGGATGTCCGACTCGGGTACGGCGAACATGCCGAACGGGTAGTTGTCCCGCAGGTCCGCCTTGGCGGTGAAGGGGAAGCGCGCGATGTCGGCGAGCGTCTCGCACTCCTCCGGAGCCAGCGCCGCCGCGTCGAACGCGCGCCGGTAGAAGTCGACGTTGTCGTACGCGTGGCGCAGGGTCGCGCGCATCCGCCGCAGTTGGAGCGCTTCCAGCTCCTCGCGCGACATCTGTTCCACTCCGTCGAGGAGGCCTCGCGGACCTGTCATGACATCACCGCCCCAATGAGCCGACCGATCATTCGGTCGCCGTGTCTCCGATCAAATAATCAGGAGCCGGGCCATGCGTCAAGGAAGGCGGCCGGGCTGTGGATAAGTGGTTCGCCGCATGGAAGCCCGGCATGCGCGGGGGCCACGCCGTAGGCTCGCGCGAGCGCTGCAGCCGGCGCCGCTCCCCGCACCGCCGCCCAGGACGAGGGAAGGGTTCGCCCATGTCACCGTGCTCATTCCTGCGCCGCTCGCTGCTCTCGGCTTCCGCCGCCGTCCTCGTGGCCGCGGGATTCGGGGCGGGAGCGGGAGCGGGAACGGCCGCCGCCGAGCCCCGGCCCGCAGCAGCTTCCTCGACCGGCGCGTACGCCCGGCTGCTGGCGCTCGCCGATCTGTCGGCGCGACGCCTGGCGACCGGGGACCTCGTCGCCGCCGCGAAGTGGGGGACCGGCGGCCCCATCGACGACCCCGCCCGCGAGCGCCAGGTGCTGGACGCGGTGGCGCGGCAGGCGGCCGAAACCGGTGTGGACCCGGCCGCGACCGTACGGATCTTCCGGGACCAGATCGAGGCGAGCAAGGTCGTGCAGCGCGCCCTGCACCGCCAGTGGGAAGCGGACCCGTCGACGGCGCCGGACCCGTCCGAGCGGCCCGACCTCGCCGAGGTCCGGCTGAAGATCAACCGGCTCAACGGCGAACTCGTACGGGCCATCGCCGGCTCGGGGGCCGCCCGCACCGCCCGTTCCTGCGATGGCTTGCTGGCCGTGGGCGCGGTTCGTACGCGGATGGCGCGCCATCTGGACGCTCCGCACACCGTGGCGCTCGCCCGCGCGCTGCCTTCGGTGTGCGAACATGGGAGCAGGCATGAGCACCGGGTTTGAGCGCGTGTGAGCACCGAGGGTGAGCGCGCGTCAGCACCGGGCAGGCGCCCGGGCGCACCGGGCGTGAGAGCCGTGGGTCCGCGCCGGAAGTGAGCACGCCGCCCGCTCACCCCGCCTCGGCGGCCTTCGCCTTCGCCCAGCGGTAGTCCGCCTTGCCGCTGGGGGAGCGCTGGATGCGGTCCGTGAAGACCACGCTGCGCGGGATCTTGTACCCGGCGAGCCGGGTCCGGCAGTGCGCCTGCACGGCCTCCGGGCTCAGCGGCCCGGCCCCCTCGCGCGGCTGCACGACGGCCGCCACCCGGTTGCCCCAGCGCGCGTCCGGCACGCCCGCGACCAGCGCGTCGTACACATCCGGATGCGCCTTCAGCGCCTGCTCGACCTCCTCCGGATACACCTTCTCGCCGCCCGTGTTGATGCACTGCGAGCCGCGCCCGAGCACGGTCACCACGCCGTCCGCGTCGACGGTCGCCATGTCACCGAGGAGCACCCACCGTTCGCCCCGCGCCTCGAAGAACGTCTCGGCGGTTTTCTTCGGGTCGTTGTAGTAGCCCAGCGGCACATGTCCGCGCTGCGCCAGCCGGCCGGGCTCGCCGGGCGCGACCGGCTCGTGCGTCGCCGGGTCGACCACGGCCGTACGGTCGTTGACGCGCAGCCGGAACCCCCGGTCGGGGCCCGAGTCCTCGGTCGCGGTGCCGTTGAAACCGGACTCCGAGGAGCCGAAGTTGTTGAGCAACAGCACGTTCGGCACGAGCTCCAGGAACTGGGCCCGTACGGTCTCCGACAGGATCGCGCCCGAGCTGCTGACCGTGAACAGCGACGAGCAGTCCGTGCCCCGCAGCGGTCCGCCGAGCGCGTCCACCAGCGGCCGCAGCATCGCGTCCCCCACCAGGGAGACGCTCGTGACCTTCTCCTTCTCGATGGTGCGCAGCACCTCGTGGGGGGCGTACTTCCGGTGGATGACCACCTTCTGGCCGAAGTCGAAGGCGATGAAGGCGGTGAGCGTGGAGGTGCCGTGCATCAGCGGCGGGGCCGGGAAGAAGACGAGGCCCTCGCCGCCCGCGGCCACCCGCTCCGCCAGCTCCTCGGGGCGTTTGACGGGTTCGCCGGTCGGCGCGCCGCCGCCCAGGCCGGAGAAGAAGAGGTCCTCCTGGCGCCACATCACGCCCTTGGGCATGCCGGTGGTGCCGCCGGTGTAGATGATGATCTGGTCGTCCGCGGACCGGGGGCCGAAGCCGCGGTCGGGCGAGCCGGCGGCTTCCGCTTCGGCGAAGCCGACGGGCGGGATACGGGGTTCCGGAGCGCCCTCGGGGGTCTCGCCGGCCCGTACGAGGTGGCACAGCCGTTCCGCGCGGGGGAGCGCCGCGGCGACCCGGGCGGTGAACTCCCCGTCGAAGACGAGCGCCACCAGGTCCGCGTCCCGGTACAGGTAGGCCAACTCTTCTTCGACGTAGCGGTAGTTGACGTTGACCGGGACGGCGCGGATCTTCAGGCAGGCCCAGAGCGTCTGGAGGTACTCGACGCTGTTGTAGAGGTGCAGGCCGACGTGTTCGCCGGGGCGCACGCCGCGCCCGTCGAGGTAGTGGGCGAGCCGGTTGGCCGCCGCGTCGAGCTGTGCGTAGGTCAGCCGGCGTTCGGCCCCGGTGCCCGGGTGATCGGCGAAGACCAGCGCCTCGCGGTCGGGCACGGCATCGACGATCGATTCGAAGAGGTCGGCAAGGTTGTACTCCACGTGTCCTCCAGATCGAGGCTGACGGATCGGGGCCGACCGGGGCGAGGGAGCGGCTTGGCGGTCATTAGAGCGCCTGGCCGTACAGGTGGGAAGGGCGCCTGCCGAAGAAAACTGACTGCCTGTCAGATAACTCTTGTACTCGCTCCCCGCCTGCTGCAACCTGTTCTAGGCCTTGAGACGAGAGGACTTGCCATGAGCGGGGAAATGGGCGGGGAAACGGAACACCTCGGCGTCGAACGCGTCGGCGCCACACTGGTACTGACCCTGAACCGGCCGGAGGCGAAGAACGCGCTCTCCCTGCCGATGCTGGTCGGGCTCTACGACGGCTGGCTCGCCGCCGACGCGGACGACGACATCCGCTCGGTCGTGCTGACCGGCGCGGGCGGCGCGTTCTGCGCCGGCATGGACCTCAAGGCCCTGGCCGGAAAGGGCATGGGCGAGCAGTACCGGGACCGGCTCAAAGCCGACCCCGACCTGCACTGGAAGGCGATGCTCCGCCACCACCGACCGCGCAAGCCCGTCATCGCCGCCGTCGAGGGCCACTGCGTCGCGGGCGGCACCGAGATCCTCCAGGGCACGGACATCCGCGTCGCGGGCGAGAGCGCCACCTTCGGCCTCTACGAGGTGCGCCGCGGTCTCTTCCCCATCGGCGGCTCCACCGTCCGCCTCGCCCGCCAGATCCCGCGCACCCACGCCCTGGAAATGCTGCTCACCGGACGCCCGTACCCCGCCGCCGAAGCGGCCCGGATCGGACTCATCGGCCACGTCGTACCGGACGGCACCGCCCTCGCCAAGGCGCTGGAGATCGCCGAGGCCGTCAACGCCAACGGGCCGCTGGCCGTCGAGGCCGTCAAGGCGTCCGTGTACGACACCGCCGCCATGACGGAGGCCGACGGGCTCGCCCACGAACTGGACCGCGGCTGGCCCGTGTTCGACACGGCCGACGCCAAGGAAGGCGCCCGCGCCTTCGCCGAGAAGCGCCCGGCCGTCTTCCGGCGAGCCTGATGCCGCGCTCCCGCCGAGCGGCCGTTCCCGGCCGCGACGGCCGCACGCGACCTGATCGCCGCCGGAAAGGCCCGTACGCGCCGCCGCCGGGCGCTCCCGCGCGTAACCGTCAGCGGGGCGGGCGCACGCGGTTGCCCGGCGTCTCCGCTCGCGGCGCTGCGTGCGTACGCCTGCCGTCGTCCGACGCCCCGGCTCGCGGCGGTACGTGCGTATGCCGACCGTCGTCCGGCGCCCCCGCTCGGGGCGGTATATGCGTACGCATGCCGCTGTCCGGCGCTCCGGCTCGCGTTGGTACGTGCGTATGCCCGCCGTCGTCCGGCACTCCCGCCCGCGATCGCGTATGCCCACCGCTTCGCGGTACGTGCCCGCTCCCGCTGCTCACCGGCGCCCGGCCGCCAGGGCACGCGACCGCCGCCCCGCCAGGGATATGACACAGGCCCAACGCGAAGGAGACCACCGCATGTCACCCGCCCCGGCGCCCGAGGCGCTGAGCGCGCCCCTCACCGTCGAATTCCCCTTCACCCGCTCCCTTGGACCCGTGCAGAGCGCCTTCCTCACCGGGCTGCGTCAGCGCACCCCGCTCGGGGTCAGGACGAGCGACGGCCGCGTCCTCGTGCCGCCCGTCGAGTACGACCCGGCCACCGCCGAAGAACTGCGCGAACTCGTCGAGGTGGCGGCCACCGGGACCGTCACCACCTGGGCCTGGAACCCGGCGCCCCGCCCCGACCAGCCGCTGTCCACCCCCTTCGCCTGGGTCCTCGTCCGGCTCGACGGCGCGGACACCGCCCTCCTCCACGTGCTCGACGCGCCGGGGCCCGAGGCCGTGCACACCGGGATGCGCGTCCGCATCCGCTGGGCGGCCGAACCCACCGGGGCCATCACCGACATCGCCTGCTTCGAACCGCACGAGAGCACGCCCGGCGGCGAAGCCCGGCCGCACGACGGGGAGTTCGCCGACCCCGTCACCGGCATCGTCGCCCCCGCCCGCCTCGACTACCGCTACTCGCCCGGCCGCGCCCAGACCCGCTACCTCGCGGGGCTCGCCGAGCACAAGACCGTCGGCGAGCGCTGCCCCTCCTGCCGCAAGGTGTACGTGCCGCCCCGCGGCGCCTGCCCCACCTGCGGCGTCGCCACCACCGAGCAGGTCGAGGTCGGGCCGCGCGGCACCGTCACCACCTACTGCGTCGTCAACATCAAGGCCCGCAACCTCGACATCGAGGTGCCGTACGTCTACGCGCACATCGCCCTCGACGGCGCCGACCTCGCCCTGCACGGACGGATCGGCGGCATCCCGTACGACCAGGTGCGGATGGGCATGCGCGTCGAGCCCGTATGGCCCGACGCCTCGTCCGGCAGCCGGTTCCCCGACCACTACCGGCCCACCGGCGAACCGGACGCCGACTACGACGTGTACAAGGAGCTGCTGTGATGCCCGACGCACCGGAAGTGGCCGTCGTCGCCTTCGGACAGAGCGAGCACCGCGCGAACACCGCGGACCTCTCCGAAGTCGAAATGCTGCTCCCCGTCCTCACACAGACCCTCGGACAGGTCGGACTCACCGCGGGCGAAACGGACTTCACCTGCTCCGGATCGAGCGACTACCTGGCCGGCCGCGCCTTCTCCTTCACCATGGCCCTCGACGGCGTGGGGGCCTGGCCGCCCATCTCCGAGTCCCACGTCGAGATGGACGGGGCCTGGGCGCTGTACGAGGCGTGGGTCAAGCTCCGCACCGGCGAGGCCGAGACCGCGCTCGTCTACTCGTACGGGAAGTCCTCGCCCGGCGAGCTCCGCGACGTCCTCACCCGGCAGCTCGACCCCTACTACCTCGCGCCCCTGTGGCCCGACTCCGTCTCCCTCGCCGCCCTCCAGGCCCAGGCGCTCATCGACGCGGGCGACACCGACGAGCGCGCTCTCGCCGCCATCGCCGCCCGCAACCGCACGGCCGCCGAGGACAACCCGCACGCCCAGGTGCGCGGCTCGGCCCCGCCCGAGCGGCTGCTCGCCGCCGACTACCTCGTACGGCCGCTGCGCGGGCACGACGCGCCGCCCATCGGCGACGGCGCCGCCGCCGTCGTCCTCGCCGCCGGGGACACGGCGCGCCGGCTCTGCCCGCGGCCCGCGTGGATCAAGGGCATCGACCACCGCGTCGAACCGCACTCCCTGGGCGTGCGCGACCTCACCGACTCGCCCTCCACCCGCCTCGCCGCCGAGCGCGCCGGAGCCTTCGACGCCCCCGTCGACACCGCGGAGCTGCACGCCCCCTTCACCTCCCAGGAAGTCGTCCTGCGCAAGGCGCTGCGGCTCGCCGACGACGTGGCGGTCAACCCCTCCGGCGGCGCCCTCGCCGCCAACCCGATGATGGCGGCGGGCCTCATCCGCCTCGGCGAGGCCGCGGCCCGCATCCACCGCGGCGCCTCCCACCGGGCGCTCGCCCACGCCACCTCGGGCCCCTGCCTCCAGCAGAACCTGGTCGCCGTACTGGAAGGAGACCCCCGATGAGCAAGGAGCCCGTCGCGGTCGTCGGGATCGGCCAGACCAAACACGTCGCCGCGCGCCACGACGTGTCCATCGCCGGACTCGTCCGGGAAGCGGCGAGCCGGGCGCTCCAGGACGCCGGGCTCGGCTGGTCCGACATCGACGCCGTCGTCATCGGCAAGGCCCCCGACTTCTTCGAGGGCGTCATGATGCCGGAGCTCTACCTCGCCGACGCCCTCGGCGCCGTCGGCAAACCCATGCTGCGTGTGCACACCGCGGGCTCCGTCGGCGGCTCCACCGCCCTCGTCGCCGCCAACCTCGTCGCCGCCCGCGTCCACCGCACCGTACTGACCCTCGCCTTCGAGAAGCAGTCCGAGTCCAACGCCATGTGGGGCCTCTCGCTGCCCGTCCCCTTCCAGCAGCCGCTGCTGGCTGGGGCCGGCGGGTTCTTCGCGCCGCACATCCGGGCGTACATGCGGCGCACCGGAGCCCCCGACACCGTGGGCTCCCTCGTCGCGTACAAGGACCGCCGCAACGCCCTGAAGAACCCCTACGCCCACCTCCACGAGCACGACATCACCCTGGAGAAGGTGCAGTCCTCGCCGATGCTGTGGGACCCCGTCCGCTACTCCGAGACCTGCCCGTCCTCCGACGGCGCCTGCGCGATGATCCTCACCGACCGGGGCGGCGCGGACCGCTCGCCGCACCCGCCCGCCTGGGTGCACGGCGGCGCGATGCGCAGCGAACCCACCCTCTTCGCGGGCAAGGACTTCGTCTCCCCGCAGGCCGGCAAGGACTGCGCCGCCGACGTCTACCGGCAGGCGGGCATCGCCGACCCGCGCCGGGAGATCGACGCCGTCGAGATGTACGTGCCGTTCAGCTGGTACGAGCCGATGTGGCTGGAGAACCTCGGCTTCGCGGCCGAGGGCGAGGGCTGGAAACTCACCGAGGCGGGCGTCACCGAACTCGGCGGCGATCTGCCCGTCAACCCCTCCGGAGGCGTCCTGTCCACCAACCCCATCGGCGCCTCCGGCATGATCCGCTTCGCGGAGGCCGCCCTCCAGGTGCGCGGACAGGCGGGGGAGCACCAGGTGGACGGGGCGCGCACCGCGCTCGGCCACGCCTACGGGGGCGGCGCGCAGTTCTTCTCCATGTGGCTCGTCGGGGCCGAGCCGCCGGCCTCCTGAACCGTGTCCGCACGGGCGTGCCGACGCGCCGCAGCGGCCTGTTCGCGCCCCTTCGCGGCCGCACCCCGGGCGGGGCGTACGGACATGCCTCCGCGGCCTGTCCGGCGCCCGCCCCGATCGCTAGGGTGGGGCCCGGACGACCAACCGGGAGGAGCACGGACGTGGCGGAAAGCACGACTGAGCATCCGGCAGGCAGCGCGAAGCCGCAGCTCGACCTGAGCAACGCCCAGTGGCAGTCGAGCAGTCAGGGATCCGGCGACGTCCAGGTCGCCTTCGTGGAGGGGTACATCGCCATGCGCGACGGCCGCAGCCCGGAGGGCCCGTCGCTGGTCTTCAACCCCGGCGAGTGGCGCGCGTTCGTACTCGGCGCGCGGGACGGGGAATTCGACCTCACCTGACGCACCCGGCGCTACGGGCCGGAGTCCGCCCCGGCGGCGGGCCCGGCCCGGCCGCCGCGGAACCTCCCCGGCCGGTTCGCGCCCCGGTCCGCCGGGCCGCTGCCGCCCCTGGGCCCGGAGACGCGAGGGGGCGCCGGGCACGTACGATGTGGGCATGTCGTTCCTCCGCCGCCGCAGCGCCGCCACGCCCACCGGGCCGGACTTCGACGTCCTCGCCATGGACCCGGGGGACTGGCCCGGGGACCTCGGAGCCGGGCTGCTGCCCGCGCCCGACGGCAGCTGCCAGGGCGTCTTCCTGCGCTACGACCTCTTCGGCGGGCGCGGACCGTCGATGATCATCGGCAACCTGCCCGAGGGCTCCCCGGCGCGCGACCTCTCGGACGGGCAGGTGCCGTTCGAGGTGGCGCAGCTGCTGGCCGCGCTCGACAACGACGAGCCGGTGCACGTGGTGGAGACCGAGGACACCCCGGTCATGCACGACGACAACCTGCTGATCGTGCGGCGCGTCAAGTGCTCCGAGAGCCGCATCTCCTGCGCCCAGTTCGACCGCAGCGACGGCGTGCTCGTCACCATCGCCAGCTGGGACCGGCCGATCACCGACGAGCTGTACCAGCTGCTCAAGCCGCTCCCCGCCGAGCTGTTCCAGCAGGGCTGAGCTGCCGGCGATGCCGGGTGCGGAGCCCGGTGGCCGCCGGGCTCCGCGTCATCCTTCCGTGTGAATCACCGGCCGGAGGACCGCAGCGTCACATCGGCGGCCCGTACGTACCCCACCCGGTGCCCCACCTGGATCTCGTAGTACACGTCCTTGCCGCGCACCACCCTGTGCCCGGCCGGGTCGAACGTCGCCGCCCACAGGTACTCGGCCGCCGCCCTGCCGCCCACCGCGTACGCCTGCCCGGCGAGCAGCCGGTACGGCAGCGGCGAGACGGTCTGCACCGGCACCCCGGCCGGGTACGCGGCCTTCTCCGGGTACGCGCGCCCGTACACCGGGACCCCGCCGGGCCGCCGCTTCGGGGTGGCGACGAGGCCCTTGGCGTCCACGGCGGTCGGCCGGGCGTGCGGGTTGCGGAACCAGGCCTGCTGCCCGAGGTACCAGATCGCCGTCCAGTCGCCGTGGCGCCCGGCCACGGCGAACCGCTGTCCCGTGGAGGCACGGGCTCCGGTGTCGTTGACGCCGGTCGTGGAATCCCCGCCGCCGGGGCGCAGCCCGACGTCCTTCACCAGCGGCGCGCTCTCGCGCGGCGCGGTGTGCAGCCGGACCGCGCCCGACCCGTGCGGCGCGCAGGTCTGCCCGGCCTTCTCGCAGTCCGTGTAGACGGGCTGGTGGCGGGCGTAGTCCGGCGCGATGGTCACCAGCCCGCCGTGCGGCCCGGCGGTGCGGTGGAAGGGCCTGCCCAGCAGCTGGAAGTAGTGCGCCCAGTCCCAGTACGGGCCCGGGTCGGTGTGCATGTCCTTGACCGTGGCGGCCGTCGTGCCCGGCACATTGTCGTGGCCCAGGATGTGCTGCCGGTCCAGCGGGATGCCGAGCTTGTGCGACAGGTACTTCACCAGCCGCGCCGAGGTGCGGTACATCGCCTCCGTGTACCAGGCGTCGGGCGCGGTGAGGAAGCCCTCGTGCTCGATGCCGACGGACTTGGAGTTCACGTACCAGTTGCCGGCGTGCCAGGCGACGTCCTTGGTCGGCACGTGCTGCGCGATGTGCCCGTCGGCGGAGCGCACGGTGTAGTTCCAGGAGACGTACGTCGGGTCCTTGATCAGCTTGAGGGTGGTGTCCCAGCTGCCCTCGGTGTCATGGATGACGATGTAGTCGACCCGCTGCGACTTCGGGCGGTCGGCCAGGTCGTGGTTGCCGAAGTCGCCGTCCCCGAACCGCTCGTACGGGGCCGGGACCGACTCGCACGCCACGGAGCGCGGGCACTCGACTCCGCGGCCCTTCCCGTCCGCCGCGCGTCGCGCCGAACCTCCGGCGGGCAGGCCGAGCCGCCCCAGCTGCGCGGTCTCGGCCCGTAGCGCGGGGGCGGCGGGGAGCGTCACGCGCTGGCCCTGGTCCGTGGTGCGGGACTCGCCGCCGCGCAGGACGTCGTAGACGTCGCCCGCGAACACGGCGGCGGTCGCGGCGTCCGAAGCGCCCGAATAGCTCGCCACCGCCCCGTACCAGTCGGCTGGGGCCGCGCTGAGCGGCAGCCCCAGCCGCCGCTGCTCGGCGGCGAGCAGCGCGGCGCCGCCCCGGACGTTGGCCGCCGCGTCCTGCCGCAGCCTCTCGCCCGGCAGGCCGGTCAGGGCGGCGGCCCGGTCCAGGGTGCGCAGCCGGGCGGGCGCCTCGGCGGCCGCCGTGGGCAGCCGGTCGCGTACGGGCGTCCAGGGCCGTGCGCCGTCGCCTCGGGGGTCCTCGCCGGCGTCGCTGTGGTGCGGGGCCTCGGCCAGGGCCGTACGGGCGTCCGTGAGGTGCATCGGGCCGTAGCCGCCCGTGACGCTCGGCGCGCCGCCGTGGCCGTCCCAGCGGGACTCCAGATAGGCGACGCCGAGCAGAACGCCCGGCGGCACGTGGTAGGCGGCGGCCGCGTCGGCGAACGAGCGTTGCAGCGCGCCGGAGGGCGGTGGCGCGGCCGTGGCGGAGGGGCCGGTCGCGACCAGTGGCAGCAGCAGGGCGGCGGTCGCCGCGACGCCCGCGGTGCGCAGGGCGCGGCGGTAGCGTCTCGGCGGTCCCGAATCGTTTCTTCGCGGATCTGTTCGCGCGCCTGGACGTGCTGGACGCGGGGGGAGTGCGGGCAGTGCGGGCAACGCAGCCTCCTCAAGCCGGGCCGTGCCGTGCGCCGGGGCGGATGGTGCGCGGGTGGGCGGGCGGAGCCGGATCCACTTAGAGGTACCCCTGGCCGAGGCGGCGTCAATCATGCTTGAGGGAGAGGGTTTCGCACATCAGTGCCCATACCGGGGAGTTCCCCGGAACGGGCGCGCAGACCTGCGGCGCGTCACAGGTCCATACCGGTGACGCGCCGCAAAGAGGCCGACCCGCTGTCAGCGGGTGCCGACCGCGGCTCGCACAGCACGCCGTGCGAGCGCGCAGTCGTCGTGCAGCCGACGGAGCAGCAGCCGCTGCTCCTCACCGCTCTCGACCGCGCCCGGAGCCGCCGGGGCGGGGTCGTGCATGGTGCGCTGCACGGCCGTCTCATAGGTGCGGATCTCGCGGGTCAGCACCAGCATCAGATTCACCAGGAAGGCGTCCCGCGCGGCGGATCCGCTCTGCTGGGCGTGCTGGCTGATCTGACGGCGCGCCACGGGGGCGTCCCCGAGGACGGTCCACAAGGTGGCCAGGTCATAGCCCGGCAGATACCAGCCCGCCTGGTCCCAGTCGACGAGCACCGGCCCGGCGGGGGACAGGAGGATGTTCGAGAGCAGGGCGTCGCCGTGGCAGAACTGCCCCTGCGCGTGGGAAAGCCCGCGCAGCAGCTGCTGGAGATCGCTGAGGTCCCGGTCGGTCAGCAGCCCCAGTTCATGGAAGCGGGCGATCCGCTTGCCGTAGTCCAGCGGCATCTCGAACAGGCCGGCCGGGGGCCGCCACTGGTTCATCCGGTGCACGGCGCCGAGCGCCGCCCGTACGTCCGCGCGCGGCGGCGCCTCGACCGGATGCCGCTGCGAGGCCGTCACCCGCCCCGGCATCCGCTCGACGACCAGGACGCAGTTGTCCGGGTCGGCCGCGATGAGCCGGGGGACGCGCACCGGCGGGCGGTGCCGCACGAACGCGCGGTACGCGGCTATTTCGTGCCGGAACCGCTCGGCCCAGACGGGTGAATGGTCCAGTAAGCACTTGGCGACCGCCGTGCTGCGCCCGTGCGTGCCGATCAGGATCACGGACCGGCCGCTGTGGCGCAGCACCTGCACCGGGCTGAACTCCGGACAGATGCGGTGCACCGAGGCGATGGCCGTACGCAGCTGGGCGCCCTGCGGGCCGGACAAGTCGACCCTCCCGCTGAGCGGCTGGGAGCGGCCCGTTCCCTGGGGCCGCTTGAGCCTTCCACCGGGCCCGCCGGCGCCGGGAGGGGCGACGGGGGAGCCGGGAAGGCCGGTGACGCTGCCCGCTCCGGCGGCATGGGTGGGGTCGAGATAGGGCCCTCCTCCGGCCGGCTGCGGACGGTAGGGCCGAGGCGGAGCGGACACGGAGGACGATGCTGCGTACATGGGCGATACAGATCCCTTCGTGTGCCGACGAATTGCATGCGCGCCCCGGTCCCGGATGCCATGAGCACCCTGGGGAATGCGGTCCGGCTGCCGGGCCCGGGTGGCGCGTTCCTACGTCACACCCGCCCGCGGGTGGCACACCATCTGGCGCACCCTGGCGAACCCTGGCGAATACTCGCGTGGCCCATGACGGGCCGATACCTTCAAGTCAGCCGAGGAACCTGGGGGCTTGACGTGATGAGGGAACCCAACACCCGACTTTCGGACCTGTTCGGCCTGGCCGGCTGGTCCAAAGGGGAGCTCGCGAGGCTGGTGAACCGACAGGCGGCGGCCATGGGCCACCTCCAGCTGGCCACCGACACCTCGCGGGTGCGGCGCTGGATCGACACGGGGGAGTGCCCCCGCGACCCCGTGCCGAAGGTGCTGGCGGCCCTCTTCACCGAGCGTCTCGGTCGTGTCGTGACCATCGAGGACCTCGGGTTCGCGAAACAGGGGCGCGCAGGGAAGAAGCAGTCCGCGGACGGACTGCACTGGCCCCCCGGGCGTACGGCCGCGGTCCTCACCGAATTCACGGGAATGGACCTCATGCTCAATCGACGTGGCCTGGTGGGCGCGGGCGCCGCGCTCGCCACAGGTACCGCACTCAGCAGCACGCTGCACGACTGGCTGAACTCCGATCAGACGCTGGCCTCCGATGCCCCCCGCCTCGACGACCCCCTGTCCTCCCTCTCCGCGATGTCGGCGGATCCGGCCAGTTACGACCGGTACGAAGCGGCCCCCGTGGGGTCCCAGGAGATCGACGCCCTGGAGAGTTCGGTCGACGTCTTCCGCGCCTGGGACGCGTCCCGCGGCGGAGGGCTGCAGCGCAAGGCCGTCATCGGCCAACTCAACGAGGTGGGCGGCATGCTCGCCTACCACCACCCCGAGCAGCTGCAGCGCAGGCTGTGGGGGGTGGCCGCCAACCTGGCGGTCCTCGCGGGCTGGATGTCCCACGACGTCGGCCTGGAGCCCACCGCCCAGAAGTACTTCGTGATCGCCGCGCACGCGGCCCGCGAGGGCGGCGACCGGCCAAGGGCCGGCGAGGCGCTCTCCCGCGCCGCCCGCCAGATGGTCCACCTCGGCCGCCCGGACGAGGCGCTGGACCTCATGAAGCTGGCGCAGCGCGGCTCGGGCCCCGACAGCCTGCCGCGCACCCGGGCGATGCTCTGCACCATCGAGGCGTGGGCACAGGCGTCGATGGGCCGCGGCCAGGCCATGCGCCGCTCCCTGGGCAGGGCGGAGGAGCTCTTCGCCGCGGACAAGGGCGATGTGCCGCCGCCGAGTTGGATGCAGATGTTCGACGAGGCGGACCTGCACGGCATGCAGGCCCTGGCCTTCCGTACGCTCGCGGAGCGCGATCCGTCGGCGGCGCGCGTCGCGCAGAGCCACGCCAAGACGGCGCTGCGGCTGCGGGGGGACGGCCGCGAGCGGTCGAAGGTCTTCGACTACATCTCGTTGGCGTCGGCCTGCTTCATCGGCAGCGACCCGAAGGAGGCCGACCAGTACGCCAGGATGGCGCTGGCGACCATCGGCCACACCTCGTCCCACCGCACCTGGGACCGGCTGCGCGAGATGTACCGCCTCACCGGGCGGTACGCGAGCGACGGCAGCATCCGGGAGCTGCGCGCGGAGATCCGGCAGGCCCTGCCGAAAAGCGTGCCGAAGAGCAGGAGCGGCGCTGTGTGAGGAGAGAGAGCGGCACCACAGCCCTGCCGCGCCTCGGAGGCCAGGCTAGAGGCTAGAAGCCGACGCGCGCGATCAGCACACACGCGTCGTCCTCCCGCTCCTCACCGCCGAACTCCTCCACCACGGCCCGTACGCAGTCCTGCGCGTCGCGGGCGGCGGCGAACCGCGGTGCGAGCTCCAGCAGCCGGTCCGGTCCCCGCTCCACGTCCAGCTCGGGGGTGCGCGGTGAGAGTCCGTCGGTGTGCAGCACGAGCAGATCACCGGGGAGCAGCTTCTCCTCGGCCTGCGCGTAGCGCGCGCCGGAGGTCGCTCCGAGCAGCACGCCCTCCGGCGGCTGGAGGGCCCGCCCCGCCCCGGCGCGGAACAGCAGCGGCGCGGGGTGGCCGGCCTGGGACCAGGACAGGGTGCGGGTGACGGGCTCGTACCGGCAGCAGATCGCGCTGCCCAGGGCGGGCTGCGCGGAGGCGTCGAGCATCTGGTTGAGCCAGCCCATCAGCGGACCGGGCGCGGCGCCGGCCACCGCCATCCCGCGCAGCGCGCCGAGCAGCATGGCCACACCGGAGGTGGCGCTCACGCCGTGCCCGGTGAGGTCGCCGACGCTGAGCAGGGTCTGTCCGTCGGGGAGCTGGAGCGCGTCGAACCAGTCGCCGCCGACCAGGGCGCTGGTCGAGGAGGGGAGGTAGTGCCCGGCGAGATCGAGGGAGGCCGGCCCGCCCTGCGGGAGCCGCAGGGAGCCGCGCCAGGGCGGCAGCACGGCCTCCTGCAGCTCCACCGCGAGCCGGTGCTCGGTCCGTGCGATGTGCCGCTCGCGCTGGAGGGAGTCGCGGCTCTCGTGCACCGCGCGCTGGCTGCGGCGCAGCTCGCTGACATCGCGCAGCACCGCCCACATGGACGCCGTGCTGCCGTCGGCGGCGAGCACGGGCTCGCCCATCATGTGCACCGTGCGCTGACCGCCGTCGGTGCGCAGAATGCGGAATTCGTCGTCGATCGGCTTGCCGTCCACCAGGCAGTCGGTGACCCTGGCCGTCAGCAGGTCCTGGTCGTCCGGGTGGAGGCAGGACGGCAGCTCGTCCAGGGTCGGCGCGCCGTCCGCGCGGTCCCGGCCGAAGATCTGGAACAGCTCCTCGGACCAGGTCACGTCGTCGGTCAGCAGATTCCACTCGGCGCTGCCGACCCGCTTGAGCAGCGAACCGCGCTCCGGCTCGGGCGGGGCCACGGGCAGCGGCGGGCGGTACGGCTCCGGCTCCAGCAGCTCGGCGGGGACCCCTTCGCGCAGCTGGCCGAGGTGCGCGCCGAGGTCGTCGAGGTGGTGCACGGCCAGCTCGCACAGCGCGCGCTGCCAGCGGACCTGCGGATCGTCCAGCTGCTCCTCGTCCACCGCGGCCTCCCGGCGGACGGCGTCCACGCCGCCGCGGAGCCTTCGGGTCTGCGAGATGAGGGCGTCCACCGCGCCGCGCTCCGGCGGCTGGGCGGGTGAACGGTCCGCGAAGAGGGGGGACGGCATGTACGTACTCCGATTGACGCGCGGCGCGGCCGGCTCGGGCGGATCTGGCGAAGTGGGCCGGTTACGACTGTTGCACAGGCAGCGACACCGCGTAAGGGATTCGGCGCTACCCGATACGGTGGTGCTTCTGGCATATGCCACTGGCCCGGCCGGTAAGCGCTGGCCGGAACTCGGCGGAATCTCCTGCTCCGGGTAGGCTGCGCCGCGCGGAAGCAACGAGGTCCGCACTGTTCACCCGGCATAAGGCGGGCGGACACCGGCAAGAATGCCGGACGACGGAAATCCCGTTGCCACCGAAGTCCCCGCACCGGATGCTGACCCCATGTTCGATCCAGACATAGCGCCCAGCGGCACCCTGCTCGGCCTCCTGCAACGAGGCCGCGGCGACGGGACCCTGCACGCTCTCGCGGCCCCGCGGGCCGAGGCGCTCGCCGCGCTGCACCACTGCGTGCTCCGCGATCCCAGGCGCGACTGGCAGGTCGAGAACCGCTCGCTCTATTACGCGCGCCTCCACATGGAGCTCGACGGCCCCCTGGACGAGATCGAACACCACCTCTTCCACCCCGACGACCTCCTCGACCCGCAGGAGGAGCGCACCGGCCTCTGTCTCTCCGTCCTCGGCCACCTCGCCTCCTACGGCCGCCGCGAGGCGCTGCTGCTGCTGCGCCGCTACGCCGCCACCGGCACGAGCTGGGCCTGGGCCCTCGACGAGCTCGCCCTGCGGGACGACGACACGGGCCTGGCAGGCCTCGGCGAGCTCATTCTCGCCAGATTCCCGCAGACCCCCGACGGGGACGCGGCCCTCACCACCGCCGTACGCGACGCGTTCGAGCCGCGGCCCTGGCGGCTGTGGGCGGACGACACCCTCTCCCCGGCAACCGCCGCCCGAGTGCGCGCCGCCGGCGAACAGGGCTCCTTCGACCGCTGGCGACGCCAGCTCCGGCCGGCCGGCCCCGGCCCGGGCTGGAGCGTGCGGGAAGTCCTCGACTGGGCCCAGCAGGGTCTCGACATGCACCCCACCCAGCACCGCCACGTCCCCGCGACCCGGTGCCTCACCGCCGTCGCCGGGCCCGAGGACCGCCTGGAGATCATCGAGGCCGCGACCGCCGGCCCCGAGGCCGCCCGCGCCACCGCCCTGCGCTACCTCGCCGAACACCACGACCCGCGCGCCCTCGACCTCATCGAGAGCGCCGTGGAGGACCCCGGCGCCCTCGTCTCGGAGGCCGCCGTCACCGCGTTCGAGCGGATGCGCAGCACCGCCGCCCTGGTACGGGCCCGGGCCTGGCTGCACCGCACCGACGCCCTCGGCGACGCCGCAGCCGGGATGCTCGCCTGCCGGGGCGCGGAGTACGACGCCGGGCCCGTGCTGAGCGCGCTGCGCCGGACCGTACGGACCGAGGGCCCCGACGCCGGGGTCCTGTGGGACCTCGTCGACGGCGCCGGCCGCCTCTCCATCAGCTGCGCCGCGCCCGTCCTGCGCCACGTCTACCGCGAGACGTCCTCCTCCCACCTGCGCGGCCGCGCCGCCCGCGCGCTCGCCGCCACCGATCCCTCCTTCGCGGCGGGCTTCGCCGTCGAGTGCCTGTGGGACTGCGAGGAGACCACCCGCGAGCTGGCCGCCCGGCACGCCGCCACCGCGGACGACCGCGTCGTCGACCAGCTCCGCCGGCTCGCCGCGGACCCGGCCGAGGAAGCCGAGGTCCAGACCGCCGTGCGCAGCCGCATCGGTCCGGACGCGCCCGCGGTATAGAGGCGGTACAGAGGGGGCCGGGGCGCACCCGGTCCCGGATCGTGCCAGCCGGTCGGCCCGGCGGGCGAAACGCTCATGGGACGTTCGTCGCCCGGAAAGGTCCCCGTGGCCCCCAACACGCCCCGGCCGCCGAGAACACCGGTATGCGAGTCGCCATCGTCACCGAGTCCTTTCCGCCCGACGTCAACGGCGTCGCGCACTGCGCCCTCCAGACCGCCCGGCACCTCGCCCGCCGGGGCCACGACCCCCTGGTCATCGCCCCTTCCGGACCGCGCGACGGGCCGGAGGGCGAATCGTTCGACGATCCCGGCGGCGAGCCCTGCCCCGTCGTCCGCGTGCCGTCCCTGCCGCTGCCCGGCTATCCGCGGGTGCGCGTGGCGCTGCCCAGCCGGCACGTCGCCGCCGCGCTGACCGCGCACCGCACCGAACTCGTCCACCTCGCGAGCCCCTTCGTCCTCGGAGTGCGCGGCATGGCCGCCGCAGCCCGGCTGCGGCTCCCCGCCGTCGCGGTCTACCAGACCGATGTGGGCGGCTACGCCCGTACGTACCTGGGCGCGGGCGAGGCCGCGGCCTGGCGGCGGCTCCGCGCCGTGCACACGGCGGCCGACCGCACCCTCGCCCCGTCCACGGCGGCCGTACGGGACCTCGTACGGCACGGCGTGCCGCGCGTGGGGCTGTGGCCGCGCGGCGTGGACGCCCAGCGGTTCCACCCGGCGCGCCGGGACCTGGAGCTGCGCCGCTCGCTGGCGCCCGGCGGCGAGCTGATCGTCGGCTATGTGGGCCGCCTCGCGCCCGAGAAGCGCGTCGACCTCCTTGCGCCCCTGTGCGCGCTCCCCGGCGTGCGCCTGGTCGTCGTCGGGGACGGGCCGAGCGCCGCATCTCTGCGCGGCGCGCTGCCGGGCGCGCTGTTCCTCGGCACCCGCACGGGCGGCGAACTCGCCCGCCTCTTCGCCTCCCTGGACCTCTTCGTGCACACCGGCCCCCAGGACACCTTCTGCCAGACCGTGCAGGAGGCGCAGGCCAGCGGCGTACCCGTGATCGCCCCCGCCGTCGGCGGGCCGCTCGACCTCGTCGACCACGGGCGCACCGGGCTGCTCGTACGGCCCCGCGACGCCGAGGCGGTGCGGGACGCCGTGCTGTCCCTGGAGAACGCCCGGCGGCTGCGCGCCGAGTACGGGCGGGCGGGCCGTGCCGCCGTCGAGGGCCGCAGCTGGGAGGCGGTCGGCGACCAGCTCCTCGACCACTACGCGGAGGTGCTGGGCGCCCGGTCGGCGGTGGCCGTGTGAGCGCCGCTCGGCCGTCCGGACCGCCGACGCGCTCAACAGCACGTACCGCACGCGCGCGTGTCTGCCGAAACCGGGCCGGTCGCCGATGGCCACGGGCATCGCGCACGCGCGCGTGCCTGCCCGTAGCCGCCCCGGGAGTCCTGTCCTGATCTCCCGTCAGGACACCGGCCGCACCGGCCGGGAACGCTCCCGCACAACCGCGAACGACGCTGCCACAATGGCCCGATGACAGGGCTCTGGGAGTTTTGGGTCGACCGCGGCGGCACCTTCACCGATGTGGTGGCCAAGCGCCCGGACGGCAGCTTGCACACGCGCAAACTGCTGTCCCACAACCCCGAGCGGTACCGGGACGCCGCCGTCGCCGGCATCCGGCTGGCCCTGGAACTCGGCCCCGGCGATCCGATCCCCGCGGACCGGATCGCCGTCGTCAAGATGGGCACCACCGTGGCCACCAACGCGCTCCTCGAACGCAAGGGCGAGCCGACCGTGCTCGTCACCACCGAAGGGTTCCGGGACGCGCTGCGCATCGCCTACCAGAACCGGCCGCGCCTCTTCGACCGCCGCATCGTGCTGCCCGAGGCGCTGTACGGGCGGGTCATCGAGGCAGGGGAGCGGGTCGGGGCCGACGGCGGCGTCGTACGGCCGCTGGACCTGGACGCGGTGGGCGCGGAGCTGCGCGCAGCACGCGCCGATGGCTACCGGAGCGCGGCCGTCGTCTTCCTGCACGGCTACCGGTACGCCGAACACGAGCAGGCGGCCGCCGACGCGGCCCGCCGCCTCGGCTTCACACAGGTCAGCTGCTCGCACGAGGTCAGCCCGCTGATGAAGCTCGTACCGCGCGGCGACACCACGGTGGTCGACGCCTACCTCTCCCCGGTCCTCCGCCGCTATGTGGAGGAGGTCGCGAGTGAACTGCGCGGCGTGCGGCTGATGTTCATGCAGTCCAACGGGGGACTGCGGGAGGCCGCGCGCTTCCGCGGCAAGGACGCGGTCCTGTCCGGGCCGGCGGGCGGCGTCGTGGGCATGGCGCGCGCCGCCGCCGAGGCCGGCCACGACCGCGTCATCGGCTTCGACATGGGCGGCACCTCCACCGATGTGTCGCACTATGCGGGGGAGTTCGAGCGGATCTTCGGCACGGAGGTCGCCGGGGTGCGGATGCGCGCCCCCATGATGAACATCCACACCGTGGCGGCGGGCGGCGGCTCGATCCTGCACTTCGACGGGCGGCGCTACCGGGTGGGCCCCGACTCGGCCGGCGCCGCGCCGGGCCCCGCCTGCTACCGGCGCGGCGGCCCGCTGACCGTCACCGACGCCAACGTCATGCTGGGCCGGGTGCAGCCCGGCCACTTCCCGGCGGTGTTCGGGCCCGAGGGGGACCAGCCGCTCGACGCGGAGACCGTCGCCGAGCGGTTCGCCGCCCTCGCCGAGGAGGTCGCGGACGCGGTGGGCGATCGCCGCGGCCCGGAGGAGGTCGCCGCCGGGTTCCTGGAGATCGCCGTGCTCAACATGGCGAACGCCGTCAAGAAGATCTCCGTGCAGCGCGGCCGCGACGTGACCCGCTACGCGCTCACCACCTTCGGCGGCGCCGGCGGCCAGCACGCGTGCGCCGTCGCCGACGCCCTCGGCGTCACTACCGTGATCGTGCCGCCGCTCGCCGGCGTGCTCTCCGCCTACGGCATCGGGGTCGCCGACGCCACCGCGATGCGCGAGCAGTCCGTCGAGACCGAACTGAGCGAGGAGACGCTGCCCGGGCTGCGCGCGGAGGCCGAGCGGCTGGCCGAGCGGACCCGCGCCGACCTCCTCGCGGACGGCGTCGAGGAGCGGGCCCTCACCACCGCGGCCAAGGTGCAGCTGCGCTACGCGGGCACGGACGCCGGCCTCGCCGTGCCGCTGGACGGGGTCGGCGCGATGACCGAGGAGTTCCTGCGGAGCCACCGGGCCCGCTACGGCTTCGCCATGGACAAGCCGATCGTCGCCGAGGCGGTGTCGGTGGAGACGGTCGGAGCGGCGGGCGGCACGGCCCGCCCGGCCGTCGCGGCCGCGAAGCACCAAGGGGCGTCGGAGCCCGTCGCGACCGTACGGACCTTCATGGCGGGCCGGTGGCAGGACACCCCGCTGTACGAGCGGGACGGCCTCGGCCCCGGCGACACCGTCACCGGCCCCGCGATCATTGCCGAGCCCGACGCCACCACCGTCGTCGACCCCGGATGGCAGGCGGCCCCGGGCGACCGCGGCCACCTCCTGCTCACGCGCGTACGGCCGAGGCCCCGCACCGCCGCCGTCGGCACCGACGTCGACCCCGTCATGCTGGAGGTCTTCAACAGCCTCTTCATGACCATCGCCGAACAGATGGGGCTGCGCCTGGAGGGCACCGCGCACTCCGTCAACATCAAGGAGCGGCTCGACTTCTCCTGCGCCCTCTTCGACGCCGACGGCAACCTGATCGCCAACGCCCCGCACATCCCGGTGCACCTCGGCTCGATGGCGGAGTCGATCAAGGAGGTGCTGCGGCGCAACGGCGACGGCATGCGCCCAGGCGACGTGTACGCCGTCAACGACCCGTACCACGGCGGCACCCACCTGCCGGACGTCACCGTCATCACGCCCGTCTTCGACGAGCCGGGCGGGGAACTCCTCTTCCTCGTCGCCTCGCGCGGCCACCACGCGGAGATCGGCGGGATCACCCCCGGTTCGATGCCCGCCTTCAGCCGCACGATCGAGGAGGAGGGCATCCTCTTCGACAACTGGCCGCTGGCCCGCGACGGCCGGCTCCGCGAGGAGGAGACCCGCGAACTGCTCGCCTCGGGCCCGTACCCCTCCCGCGCGCCCGACGCCAACCTCGCCGACCTGCGCGCCCAGATCGCCGCCAACGAGAAGGGCGTACAGGAACTGCGCGCCATGGTCGAGCAGTTCGGGCTGGACGTCGTACGGGCCTATATGGGGCACGTACAGGACAACGCCGAGGAATCGGTGCGCCGCATCGTGGCGGGGCTCGCCGACGGTTCCTGCCGGTACGAGACGGACAGCGGCGCGGTGATCCGGGTCGCGCTGCGCGTGGACCGGGCGGAGCGCAGCGCCGTACTGGACTTCGCGGGAACCTCGCCGCAGCAGGAGGGCAACGCCAACGCGCCCAGCTCCGTGGTGACGGCGGCCGTGCTCTACGTCTTCCGCACCCTCGTGGCCGAGGACATCCCGCTCAACAGCGGCTGCCTCAAGCCCCTCACCGTCCTCATCCCCGAGGGGTCGATGCTCGCACCGGTCTTCCCGGCCGCCACCGTCGCCGGGAACGTGGAGACCTCGCAGGCCGTCACGGGCGCCCTGTACTCGGCGCTGGGCGTGCAGGCGGAGGGGTCCGGCACGATGAACAACGTCACCTTCGGCAACGACCGCACGCAGTACTACGAGACGTTGGCGAGCGGCTCCGGCGCGGGCAACGGCTTCGACGGCGCGGACGCCGTCCAGACCCATATGACCAACTCCCGGCTGACCGACCCCGAGGTGCTGGAGTGGCGCTATCCGGTGCGGGTGGAGAGCTTCTCGGTACGGGCAGACGGCGGCGGGCGCGGCCGGTGGCACGGCGGCCGGGGCGTCGAGCGGCGGATCCGCTTCCTGGAGCCCATGACCGTCGCCCTGCTCACCGGCCACCGCAGGGTCGCGCCGTACGGCATGGCGGGCGGCGAGCCGGGCGCGCGCGGCGAGAACCTCATCGAGCGGGCGGACGGCGCGGTGGAGCCGCTGGCCGGCTGCGATGTGGCGGCGGTGCGGACGGGGGACGTGCTCGTCGTCCGCACCCCCGGCGGCGGTGGCTACGGTGCCGTCTGACTGCTTGATGCGGTTTTACGCGTTTTATGCAGTACGGATATCAGAGCCGCTCGGGCACGAAGCGGACGGGCGTGCCCGGCACCGCCTGGGCGGCGGCCGGCAGCCACCGCTCCGGTACGACGCCCACGACGGGGTAGCCGCCCGTCGTCGGATGATCGGCGAGGAACAGCACGGGCCGGCCGTCCGGCGGCACCTGCACCGCCCCCAGCACCATGCCCTCGCTGGGGAGTTCGCCCTCCTTGGCCCGTTCCAGCGCCGGGCCCTCGGTGCGCATCCCTATGCGGTTGCTCGCCGGTGACACCGAGAAGCAGCCCGAGGCCAGGGTGCGCAGCGCGGCATCCGTGAACCAGTCGTCACGGGGCCCGAGCAGCACCGGCAGCACCAACTCCCGTGCGGGGCCCGGGACGGGCAGTGCGTCCGCGCCGGGGGGCGCCGGGCGCGCCGTTCCGAGCGCGAGTTCGGCCCCGTCGGCCAGCGGCGGCGGCCCGAGTCCGGACAGCACGTCGGTGGAGCGGCTGCCGAGCACCGGCTCGACGTCGATCCCGCCGGAGAACGCCAGATAGGCGCGGAGCCCGTGAGTGGGCGCACCGACGTCGAGCACGGCGCCGTCGGGTACGCGCACGGAGGCTCCCCACGCCGCCGGGCGGCCGTCCACGGCGACCGGGCAGGGCGCGCCGGTGACCGCGACGGTCACGGCGCCGTGCGCCCGTACGGCGCACCCCGTCAGCGTCGTCTCCACGGTGGCGGCCTCGGGCGGATTGCCGACGAGCCGGTTGGCGAGCCGGTGCGCCGGCTCGTCGAGGGCGCCCGCGCGCCCGACCCCGAGGTGGGCGTGGCCGGGCCGCCCCAGATCCTGGACGGTGCTGAGCGCACCGGCCCGTACGACCGAGATCGCGCGGCGGTTCATCGGGCGGCCTCCGGGACGAAGCGGACCGTGGTTCCCGGGGCGAAGAGCGCCGCGGGCTCCCGTGAGTGGTCCCACAGCACGGCGTCCGTGGAGCCGACGAGCTGCCAGCCGCCCGGCGAGGGGCGGGGGTAGACGCCGGCGTACGGGCCCGCGAGGCCGACGGAGCCGACGGGGACCCGCGTCCTGGGGGTGGCCCTGCGCGGCACGTGGTACCGCGGCGGCAGACCGGTGAGGTAGCCGAAGCCGGGGGAGAAGCCGCAGAAGGCGACGCGGAATTCGGTGTCGGAGAGGATCCGCACGACCGCCTCGGGGGAGGTGTCCCACAGCTCGGCGACGTCGGCGAGGTCGGGTCCGTCGAAGCGGACCGCGATGTCGAGGGCGCCGCGCCGGCCGGGGGCGAGCGGCGGGACGGTCCAGGTGGGCAGCTCCGCGGCGAGGCGGGCGGGGTCGGCGAGCCCGGAGAGCAGCACCGTGCGCGCGGCCGGGACGATCTCGCGGACGGGGGGCAGTTCGTCGGCGGCGGCCCGGCGCAGCAGCTCGGCGTGCAGGGCCTCGGCGGCCGCGCCGCTGTCGAGCTCGACGAGCAGGGCGCCGTCCCCGACGGGCAGGGCCCTCACGCGAAGGCCGCCACGCGCACGCCTGCGGCCTCCAGCTCGGCCCGTACCCGGCGGGCGAGGGCCGCGGCGCCGGGGGTGTCGCCGTGCAGGCACAGGGATCGGGCGCGCACCCGTACGACGTCGCCGCCGGCCGAGGTCACCGAGCCCTCGCGGGCCAGGGTCACGGAGCGTTCGACGACGGCGTCCGGGTCGGTGATGACGGCGCCCGCCTCGCGGCGCGGTACGAGGGTGCCGGCCGCCGTGTAGGCGCGGTCGGCGAAGGCTTCGGTGACGACGTCCAGGCCCGCGCGCTCGGCGGCCCGGTGGAGCTGGGAGCCCGGCAGGCCGAGCACGGGGTACGGCCCGCCCGCGATCCGCACCCCCTCGATGACGGCGGCGGCCTGCTCCTCGTCGTGCACGCTGCGGTTGTAGAGCGCGCCGTGCGGCTTCACGTAGGTGACGCGGGCGCCGGCGGCGCGGGCGAAGACCTCCAGCGCGCCGATCTGGTAGGCGATCTCGGCGGCGAGTTCGTCGGGCGGCACGTCCATGGAGCGCCGCCCGAAGCCGGCGAGGTCGCGGTAGGAGACCTGGGCCCCGATGCCGACGCCGCGCTCGGCGGCGAGGTCGCAGACCCGGCGCATGGTGCTCGGGTCCCCTGCGTGGAAGCCGCAGGCGACGTTGGCGCTGGTGACGACGGAGAGCAGGCTGTCGTCGTCGGTGAGACTCCACCGTCCGAAACCCTCACCGAGGTCGGCGTTGAGGTCTATCACCGGGTCGGTCATGTGCGTCCGTTCCAGAGGTGCCGGGTCGGGGGCGGCCGCCCGGCCCGTAGCCATCTCCGCGTCCGCGTTCGCGTCCGTATCCGCGCTGGACGGCGGATGCGGCGCGGATGTCCGCGGTGGGTGTCCAGGCGGCTTCGCGCTGGAGGACGCTGGATGGCAGCCGGGCGAGCGGCTTTCCCGTCAAGTTAGAGGATCGTTGAACGATTAGACAAGAGGTGCGGGACCCCGGTCCGTGATCTGGTTGTCTCGACCTTCGATCTGGGATTGACTTCTCGACGTCAACGCGGCCCCGGCCGGGGCCCGTCAGGGCGAAAGGCAGGCACGGCGTGGCGAAAGCGGTCGACCCGGGACTCATCGAAGTCTCCGGACTGGAGGGCGACCGGGTGCTGCTGGGGCGGCTCAGTACGGCGGAGCGGGTGGCCGACATACTGCGCGACCGGATCGCTTCGGGGTTCTTCTCGCCGGGGGTGAGGCTCTCGGAGGAGAGCATCTGCGGCGCGCTGGGGGTCTCGCGCAACACTCTCCGGGAGGCGTTCCGGCTGCTCACGCACGAGCGGCTGCTGGTGCACGAACTCAACCGCGGGGTCTTCGTCCGGGTCGTGACGATCGAGGACCTGACCGACATCTACCGGGTGCGCGAGCTGGTGGAGTGCGCGGCGGTGCGCGGCCTCGGGAGGCCGCCCTACCGGCTGGCCCCGGTCATGGCCGCCGTCGAGGCGGGGGAGCGGGCCGCGAGCGACCGGGCCTGGCGGGATCTGTCCACCGCCAACATCCGCTTCCACCAGGCGCTGGTCGGGCTGGCCGGCAGCCCGCGGACGGACGAGCTGATGCGCGGCGTCCTCGCCGAACTCCGCTTGGTCTTCCACGTGATGGACGACCCGCGTCGCTTCCACGAGCCCTACCTCTCGCGCAACCGGCACATCCTGGAGGCGCTCCAGTCGGGCGCCGCCGCCGAGGCGGAGCGGCTGCTGGCCGGATATCTGGAGGACTCCCTGCGGCAGCTCTCGGGGGCCTACGCCGGCGAGGTGGCTGCCGGAGGGTGAGCCCAGGGGCTGCTGGAGGCCGAGCCTGGATCAGTCCGGGGGCTGCTGAGGGGTGAGCCGAGGCCGCCTCCGGGCCAGGTGAGAGGCGAAACGATCCGCTGAGAACGACTGGATGTCAAGCTCTTGTCTGATCGTTGAACGATCCTCTAACCTCCGGGGCAGTCTCCTCACGTTCCAGGTGAGGTTCTGGAACGCGGAAGGCGGGGCGCATGATCGTTCTCCTTGGCGTCCTCGTGGTGATCATCGGCTTTGCCACGAGACGCAACCCCCTGCTGGTCGTCGGAGTGGCGGGCATCGCCACCGGACTGCTCGGCGGACTGTCGCCGCGCGAGGTGATCGCCGCCTTCGGCGACGGATTCGCCTCAAGCCGCGCCGTGACGATCTTCGCGATCACGCTCCCGGTCATCGGCCTCCTGGAGCGGTACGGGCTCCAGGAGCAGGCCCGCCGGCTGATCACCCGCTTCGCCGGGCTCACCACCGGCCGCTTCCTCGCCCTCTACCTGCTGCTGCGGCAGATCACCGCGGCCCTCGGCCTGCAGAGCGTCTTCGGCCACGCCCAGACGGTGCGCCCGCTCGCGGCCCCCATGGCCGAGGGCGCCGCCGAGCGGAAGAACGGACCGCTGACCGACAAGGCGCGCGAGAAGGTGCGTTCCTTCGCCGCCAGCGCCGACAACGTCGGGCTCTTCTTCGGCGAGGACGTCTTCCTCGCGGTCGGCTCGATCCTGCTGATCACCGGGTTCGTCAACACCACATACCACACGCACCTCGAACCGCTGCAGCTCGCGCTCTGGGCCATCCCGACCGCGGTGTGCGCGCTCGTCATCCACGGCGGCCGGCTGCTGCGCCTCGACCGCCAGCTGGAGCGCGAACTCGGCGGCCCGGCCGCCAAGAGCGGCGGCAAGAACAGCCTCAGGGAAAGCGCCGGGGCCGAGAGCGCCGCGAAGACCGCTCCCAAGAACAGCGCACGGGGGACCACCAAGTGATCAAGGCAGAATGGTTCTACTGGCTGGTCGGCGTGATCTTCCTGGTGATGGCCGCGCAGATGGCCACCGACCGCACCAACCCCAAGCGCTTCGGCACCGCCGCCTTCTGGGGCCTGCTCGGCCTCGGGTTCGTCTACAGCACCTGGGTCGTCGACAAGTCGGCGCCGCCCGAGCCGCTGGGCGTCGCCGTCCTCGTCATGGTCTGTCTCGCCGGCTTCGGCTTCACCGGCCGCGGCAAGGTCCGTACGAGCACGGCCGAGGAGCGCGCCGCGAGCGCCGACCGGCTCGGCAGCAAGATCTTCGTGCCCGCCCTCACCATCCCCGTCGTCGCCCTCGTCTGCGCGGTCGGCGTCAAGAAGCTGCGGATCGGCGGCCAACCCGTCCTCCAGACGGGCAGTGAGACGATCCTCGGGCTCGGCATCGGCGCCATCGTCGCGCTCGCCGTCGCCATGATGATGATGCGCGAGAAGAAGATCTCCACCCCCCTGCACGCGGGCCGCTCCATGCTGGAGGCGATGGGCTGGGCGATGCTGCTGCCGCAGTTGCTGGCCACCCTCGGCACCATCTTCTCGGTCTCGGGCGTCGGCGAGCAGGTCGGGAAGATCACCAAGTCGGTGCTGCCCGACGGCTCGGTGCTCATCGCCGTCATCGTCTACTGCGCGGGCATGTTCCTGTTCACCGTGGTCATGGGCAACGGCTTCGCGGCCTTCCCCGTGATGACCGCGGCCGTCGGCTGGCCCGTACTGGTGCAGCAGGCCCACGGCGAACCCGCCGTCATCCTCGCCATCGGCATGCTCTGCGGCTTCTGCGGCACACTGGCCACGCCCATGGCCGCCAACTTCAACGTCGTACCCGCCGCGCTGCTGGAGCTCAAGGACCAGTACGGGCCCATCAAGGCCCAACTGCCCACCGCCGGCGCGCTGCTCGTCTGCAACATCGTGATCATGTACGCCTGCGCCTTCTGACCCCCCCAGCCTGCGCCTTCTGAGCACCCCCGCAGGGCGCCCACCGAGGCGTCCCCTACGCCCTGTCGCCCGCCTCTCCCGCACCACCGCGCCCGACCCCCTGGAGCCACCCATGACCCGGGTACTGCTGACCGGATTCGAACCCTTCGGGGGCGAGAGCACCAACCCCGCCTGGGAAGCCGTCCGCGCCGTCGCCGACAACCCGCCGGACGGAGTGGAGCTCTCCACCGCCTGCCTGCCCTGCGTCTTCGGCGACGCCATGGACGCGCTGCGCGCGGCCGTCGAGCAGCACGACCCCGAGGTCGTGATCAGCGTCGGACAGGCCGGCGGCCGGCCCGACGTCACCGTGGAGCGCGTCGCCGTCAACATCGACGACGCCCGCATCCCCGACAACGCGGGCGCCCAGCCCATCGACGAGCCCATCGTGCCCGGCGGCCCCGCCGCCTACTTCGCCGCACTCCCGGTGAAGGCGTGCGTCGCGGCCGTACGGGCGGCCGGGCTGCCCGCGTCCGTGTCGCAGACCGCCGGCACCTTCGTCTGCAACCAGGTCTTCTACGCGCTGATGCACCTCGCCGCGACCGAACGGCCCGGCCTGCGCGGCGGATTCGTGCACGTACCGTTCGCCCCCGAGCAGGTCACCGACAAGCTCCAGCCCTCGCTCCCGGTGGCGGTCACCGCCGAAGCGCTGCGTGTGATCACCGTCACCGCCGCGACCCGCGCCGAGGACATCAGGGCTGTGGGCGGCGCCACACACTGACCCGTTCGCCCCGTGCCGTTTCGTCCGTTGTCAGTGCGACCGCCTACTCTGTGCGACGTGACTTCTCAACCGCCCACGGCCGCTGCGTCCCAGCTCAGCGGGGACGCGCGACCAGCACCGGGACCGGCCGCCGACGAGGGCCTGGCCCGGCGGCTGCGCGCGCTGGCCTGCACCGCGCCACTGCACGACCTCGACGCGCGCAAGGCCAACCTCGCGGGCGAGTACGGGATCTACGCCATGGCCGAGGTCGCCCTCGCGGCCATCGACGCGGTCACGCTCCACATGGACTTCGACACCGGGGCCGACCACGAGCAGATAGTGGCCAAGCTGCTGCCGCGCGTCGCGGCCCAGGCGCCCCGGCGGGCGGCCGTCGAGCACGACCGCGTCGCCCGCTGGGTGCTGGAGAACCTCATCAACGTCGGCAGCGTCGACCGCGGCTTCCGCGCCGTGTACGGCACGTTCGGCGCCGACGGCGCGTACGTACGCCGGGACTACGACTTCAAGCTCATCGAAGAGGTCCCCGGCCACGGCGGCACGGTCTTCCTGCGCGCCACCGACGAGGCCGTCAACGTCCTCGTCGGCGCCCTCGACACGGACGTCACCAGCGCCCAGATCGCCGCCGAGGTCAAGCTGGAGGTGCTCATCAGCCGCGGCCGGCTCGCCGACGCGCAGCTCGCCGCCGAACAGGCCCGCTACCGCACCGTGCAGTACGCGGAAACGCTCCGCAAGACCCTCGACGCGACCCGCCGCAACGTCCGCGCCGTCGACTGGCTCAGCACCGTCCCCGACATGATCGCCGAAGCGCTCGACCACGTCGCCGACCGCTACCGCCACGAGAACGCGATCCTCACCAACATCCGCAAGGCTCGCGACGAGGCGGAGGAGCCCGAGCACAAGCGCCGCGCCGCCGAGCTCGTCGACATCGTCAAGGACTGCATCCGCCGCCACACGCAGCTCCAGTCCCGGCTCCTGGAGGCAGGCCCGCTCTTCCGCGCCGAGCAGGACCGCCAGGCGTTCGCGACCCCTGCCGCCCACGCCGGACTCGACCTGTACGGCCAGCTCCTCGCGCCCCTCCTGCCGCTCTCCGTCGGGCAGGCCGCCCGCGTCACCGACGCCTTCTTCGCCCGCGGCACCGGACTGCGCACCCCCGCCGCCGTGCGCGTCGGCGACCTCGTCGACATGCTGCTGACCCCGCCCGCCGAGCGCGAGCACCTCGGGGTGGAGATGCCCGAACCGGACCTCATCGCCACCCCCGACGACAGCCGGTTCAGCGAGGCGCAGCTCGCCGGGGCGATGGAGCTGCTCGACCTGCCCGCCGACGCGCCCCGCCGGCTCTCCGGCCTCCTCGCCGACGCCCGCCGCCGCGACCCCGAACTCCCTTACCTGCTCGCCCTGCTGGCCGTGCACGCCGCGAGCCCCGCCGTCGGCACCGCATACCGGCAGGGCGAGGAGAAGCTGCTCTTCGCCGTCGACGACGGCACGGAACTGGACGACCCGGAATTCGGCGGCGCCGACCTCGTCGTCGGCACGGCCCTCCTCGACGCGGCAGGCATGGCCGCGGACCGCACGGAGGCGGCGTGAGTACGCCGAGGGGGCGCCGCCCCGTGCCCCGAGAGGAGCGCGGGGAACCGCGCGACCAGCCACCGGCGGCCGGCAGCCGAACGACGAACCCGTGCGACACCCGACAGGAGCCCCACCCGTGACCGAGTACGACGCCGACCAGGCCGACGGCGCCGCGCGGTGGGACGCGCCGGCCGCGGACACGGAACCCGCACCCGCCCCGGCCGCGCAGCCGTCCACCGCGCCCGTCACCCCCGCGGACGCCGCCGACGCCGCCCGCCTCGTGTCCTACGGACTCCAGCCCAAACTGCTGCCCGCCCGCGACGCGGACTACGCCGAACTGCTGCGCCGCCACCGCGACGAACCCGCCTTCGCCCGGCTCGCCGACGCCATCGCCGCCGGACTCGGCCTGATCGTCCTCGAAGTGTCGCCCCGCGCGGGAATGGCCGTCGCCGCCGCCGAGGACTCCGTCTTCGCCGTCCGCATGGGCGACTACGCCCGCCGCGCCACCGCGGACTCCGCCGACCGCTTCCTGCACGGACTGGCCCACCTCTGCGTCGCCGCCCTGGCGTTCCCGCGCCCCGAGGACCTCGCCGACGACGGATACATCGGCCGCGTCACCGTCAACGGCGTCGACGCGTTCGTACGGCAGGCCTGCCGCCGCCTGGAGGAGCGGGCCGAGGAGCAGGGCGACAACACCGACCCCGCCACCGACGCGCCCGGACTCGAAGCGGCCTGGCGGGTGTACGCGCGCCGCAGCGCGACCGGCGCCACCAAGGACGCCCGCCGGCTGGCCGGTTCGACCACCGGCATCATCGCCAAGGCCGTCGCCTTCCTCGTCGACTCCGGCTTCCTCCAGCGCACCGGCGACGACTCCGGCGGCGCCTTCCGCACCACCGCCCGCTACCAGCTCCAGGTCCGCGACATGGCGGGCAGCGCCGCCATGGCCGAACTGCTGGAGCTGGGCATCGTGCCCGTCGGCGACGGCGGCGCGACCCTGCTTCCGCCGCAGGATGCCGACGACCTCGACCTGGTCGCCGACGCCGGCCTGCCCTTCCACGCCTGACCTCAGCACCCCAGCACCGCCGCTGTCCCCGCAACCCGCCCGCACGCAACGAGAGTCCGCCGCCATGTACGAGCTGTCCAGGGTCCGCCTCTACTCCATCGGACCCGCCGGCGCGCGCTACGCCGACACCGTGCTGGACCTGCGCGGGGTCGGCGCGCCCGTGCCCGACCCCGCGCCGGCGCAGGCGGAGTTCTTCGAGGACGAGCCCGTCGGGCCGCCGCGCCGCCCCGCCCCCGCCGGGGTGCTCTTCCTGGAGAACGGCGGCGGCAAGTCAGTACTCCTCAAGCTGATCTTCTCCGTCATGCTGCCCGGCCACCGCAACACCCTGGGCGGCGCCAGCTCCGGCGTCCTGCGCAAATTCCTCCTCGCCGACGACTGCGGACACGTCGCCCTGGAATGGCAGCACGTCCTCACCGGCGAGAGCGTCGTCGTCGGCAAGGTCAGCGAATGGCGCGGCCGGCAGGTCTCCGGAGACCCCCGGAAATTCGCCGAAGCCTGGTACTCCTTCCGCCCCGGCCCCGGCCTGAGCCTCGACTCGCTGCCCGTCGCCGAGTCCACCGCCATGCGCCGCGGCGCCGAAGGCGCCTCCGGAGCCCGCGGCCGCCGCCGCACCATGAAGGGGTTCCGCGACGCCGTCACCGAGGCCGGCAAGGCGTACCCGCACCTCGACGTGGTGTGGGAGGAGATCCACGAGCGCTGGAACGAACACCTCGGCGAGCTCGGCCTCGACCCCGAACTCTTCCGCTACCAGCGCGAGATGAACGCCGACGAGGGCGAGGCCGCCGGCCTCTTCGCCGTCAAGAACGACTCCGACTTCACCGACCTGCTGCTGCGCGCCGTCACCGACACCCGCGACACCGACGGCCTCGCCGACCTCGTCCACGGCTTCGCCCACAAGCTCGGCCGCCGCGCCGAACTGACCGCCGAGCGGGACTTCACCGCCGGCTCCCTCGACCTCCTCTCCCGCATCGCCGAGTCCGCCCTCAGCCGTGAGCAGGCCCGCGGCGTGCACGCCGGGGCCGAGCGCCGCACCCGCGCCCTCGCCCGCCGGCTCTCCGCCCGCGGCGCGAAAGAGCGCGGCAACGCCGCCGAACTCGCCGAACAGGTCGACTCCGCCGCACACGCCGTCACCGACGCCGAACAGGCGCGCGGCCGCAGCTCCCTGGTCGCCGCGGAACTCGCCTACCGGCACGCCTCCCTGGCGCTCGCCGCCGCCGAGAAGGGCGCCGCCGCCCAGCGCCGCGAGCTGACCGAGGCCCGTACCCTGCACATGGCCTGGCAGGCCGCCGAGACCGTGCTGCGCCACCGTGCCGCCGCCGACCGCTCCGCCCGCGTCGCCGCCGCCATCCGCGAGGCCGAGCGCGACGCCGCCCCGGCGCTCGCCGCCCGCGCCGACGCCGCCGCCCAGCTCGTACGGGCCCTGCATGCGGCGGCCGGGGACGGCGAGCGGGTCGCCGCCGAGGAGGAGGAGCGGTCGGCCGCCCTCCAGGAGACCGGCGAAGCCGCGCACCGCGACGCCACCGCCGCCGCGACCGCCGCCCAGCGCGCCCGCAGCGAAGCCGAGCACCTGCGCCAGCGGCTGACCGAGGTCGAACAGGAGACCGCCGAGGCGGTACGGGCCGGCTGGCTCGACGACAGCGCCCCCGACGCGGACCCGGCCCGCGCCGCCCTCGCCGCCAGTGACGCCGAGAAGTCCGCCGCCGCGGCCTGGGAGAGCGCCCGCGACACCGCCCGCCAGGCCGCCGAGCGCGCCAAGGACACCGCTGCCGAGCACGCCCGTACGGAGCTGGCCGCGGCCCGCGCGGCCGACGCCGCGAGCGCCGCCGACGCCGCCCACGACCTCGAACGGCGTGCCGCCGAAGCCCTGGGCGCCGAGCAGCGGCTGACCGATCTGCTCGGCCTGCCGCAGTCGGCCGCCCCCGGCGTGCCGGGCCCCCGCCCGGGCGAGGAGAGCGACGGCCCCGAGGGCGGCGCGTCGCCTGCCGTGGCGGGCCCGCGCACCGCCCCGGACGCCGACGGCCCGCCCGGCCGGCTCGCCGGCTCCGCCGCCGTCCGCCTGGCGCGGCAGCGCACCGCCGACGGCCCGCTCACCGCCGAGGAAGTGGACCGCAACGCGGACGCCCTGCGCGAACTCCTCGACGAAAGCGTCGCCTCCGCCGAGCGGCAGCTCTTCGAACTGCGCACCGCCGCCGCCGACGACTCCCGCATCCTCGGCGCGCTCGGCGACGGCGGACTGCTGCCGCCCAGCCCCGACGTGCTGACCGCCGTCGAGTACCTCGGCGAGCACGGCATCCCCGCGCTCCCCGGCTGGCGCTACCTCGCACAGGCCGTCGACCCCGCCGACCACGCCTCGGTGCTCGCCGCCCGCCCCGAACTCGTCGACGGCGTCGTCATCACCGACCCCGACACCCACGCGCGCGCCCGCGAGGTTCTCGGCAAGGCGTCGCTGCTGCCCCGCTCCGCCGTCGCCGTGGGCACCTCCGCCGCGCTGCTGGCCCCCACCCCCGCGCCCGACGCCGAGGACACCGGCGTCTTCCTCGTACCGCCGAACCCGGCGATGCACGACGAGGGCGCCGCCGACGGCGAACGGCAGGCGCTGCGCGCCCGCGCCGCCGCCCGAGACGAGGAGATCCGCTCCCTCGCGACCCGCCTGGCCGGCGACCGCACCCTCGCGTCCCGGCTCGGCGCCTGGCGCGACGGCTGCCCCGCCGGCGGCCTCGCGGAGCTGCGGACCGCCGCCGAGACGGCCCGCGCCGCGGCCGACGCCGCTCAGGAAGCGCTGGAGGAGGCCCGCACGGAACGGGCCGAGGCCGACGAGACGGCGGCCGAGGCCGCCCGCGTCCGCGACGAGCGGCAGGAGGCCGCACAGCGCGCCCGCCGCGTCGCCGACGCCCTCGCCGGGCTCGCCTTCCGGCTCCGCGAGCGGGCCCGCTGGCAGCCCCGGCTGCGCGAACTCGCCGAGGAGGCCGCCGAGTCCGAGGAGCGCGCCGCCGCCTGCGTCGACCGGGCCCGCGCCGCGGACGAGGACCGCCGCGCCGCCCAGCGCGCCGCCGACGACGCCCACCGCACCGCACGCGCGCTCCGCGCCGAGCGCGCCGAGATCGCCGGCGCCCCCGACCACGTCAGCGAACAGGACGGCGCCCCCACGGCCTCGCTGCCCGCGCTGCGCGAGGCGTACCGCGCGGCCTCCCAGCTGTACGAGAAGGTCGGCGTCGGCGCCGACCTCCGCGCCGAACAGGCCCGCGCCGAGAGCGACGAGAGCGCGGCCCTCGCCGCCCTCGACCGCCTCACCAACAAGGTCCGCACCCGCGCCGCCCAGCTCCTCGAAGGCACCGACGGGGCCGACGGCCCCTCCCGCCAGGCCGCGGTGGGCCGGGCCGAGTCCCTGGTGCAGATGCTGGAGACCCGCGCGTCGGCCGCCAGCGAACAGCTCGGCAGGCTCCGCGGCGAGGCCGAACGGCACGCCCCCGAGCACGGCGACGCGCACACCGAACTCCCCGACGAACTGGTCCCCGCCGACGCCGGACAGGCCAAGGAACTGCTGCGCACCGCCACCGGCGAACTCGCCGCCCGCAGCGACGCCCTGGAGGCCGCCCGCGCCGCGCACGGCGAACTGCTGCGCGCCCACCGCACCGCCGAGGACGCGGCCGGCGGCTTCGACGAGACCGCGGCCATGCTGCGCGACCTGCTCCGCGACAACCAGCGGGCGGCGGACGGCGAAGGCGACGGAGAAGGCGAGCAGAGCGAGCCCTACGCCGGGAACCTGGAGGCGGCCCGGCAGTCCGCGGCCGAGGCCCGCCGCTCGCTGCGCGGCTGCGCGAGCGACCTGTCGGCCGCCGAGTCGGCGGTCCGCGAGGCGAGCGACGTGCTGGTGCGACACGCGAACTCCACCCGGTACGAGCAGGTGCGCACCCCCGCCCGGCAGCAGATCCGGGAGCTGCCCGCCGCCGCCCTGCCGGAGCACGCCGCCGCCTGGGCCGACGCCTTCGCGCCCCGGCTACGCGTACTCAGCGACGAACTGGAGCAGCTGGAGCGCAACCGCGGCAGCATCGTCGACCGGCTGCGCGGCCTGGTCGAGTCCTCCCTCACCACCCTGCGCTCCGCGCAGCGGCTGTCCCGGCTGCCCGAGGGGCTGGGGGAGTGGTCGGGCCAGGAATTCCTGCGCATCCGCTTCGAGGAGCCGGATCAGGCCACGCTCAGCGAGCGGCTCGGCGAGGTCATCGACGAAGCGACCCGCTCGGCGGTGAAGAAGAACTCCGATCTGCGCCGCGACGGGATGTCGCTGCTGCTGCGCGGGGTGAGCGCCGCCCTCCAGCCGCGCGGCGTGGCCGTCGAGATCCTCAAGCCGGACGCGGTGCTGCGCGCCGAGCGGGTCCCGGTCGGGCAGATGGGCGACGTCTTCTCCGGCGGGCAGCTGCTGACCGCGGCCATCGCGCTGTACTGCACCATGGCGGCGCTGCGCAGCAACGACCGCGGCCGCGACAAGCAGCGGCACGCGGGCACGCTCTTCCTGGACAACCCGATCGGCCGCGCCAACGCCACATATCTGCTGGAGCTCCAGCGGGCCGTCGCCGACGCGCTCGGCGTCCAGCTCCTCTACACCACGGGCCTCTTCGACACCACGGCGCTGGCCGAGTTCCCGCTGGTCATCCGCCTCCGCAACGACGCGGACCTGCGCGCGGGCCTGAAGTACATCAGCGTCGAGGAACACCTGCGGCCCGGACTGCCGCGGGAGGACCCGGACTCGGAGCCGGTGCACGGCGAGATCACGGCGACCCGGATGTTCCGCCGCCCGGAGGAGGAGCCGCTACCGGCGGAGCCCGAGCCCGTACCGACGGAGGGACAGCCGGTAGAAGAACAGCCGGTAGAAGAACAGCCGGCAGAGGAGCAGACGCCAGAGGGCTAGCTGGTCAGAAGCCGTCGGCCGAGGGCGCGAGCGGCCGGAGCCGGGCCGCGACGCCCGGCTCGCCGCCGTAGCGCTCCCGCAGCAGCGCTCCCGCAGCAGCGACTCGACGGCCGTGCGCAGCTCGGGCACCTTGTCGAGCCGCCCGCCCGGCCGGTGCGTGGAGCTGTCGATGGCCAGCAGCTCCTCGTCCGGGATCTGGCTGACGTACGTACGGAGTCCGGCGAGGTCGAGCCACCGGTTGAAGTCGTGCACGGCGTCGCGCCAGCGGTGCGGCAGCGCGATCAACTGGACGTGGCCCGGGGGCGAGAAGGCCCCGGACACCAACGCCGCGTCGGTGGCGGACTGCCCGAGGATTCCTGGAATGCGATGGACCGCCTGATCCCGGTCAGCCGTGGCTGTCCTCCCCTTGCCCCCGCCGCCGTCTCCGGCGGACACGCCGTCAACCGCCGCACCTACCGGGCCGTTGAGGATCAGGGAAAGCGCGGCCGCCGGGCCCTGCGCATCTCCCGGGCGGAGCTGCTGGGGACGGAGATCACGCCGTGCCGCTGGTTCCACACCTGCCGGGTGACCCAGACGTCGACGACCGCCCAGGTGGCCACCACAGTGCTGGCTATGCTGCACAGCGTGGCGGGGAAGGCGAACCAGGCGCCGGCCAGCGCGCAGAGCACCGCGACCATGGCCTGAGCCAGTGTCAGGGCCATGATGATCACCGCACGGACCGCCGCGGTACGGACCGGGTCGGGCAACCGCCGTCTGCGGGCGGGCTCCTCGGTCCACAGCGGCGGCCGTCCCCGGTAGGACGGGATGTCGTGATCCTGGTCCATGGAGATTCACCCCCTCAGTCACTGCCCGGTGCGGGCGCTTTCCAAAAGAGGGGCATCAGCCGTATTCCTCCCACCCCTCCAGGAGGAAGAGCGAACAACCATGGTCGAAGGTTCCCACGGGGAGTGGTTTTCCAGCCAGAAGGGGTCACTCTCTTACCCCGTGGACGGGGTGTCATGCACCACAAGTGGGAGCGGAAAGTCCGGTTATCGCCGGACAACTCGCCACCAAAGCCGCTGATCACACGGTGTCAAGGACCGTACACGTCTTCGGATTGGTCGCCCGACAGTAGTAGGCTCGCGCCGCTTATTGTCGGAACATGACCCCCGGGCGCCGGGGTTGACGTTGGGGAGGCCATGCGCTTTCGCGGGAAGTCGATCCGCCGGAAGATCGTGGCGCTGCTGCTGGTGCCGCTGGTGTCGCTGACGGCCCTGTGGGCCTTCGCCACCGTGATCACCGGTCAGGAAGCGGCTCAGCTGCTGACCGGGGCCGACGTGATGCGCAGACTCGGCCACCCCGCCGAGGACATGGCCCAGGCCCTCCAGAAGGAACGCCGCCAGACCCTCGTCTACCTGGCCGACTCGCGCCGCTCCGACGCCCTCGAAACCCTGCGCGCCCAGCGCCGCGCCACCGACAAGGCCGCAGCCGACCTGCGTTCGGGCGCCGGCCGCGGCGTGCGCGCCGACATGAGCGCCGAATCCGCCGACCAGTTCACCACCATCGAGGACGGCCTCGACGACCTCGCCGGCCTGCGCCGCAAGGTCGAGCACAACACCGTCACCCGAGATGGCGCGCTGCGCGGCTACAACGAACTCGTCGACCCCTACTACGCGTTCCTCGGCACCCTGAACACGCTCCAGGACGCCGACATGGACAAGCAGGGACGCGCCCTCGTCGCCATCGCCCGCGCCCGGGAGGCCCTCGCCCGCGAGGACGCCCTGCTCGCCGCCGGTCTGGCCGCGGGCTCCATGAGCCGCCAGGAGATCCGTTCCTTCTCCGACCGGGTCGCCGAACGCAAGGTCCTCTACACCACCAACCTGCCCGTCCTGCCCGCCTTCGACCAGAACGTCTATGACGACTTCTGGCGCGGCGCCGACGCCCGCGCCCTGGAGCAGGCCGAGGAGGCCGTCCTCGCCGCCGGCCCCGGCAAGGCGCTCGGGAGCGTCAACTCCCAGCGCTGGCAGGCCGCCGCGGGCCCGGTCCTCGACGACCTCCGCCGGATGGGCGCCGACGCGGCCGACCGCTACCAGGACCGCGTCAAGCCCATCGCCGACGACGTCCTCATCAAGGCGGGCGCGGCCGGCGTCCTCGGCTTCATCGCCCTGGCCGCCTCCCTCATCATCTCCACCCGCATCGGCCGCTCCCTCATCCGCGACCTGCGCCGGGTCCGCAAGGAGGCGCACGAGGTCTCGGGCGTACGGCTGCCCAGCGTGATGCGCCGCCTCGCCGCGGGCGAACAGGTCGACGTCGAGACCGAGGCGCCGCGCCTCCAGTACGGGCAGGACGAGCTCGGCCAGGTCGGCCAGGCCCTCAACACCCTGCAGCGGGCCGCCGTCGAGGCCGCCGTCAAACAGGCCGACATGCGCCGCGGCGTCTCCGAGGTGTTCGTCAACCTCGCCCGCCGCAGCCAGGTCCTGCTGCACCGCCAGCTCACCCTGCTCGACACCATGGAGCGGCGCACCGAGGACACCGACGAACTCGCCGACCTCTTCCGCCTCGACCACCTCACCACCCGCATGCGGCGGCACGCCGAGGGCCTGGTCATCCTCTCCGGCGCGGCCCCGTCCCGGCAGTGGCGCAAGCCGATCCAGCTCATGGACGTCGTACGGGCCGCCGTCGCCGAGGTCGAGGACTACGAGCGCATCGAGGTACGCCGGCTGCCGCGGCTCGCCGTGAGCGGCCCGGCCGTCGCCGACCTCACCCACCTCGTCGCCGAACTCCTGGAGAACGCCACCGTCTTCTCCCCGCCGCACACCGCGGTCCAGGTGGTCGGCGAGCGCGTCTCCAACGGCTTCACCCTGGAGATCCACGACCGGGGCCTCGGGATGACCCCCGACGCGCAGCTGGAGGCGAACCTCCGGCTCGCCGAGACGCCCGAGTTCGAGCTCTCCGACACCGACCGGCTCGGCCTCTTCGTCGTCAGCCGCCTCGCCCGCCGCCAGGGCGTGCGCGTCTCCCTCCAGCCCTCCCCGTACGGCGGCACGACCGCGGTCGTGCTCATCCCCGAGGCGCTGCTGGTCGACGCCGGCCGGGGCACGGGGTACGAGCGGGACCCGGACAGCGGTGAGACGGAGGCCGGGGGCAGCCCGCTGGCCGCGCTCGCCCAGGTGCCCGTACCGCTTCCCGAACGGCCCGGCACGGACCGGCTGACGCTCGCCGGGCCGGCCGGGCAGCGGCCCGTGTACGGCGCGTTCGACGAGGAGGAGGGGGCGCTGTTCCGCCGCCGCGACGCCGCGCCCGCCCAGGAACAGCACCAGCAGGCGGCGGAGGCCCCCGCGCCCACCCGGCCCGACGGCCCCGTGCCGCTGCCGCGCCGCCGGTCCGCCGCCCACGCGGCCCGCACCGCCGACCCTCTGCGGCCGGCCGCAGAGGACGGCGGCACGGGCGGGGAACGGGACGAGAAGACCGTCGCGCTGCCCCGGCGGGTGCGGCAGGCCAACCTCGCCCCCCAGCTCAAGAACGACCCCGCGGGGCAGCCCGCCGCCGCGGGTCCCGCCGATCCGGAACCCGAGCGCGATGCCGACGAGGTGCGGGCCAGGATGGCCTCGCTCCAGCGCGGCTGGCAGCGCGGGCGGGAGCACAACGCACTCGAACCCGGCGGCGCGGCAGACACCGCACCAGGAACGACATCTGAAGGGGACGGTCGATGACCGCACCGAAGGCCGCAGCACGCAGCGCATCCACGGGCACCGGCGAGCTGAACTGGCTCCTCGACGACCTCGTCGAGCGCGTCGGCAGCATCCGCAAGGCGCTCGTACTCTCCGGGGACGGCCTGCCGACCGGCACGTCCAAGGAGCTGACCCGGGAGGACGGCGAGCATCTGGCGGCCGTCGCCTCCGGCTTCCACAGCCTCGCCAAGGGCGTGGGCCGGCACTTCGAGGCCGGCAAGGTGAGGCAGACCGTCGTCGAGCTCGACGAGGCGTTCCTGTTCGTCACCGCGGCGGGCGACGGCAGCTGTCTGGCCGTGCTCGCCGACGCCGACTCGGACGTCGGGCTCGTCGCCTACGAGATGACGCTCCTCGTCAAGCGCGTGGGGGCGCACCTGGCCGCCGCTCCGCGGACCGGCGTGGCCGCCGACGGGTGACGGCAGGGATGACCGAAGACGGCGACGGCCCGGCCCGCTGGTTCGACGACGCGGCGGGTCCGGTGGTACGGCCGTACGCCATGACGCGCGGCCGCACCCGCAGTGCGGCCGAGGCGAAGCTCGACCTGATCGCGGTCGTCATCGCCGACGAGTCCCTGGACGCGCACCCCGGCGACGCGCACGCCGTGGTCGACCAGACGCTGTCCCCGGAACACCTCGACATCGTCGAGCTCAGCGTCGACGCCCCGCAGTCCATCGCGGAGCTCGCCGCCGAGCTCGACCTGCCCGTCGGGGTGGTCCGGGTCCTGGTCGGCGACCTGATCGACGCGGAGCTCGTCCGTGTCTCCAGACCCGTGCCCCCGGCGGAGCTCCCGGACGCGACCATTCTCCGCGAGGTGATCGACGGCCTGCGGGCGCTGTAGCCGGGCCCCGCGCCCGTACGGCCGCCGGGACCGCGGCGCACCGCGATCGGCCCTCGGCGGACCGCAGTTGACGTGCGAGCCCGGGTGAGCACGTTGTACTGTTCCTTTGCCAATGCTGACCACATGCTGATCACTTGGTAACCCACTCTGTCCACGCCATCCAGGAGAAGAGACACATGGTCTTCGGGCGCTCCGACCGAAGCCGCAAGCGGTCCAAGGCCGACCCGGTGACGCTCAAGATCCTGGTCGCGGGCGGCTTCGGGGTCGGCAAGACGACGCTGGTCGGCGCGGTCAGCGAGATCCGGCCGCTGCGCACCGAGGAACTGCTCAGCGAGGCGGGGCGGCCGGTCGACTCCACCGACGGCGTGGAGGCCAAGTCCACCACCACCGTCGCCATGGACTTCGGCCGCATCACGCTCCGCGAGGACTTAGTCCTCTACCTCTTCGGCACCCCGGGCCAGGACCGCTTCTGGTTCCTGTGGGACGAGCTGGCGCAGGGCGCCCTCGGCGCGGTCGTCCTCGCCGACACCCGCAGGCTCCAGGACTGCTTCGCCGCCATCGACTACTTCGAGCGGCGCTCCATCGCCTTCACCGTCGCCGTCAACTGCTTCGACGGCGCGGACCGGTACCCCGAGGACACCGTGCGCGACGCCCTCGACCTCGACCCCGAAGTGCCCGTCCTGCTGTGCGACGCGCGCGAGCGGGAATCCGCCAAGCGGGTCCTGATCTCGGTCGTCGAGCACGCGATGGAGGCGTCCGCGAGCCACCGCGAGCACGCTCGTACGTGAGGCTCGCGATGGAGGCGTCCGCCGGCCACCGCGAGCACGCTCGTATGTGAGGCGCGCGCCCCGGCCCGTACCCTCCGGCGGCCTCCGGGCGTACGGGCCGGGGCGCGGCGGCGGTCAGCCGTCGCTCTCCTCGTGCCAGCCGAAGCTGCGCTCGACGGCCTTGCGCCAGTTGCCGTACTCCCGCTCGCGCTCCCCGGCCTCCATGCGCGGCGTCCACTCGGTGTCGCGCTTCCAGTGCGCCCGCAGCTCGTCGAGGTCCTGCCAGACGCCCGTGGCCAGCCCCGCCGCGTAGGCCGCGCCCAGACACGTCGTCTCGGCGACGACCGGACGGATCACCGGCACGCCCAGCACATCCGCCTGATGCTGCATCAGCAGATTGTTGACGGTCATCCCGCCGTCCACCTTCAGCGAGGTGAGCCGCACCCCGGAGTCCTGGAACATCGCGTCGACCACCTCGCGCGTCTGCCAGCTCGTCGCCTCCAGCACGGCGCGCGCCAGGTGCGCCTTGGTGACGTACCGGGTCAGCCCGGTGATCACGCCCCGCGCGTCCGAGCGCCAGTACGGCGCGTACAGCCCGGAGAACGCCGGCACGATGTACGCCCCGCCGTTGTCCTCCGCACTCGCCGCCAGCGGCTCGATCTCGTCGGCGGAGCGGATGATCCCCAGCTGGTCGCGGAACCACTGCACCAGCGCGCCCGTGATCGCGATCGAGCCCTCCAGGCAGTAGACGGCCGCGTCGCCGCCCAGCCGGTAGCCCACCGTCGTCAGCAGCCCGCTCTTGGACGCCACCGGCCGCTCGCCCGTGTTGAGCAGCAGGAACGAACCCGTCCCGTAGGTGTTCTTGGCCTCGCCCACCCCGAAGCAGGTCTGCCCGAAGATGGCGGCCTGCTGATCGCCCAGCGCCGAGGCGACCGGCACCCCGGCCAGCTGGCCGACCGCCGTTCCGTACACCTCGGCCGAGGACCTGATCTCGGGCAGCATCACCTCGGGCAGATTCATCGCGGCCAGCACCGAGGAGTCCCACTGGAGCGTTTCGAGGTTCATCAGCATCGTGCGCGAGGCGTTGGTGACGTCGGTGACGTGCGCCCCGCCGTCCGTGCCGCCGGTCAGATTCCAGATCAGCCAGGAGTCCAGCGTGCCGAAGGCCACCTCGCCCAGCTCGGCCCGGCGGCGCAGCCCCGGCACGTTGTCCAGCAGCCAGGCCGCCTTGGGCCCGGAGAAGTAGCTGGCGAGCGGCAGCCCGGTCACCGCCCGGAACCGGTCCTGGCCGTCCGCGCCGCCCAGCTCCCGGCAGAGCGCGGACGTACGCGTGTCCTGCCACACGATCGCGTTGTGCACCGGCTTGCCCGTCGTCCGGTCCCACAGGACCGTCGTCTCCCGCTGATTGGTGATGCCCACCGCGCTCAGCTCGTCGGCCCGCAGCCCCGCCTTGGCGAGCGCGCCCGCCACCACGGCCTGCACCTTGGACCAGATCTCATTCGCGTCGTGTTCCACCCAGCCCGGCTTGGGAAAGATCTGCCGGTGCTCGCGCTGGTCGACGGCGACGATCGCGCCGTCCTGGTTGAAGACGATGCAGCGGCTGGACGTGGTGCCCTGGTCGATCGCGGCGACGTACTTGTCGGCTGCGCCGGTCCTGTCGATCATGACGTCTCCCGAGTCAGTAGGCTGCGTTGAAGATGAGACCGGACAGCGCCGCCCCGATCAACGGACCCGCCACCGGAATCCAGGAGTACCCCCAGTCGGAGGTGCCCTTGTTGGGGATGGGCAGCACGGCGTGCACGAGGCGCGGGCCGAGGTCGCGCGCCGGATTGATGGCATAACCCGTCGGCCCGCCCAGCGAGAGGCCGATGCCGACCACGACGAACGCGACCATCAGCGTCTGCGTGCCGGACTGCCCGAGCCCCTTCGTGAGCCCGAAGGCCAGCACCGGCAGCACCAGCGCCATGGTCGCGATGACCTCGGTGAGGAGGTTGGCCACCGGAGCGCGGACCTCCGGAACGGTCGAGAAGATCCCCAGCGTCGGCTGCGAACTGTCCGCGTCGGCATTGGCCGCGAACTGCGCGTAGTAGGCGAGCCAGCACAGCACCGCGCCGAGCACCGCGCCCACCATCTGCCCCGCCACGTAGACCGGCACCTTGTCCCAGTGCCCGGTGTCGACGGCGATGCCGAGCGTGACCGCCGGATTGAGATGGCCGCCGGACAGCGGCCCGGCCGTGTACGCACCGGCCAGCACGCCGAAGCCCCAGCCGAAGGCGATGACGACCCAGCCGGCGGCCCTGGCCTTCGAGTGCGTGAGAGTGACGGCGGCGCACACCCCGGCGCCGAAGAGAATCAGCACCGCGGTGCCGATGATCTCGCCTATGAAGATGTCGCCATTGGAGAACTGATCCACTGCGGCTCCCAGTCCCTCGCCCGGGACGCCGTCCCGGTCCTCCGTGCAGGGGGGTGCTCCCTATCGAGGCGGCGGCCGGCGGCCGAGGGTTCCCGTGCCCCCTGCCCGGCGTCGGCGACCAGCGCGACAGGGCATTCGCCAGGGGAGCGGTGGCACCACCGGGGACGCCCTGCTGCGGCGGTGCCGACTGATACCCGGCAGTGTTCACCGGTGCTGACGGAGCGTCAAGGTCGCCCGCAGCAGTGGCGGCGCGCCGCCGGCGGACACCGCGCCGCCACCTGCCCGGCGCCCGTGCGCGGACCGGTGTCAGCACCCGTGCACGGACCGGTATCAGCGCTCGTGCACGGACCGGTATCGGCGCCCGAGCGCGGACCGGTGTCAACGCCCGTGCACGGACCGGTAGGAGACCGGGAAGTCGAAGTAGGAGTCGGGGAACGGCTCCGGCTGATACGTGTAGTGCCACCACTCCTGCGGCAGGTTCACGAAACCGGCCCGCTCCATCGAGGACTTGAGCAGCAGCCGGTGGGCCCGCTGCTTCCCCCGCACCCGCGGATCGAGAGTGTGGGAGAGGGTGTCCATGCAGTCGAACCCGGTCCCCATGTCGAGCGAGTTGTCCGGGAACCGCTGCCACCTCGGCGCGTGGCAGGGCACGAGCGGCTCCCCGGGCACGTACGGCCGAGTCGGCACGGCCGGCAGCCGGACCACCGTCAGATCCATGGTGCTGCCCCGGCTGTGCCCCGACCTCTCGGCGATGTAGCCGTCGTCGAACAGCCGCGACTTGTCCACCCGCGGATAGAACTCGCCCTTCATCCGCTGATCGGAGAGATCCCTGCCCCAAGCCACGAAGGAGCCCACCGCCCGCTTCGGCCGGTAGCAGTCGTAGACCTTGAGCGAGTACCCCCGGCGCAGCAGCCCGCTCTGCACCCGGTGCAGGGCCCGCGCGGCGGGCCGGGTCAGCAGGCACACCGGCTGGAGATAACCCTTGACAGGGCGCCCGGTGAAGTTGTGCGGGGTGATGTAGCGGATCTCCTGAAGGATCGTCGGGTCGACGTCGCCGAGGGCCACGAACTCCTTCGGAGCCTTCGGCCACCGCTCCTGGCCAGGCTGCGCCGAAGCGGCGGGGGACAGCGCGAGGAGAGCGGCGGCGGACAGGGCGAGCGCGCGTGAGGCCACGGCGGACAGGGCGCGTACGCGCGCGACGGCGGGGAATCGTGGCATGAACCCTCCAAACGGTCAGTGGTCCCTCCACTTAGCAGCCCCGCAGGCCACCGCGGAAGAGGGCCCGCCGCCCCTGGGCCCCCAACTGACGCAACGGCATCGGGCCTAGGCCGACCGCCCCCGCACCCGCACCGGATACGCCACCTCGTCCCTCCCCTCCTGCTCCACCCGCAGCCGCCCGTCCCGCCACCGCGTCGTGAACCGCACCGCCGCCGGCCGCTCCCAGCCGTCCCCCGCGTCCGGAATCAGCACACCCCCGCCCGTACGCCCCGGAGCCGGCTCCCATACCTCCAGCTCCACCCCGCCCCCGGCGCCCGCCACCGGCACCACCGAACCCGCCCGCGCCAGCACCGGAATCCGCTCCAACGGCGCCGGCAGCAGCACCTGCCCCGGCCCCTCGTACGCCCGGCCCGACGCCGTGTCGTACCAGCGCCCCCGCGGCAGCCGCACCGCCCGCCACTCCGCTCCCGCCTCCAGCACCGGCGCCACCAGCAGCGAATCGCCCAGCAGATACGCGTCTTCGCAGTCACGCAGCGCCCGGTCCTGCGGCGAACGCCACCACACCGGCCGCACATACGGCGCCCCCGACCGGTGCGCGAGCTGCGCCAGCGTCACGAAATACGGCAGGAGCCGCTCCCGCTCCCGCAGCGCCGCCCCCGCGTACTCCAGCACCCGCGGCCCGAATTCCCACGGCTCCCGCCGCCCCGCGTCGATCGACGCGTGCGTACGGAAGAACGGCAGCAGCGACCCCAGCTGGAACCACCGCAGGAACAGCTCCGGCGACGGCGACCCCGTGAACCCCCCGACATCCGGCCCCGAATACGGCACCCCGCACAGCCCCAGCCCCAGCACCAGCGCGAGCGACGCCCGCAGCCCCGGCCAGCCCGTGGCCACATCCCCCGACCAGCTGCCCCCGTACCGCTGCAGCCCCGCCCACCCCGACCGCGAGAACAGGAACGGCCGCTCCGCGGGCCGCAGCTCGCACAGCCCCTCGTAACCGGCCCGGGCCATCGCCAGCCCGTACACGTTGTGCGCCTCCCGATGATCACCGCCCCGGCCCTCCAGAGCGTGCCGCGCCGAACGCGGCAGCGTCGGATCGCCGAAGGCCGCGAACGACACCGGCTCGTTCATGTCGTGCCACACCCCGGAGAACCCCTGCGCCAGCCGCTCCCCGTACAGCCCGCCCCACCACTTGCGCACCCTCGGCTCCGTGAAGTCCGGGAAGACCGACTCACCCGCCCACACCTCCCCGCGCACCCGCCGCCCCCGCGCGTCCCGCACGAAAGCGTCCGCCGCCGCCCCGCTGTCGTACACCGCGTCGCCCGGCGCCGCCTTCACCGCCGGATCCACGATCGACACCAGCCGCACCCCCTGCCCGCGCAGCTCCGCCGCCAGCCCCGGCAGCTCCGGGAACCGCTCGCCGTCCACCGTGAACACCCGGTGCCCCCGGTAGTGGTCGATGTCCAGATGGAGCGCCGACAGCGGCAGCCCCCGCTCCCGGTACCCGGCCACCACCCGCCGCACCTCGCCCGCGTCCCCGAACCCCCAGCGCGCGTGGTGATATCCCAGCGCCCACGCCGGCGGCAGCGCGGGCGCGCCCGTCAGCGCCGTCCACGCGTGCAGCACCCGCGCCGGCGTCCCCGCCATCACCCAGTAGCGCAGCGGCCCCCCGTCCATCCGCACCTCGCAGCCGCCCGGCCGGTCATGCCCCGACCCCTCGCCCTCCACCCCCTCCCGCAACGACACCAGCCCGTCCCACGAGTTGTCGTGGAAGATCAGATGCGAACCCCCGTCCGCCACCACCAACTGCACCGGCATCGTCAGATACAGCGGATCGTCCCCCGGCTCGAAGGACCCGCCCGGATCGGTGTTCCACAGTCGGTACGAACCGTCCCGCAGCCGGGGCCCCGCCGCCCGCCCGCCCAGCCCGAAGAACCGCGCGTCCGCCGCCACCTCGGATCGCTGCACCCAGCGCGCCCCGGCCTGCGCGTCCGCCGCATGTGGGGCCGCACCCCGCTCGTCCACCGGCTCCCACCAGCGCGGCGGCAGATCCCGCCGCAGCACCACACCCCCCGGCGTCCGCACCTCCACCGCGCCGTGCCGGTCCACCGCCACCAGCACCCGCTCCGACAGCACCCGCCAGCCGCCGTCCGTATCCGGCTCCAGCACCGCCCGCTCGTCCACCGCCGGACACGGCCCCGCCAGCGCGTACGACGGCTCCGGCTCGGCGCCGTCCCAGCCGCAGAACACCGCCCCGCCCGCCGCGACCCGCACCCGCAGCGACGACCGCGCGAACCGCACCACCCCGCCGCCCGGCTGCGGCTCGGCCCCCCGCGCCGCACCCGGCACCCGCGCCCGCTCCGCACCGCGCCGCGGCAGCCCGGCCGCGTCCGAGCGCCGCCGCCGCAACGCCGAACGCAGGGACCGCAGCCCCCGCCCCGAACCGACTGATTTCACCGACCGCACCAGGTCACGCGCATCCATGCTGCTCACCCTGCCATCGACGCCGCCGGACCCGCGGTCCGTTCAACTCCCGTTCACCCAGGGGTATCCTGCCGTCCCGCCGCGCCTTCGCCACACACGCAGAGCATCCGTCGGCCACACCGACCGCGCTCCCCGGCGCTCCCGCCGCGCGACAGCGGGCCCGCCGCCCCCGGCCGCCCCCGCCGCAGGGCCCGGACCTGGTGCGAGAGTCGATCACGTGGCATCGTCCTGCACAGCCGCGTTCCGCGCACACCCCGCACGTGCGCGGCGACGCCCACGACGCGTGACAGCCGGGAGACGCCAGATGACCACCGCACCGCAGCCCGCAGCCCAGCCGGAACCCCTGTGGCAGCCCGGCGAGGACCGCATCGCCGCAGCCCAGGTCACCCGCTTCCAGGACTGGGCCGCCGAGCGGCACGGCGCGCCCGCCGCCGTCCCCGGCGACCCCGCCGCGAGCTACGCCGCGCTCCACCGCTGGTCCGTACAGGAACTGGAACGCTTCTGGCAGGCCACGGCCGAATGGTTCGACGTCCGCTTCACCACCCCGTACGAGCGCGTCCTCGCCGACCGCGCCATGCCCGGCGCCACCTGGTTCCCCGGCGCCACCCTCAACTACGCCGAGCACGCCCTGCGCGCCGCCGACGACCCCGCCCGAGCCGGCACGCCCGCCCTGCTCCACGTGGACGAGACCCACGAACCGCGGACCGTCACCTGGGCCGAACTCCGCCGCCAGGTCGGCTCCCTCGCCGCCGAACTCCGCCGCCTCGGCGTACGCCCCGGGGACCGCGTCAGCGGCTACGTCCCCAACATCCCGCAGGCCGTCACCGCGCTCCTCGCCGCCGCCGCCGTCGGCGCCGTATGGACCTCCTGCGCCCCCGACTTCGGCGCCCGCAGCGTCCTCGACCGCTTCCAGCAGGTCGAACCCGTCGTCCTGTTCACCGTCGACGGCTACCGCTACGGCGGCAAACGCCACGACCGCGCCGAGACCGTCGCCGAACTCCGCCGGGAACTGCCCACCCTCCGCGCCGTCGTGCACATCCCGCTCCTCGGCACCCCGGCCCCCGAAGGCGCCCTCGAATGGGACGCCCTCACCTCCGCCGGCACCGAACCCGTCTACGAGCAGGTGCCCTTCGACCACCCCCTGTGGGTGCTCTACTCCTCCGGCACCACCGGCCTCCCCAAAGCCATCGTCCAGTCCCAGGGCGGCATCCTGATCGAGCACCTCAAACAGCTCGGCCTGCACTGCGACCTCGGCCCCGGCGACCGCTTCTTCTGGTACACCTCCACCGGCTGGATGATGTGGAACTTCCTCGTCTCCGGCCTCCTCGTCGGCGCCACCCTCGTCCTCTACGACGGCAGCCCCGGCCACCCCGACATCTCCGCCCAGTGGCGCGTCGCCGAACGCACCGGAGCCACCCTCTTCGGCACCTCCGCCGCCTACGTCATGGCCTGCCGCAAAGCCGGCCTCCACCCCGGCCGCGACCTCGGCCTCTCCACCGTCAAGTGCGTCGCCACCACCGGCTCACCGCTGCCGCCCGACGGCTTCCGCTGGATCCACGACGAGGTCGCCGAGACCATGTGGATCGCCTCCGTCAGCGGCGGCACGGACGTCTGCAGCTGCTTCGCCGGAGCCGTCCCCACCCTCCCCGTCTACATCGGCGAACTCCAGGCCCCCTGCCTCGGCACCGACCTCCAGGCATGGGACGCGGCCGGCGAACCCGTGACCGACGAGGTCGGCGAACTGATCATCACCAACCCCATGCCGTCCATGCCGATCCACTTCTGGAACGACCCCGACGGCAGCCGCTACCACGACAGCTACTTCGAGATGTTCCCCGGCGCCTGGCGGCACGGCGACTGGATCACCCTCACCTCCCGCGGCTCCGTCGTCATCCACGGCCGCTCCGACTCCACCCTCAACCGCCAAGGCGTACGGATGGGCTCCGCCGACATCTACGAAGCGGTCGAGCGGCTCCCCGAGATCCGCGAAACCCTCGTCATCGGCGTCGAACAGCCCGACGGCGGCTACTGGATGCCCCTCTTCGTCCACCTCGCCCCAGGCGCCCGGCTCGACGACAACCTGCGCGACCGCATCAAAAAGACCATCCGCGAGAACCTCTCCCCACGCCACGTCCCCGACGAGGTCATCGAGGTCCCCGGAGTCCCGCACACCCTCACCGGCAAACGCATCGAGGTCCCCGTCAAACGGCTCCTGCAAGGCACCCGGCTGGAGAAGGCCGTCAACCCCGGCTCCGTCGACGACCTCGAACTCCTGCGCTTTTACGAGCGGCTCGCCCACGACCGCGAGAGCGTCGAGAGCGCTGACAGCTGACGCCGGACGCCACTGTCAGTACCCCCGATTACGCTGAGTGAGCATTGATCGCTCGCGCTGAGGGGGAGTCATGGCGCACACCGGAAACGACGGAAAGCGACCCACCGCACGGCACCAGCTGCGCCGAGAAGCGCCCAGCACCGTGGCCGTACTCGCCGACGAGCGGGACTTCGCGGCCATGCGGCGGTACGAGACCTTCTCCTTCGACGACCACCCGGCCTACCTGCGGCAGATGGAAGGACTGCTGAGGACGCTCGCCGCACAGGGCGTCCACATCACCGTCGCCCTCTTCGACCCCGTCGGCTACGAGGAGTTCTGCGCACGCACCCGCCTCGACCCGGACGCCCCCGCCAGCCGCAGCCGCTACACCGCCCACCTGGGCACGGCCGGCGGCACGGTGCCGTACGAAGGCCAGCCCATCGACCGCCTGCTCCCGCACCTCATCGACACGGCCGAACGACAGGCGACCTGGGAGTACGCGACGGGGCTGCTGTCCCGGTCGAGCCGCTGCGGGGGCTGCGGCGATGACCGGGCCGAGGACGCGTTCGCCCGCGCCTCGCACATCCTGCGGCTGCTCCTCGAAGCGGCCGGTCACGGCGAACACCACCTGGTGTGCAGCATCCCGGCCGACGGCGCGCCGCTCATCGCCGTGCTCCACACCGAGCGCCGCCCCGACGGCGTGACCCAGGTGCCCCAGACGCAGGCTCTCGTCTTCTGCACAGTGCTGGCCGCGGGCCTGTCGACCGCGAGCAGCGGCGGCGTCGTCCTGCGCACCACCGCACCCGACGGCCGCGAACGGGTCCGCGGCTGGGCCCTGCACGACGACTGGCTGCGCCCCTTGAGCGAAGCGGAGATCTTCGCCGCCTACTGCACGGACGCCGACACCGGCGAACCCGTCCCGCCCGAGCACGGAGTGGAGTACCTCGCGGCCACCGCCCTCGTACGGCCACCGGAGGCGGGGGAGACGCACTGAGGCACTGACGCACGAGGGGCGTTCCACCGCACCGCGCGGTGGAACGCCCCTCGGGAACTCACTCCGGCTCACTCGCCGGACAGCACCGCCTGCGCGGCCCGCCGGGCCTCGTCGGCGGAGTCCACGGCACGGGCCGCGGCGGCGGCGCGCTCGCACTGCGCGAGCGTGTGCTTGGCCAGCGTGGCGCGCACATACGCGATGGACGCGGCGCCCATGGACAGGCTGGTGACGCCCAGACCGGTCAGCACGCAGGCGAGCAGCGGATCGGCCGCGGCCTCGCCGCACACGCCGCAGCTCTTGCCCTCGGCCTTGGCGGCCTCGGCCGACGCGGCGACCAGGTCGAGCAGCGCCGGCTGCCAGGGGTCCTGCAACCGCGACACCGCGCCGACCTGCCGGTCGGCGGCGAAGGTGTACTGAGCGAGGTCGTTGGTCCCCAGCGACAGGAACTCCACCTCCTGAAGGATGGAGCGGGCCCGCAGCGCGGCGGAGGGGATCTCCACCATCGCGCCGAACTTCGCCTTCAGCCCCGCCTCGCGGCACGCGTCCGCGAACGCCTTGGCATCCGCCCGGTCGGCCACCATCGGGGCCATGACCTCAAGGTAGACCGGCAGCCCCTCGGCGGCCTTGGCGAGCGCCGCCAGCTGCGTGCGCAGCACCTCCGGGTGATCGAGCAGACTGCGCAGCCCCCGCACGCCGAGCGCCGGGTTGGGCTCGTCCGACGGCGTCAGGAAGTCCAGCGGCTTGTCCGCCCCGGCATCCAGCACCCGCACGACCACCCGGCCCTCGGGGAACGCCGACAGGACCTCGCGGTAGACCTCGGCCTGCTTCTCCTCGGACGGCGCCTTGGAGCTGTCGTCCAGGAAGAGGAACTCCGTACGGAACAGGCCCACGCCCTCCGCACCGGCCTCGACCGCGGCCTTCACATCGCCGGACCCGCCGATGTTCGCCAGCAGCGGCACCTTGTGCCCGTCGGAGGTGGCGCCCGGCCCGGACGACGCCGCGAGAGCGGCCTTACGGGCCTCGGCGGCACCGGTCAGCTCGGCGCGCTTGGCCGCGTCCGGCTCGACGAAGATCTCGCCCGTGCTGCCGTCCACCGCGACGACCGTGCCCTCGACGAGCTCGCCCGCGCCGGGCAGCGCCACCACGGCCGGCACCCCGAGCGCGCGGGCGAGGATCGCGCTGTGGCTGGTCGGCCCGCCCTCCTCGGTCACGAACCCGAGCACGAGCGCCGGGTCGAGCAGGGCGGTGTCGGCGGGCGCGAGGTCCCGCGCGATCAGCACATACGGCTCGTCGCTGTCCGGCACACCCGGCATCGGCACGCCCAGCAGCCGCGCCACGATGCGGTTCCGCACGTCGTCCAGGTCGGCGACCCGGCCCGCGAGGTACTCGCCGGCCCCGGCCAGCAGCGCCCGGTACGCGGCGAAGGCGTCGTACACCGCCCGCTCCGCGGTGCTGCCGACGGCGATGCGCCGCTCGACGTCGGCCATCAGCTCGGGGTCCTGGGCCATCATGGCCTGGGCCTCCAGCACGGCCTGGGCCTCGCCGCCCGCCAGGTTCCCGCGCGCGATGAGATCGGCGGACACGGCCTCCACGGCCTGGCGCGCGCGCCCCTGTTCGCGCGGAGCCTCGTCCGTGGGGATCTGCTTCGCCGGCGGCTCCAGGACCGCCGTGCCCATGTGCCGTACCTCGCCGATCGCCACACCGTGGCTCACACCGACGCCTCGCAGCGTTGTCTCCATTTCACCTGTCTCCCATTGATGCGACAGCTCCGGCCGTCGCGGTGGATGTCGTACGCGCCGTCGGTGACGGCCCAGGGATCACTGCCAGGTGAAGAGCGTGTCACCGGTCTTGAGGTCGCCCTCTTCGCGGACGTCGCCGAGCGCGTCGGCAGTGGCCTCCAGCGCGATGACCGGGCAGATCGGCGACTTGCCGGCCTCTTCGACGGCGGCCGGGTTCCAGCGCACGACGGCCTGGCCGCGCGTGACGGTGTCGCCCTTGTTGACGAGCAGCTCGAAGCCGTCGCCGTTGAGCTGAACGGTGTCGATGCCGAGGTGCGTCAGCACGCCGTGTCCCTCGGCGTCCACCACGACGAACGCGTGGGGGTGCAGGGAGACGATGACACCGTCCACGGGCGCGACGGCCTCGGACGGTTCACGGACCGGGTCGACGGCGGTACCGGGACCCACCATCGCGCCGGAGAAGACCGGGTCGGGCACTGCCGCGAGTCCGATGGCGCGTCCGGTGAGCGGGGACGTCACGGTGGTCATGGGAAGCCTCCCAGGGGTGGAGATTCATCACGCGCCGTCACTACCTGTCCCGGACGGCACGCTGGTCAGAAGGGTAAGTCATAGGAACGGCGGATTCCGCACACAAGATCCATAAGAGTGCGGTCCCGCACGACGCCTACCGAAGGCCCATCCGATCCCACCCGAACCCGTCCGATGATCCTGATCATCAAGAGGGGAGCGAGGAATCGATTTGCCTCGCCCCTGCGGGGCCTGTACTGTCGTATCCCTGCCCACGACGGAGGCACGCAGTCAACTGCGAGCGAGTCGGAGGGCGGCATCTATCGGATACTGATCCAATTCTCGGATCCGCTTCTGTGTGTCTGCTTATTTGCGGAAAACAGGCGGTAAGGGAGTGGGAAAAGAACTGATAGAGTGGTGGAACACCGAAGGGAAGCGCCCGGAGAGACCGGTGAAACGGTCACAAAGGAAGCGTCCGTTCCTTGAGAACTCAACAGCGTGCCAAAAGTCAACGCCAGACT
>NZ_JBFAIV010000025.1:0-128213 GCF_040654875.1 Streptomyces sp. NPDC050610 | reverse complement strand
GGCGCCATGGCATTCGCATCGTGGTCCTCTTCCCCTGACAGCAATGGCGATCATGGTCGCCCGTGGTCGGCCAGCATGACACGGCGTTCCGGCCGACTGTTCGGGGGATCGACGGCAGGTGGAGTTGCGGCTCGGCATCCCGCCCCGTCGCAGCCCGACGGACCTGCGAACGCCGCTCCGTGTCCTGCACGCCGTGGGCGGAGCCCGGCACTTGGTACCTGCAACTCGCGGACGTCCACGGTCTCGCCCTGCCGATCCCCGCCCGCGGACAGCTCGGGCCCTGGAAGCTCACCGAGGACCTGGTCGCGCAGGTCCTCCAGCAACTGCCCGACCTGCGGCTATGGCCCCTCGCCCGGAATCCCTGTGAGCAGCACCCAGCGCGACGTCGACCACGCCCTCGCCTACCCGAAGCCGCCGGCCTCGCCGCTGTGGCACCGAGACAATGCGAAGGCCCGGCCGATCACCCCCGAGCAGCAGCGCCGCAACCGCGAGCTGCTCGTCCTGGCGCAGCGCCCCCGACCACGCTCCCTCGGTCCCTCAAGACTCTGGTGGAGGCCGGCTGATGAGCCCCCGGACACACCAGGCCATAGACGACTACGTCGACGCGATCCCGGCCTCCGGCATCGATGGGGTATCGCCGTGTTCGACCTGATCCGCTGTCCAGGCGTTCGACAGCAAGTGTCTTGGCGACGGTGCCACGCGCCTGAGGCACGAGTACCGTGAGCCCCGGCCTGGGTATACCGGACGGACGCGCGGTAGCACGGCTCCCCGTTGGATAGAGCCATGACCACATCGTCACCAACCCCCGCTCCCTCGGCCCAGACGGCCACGAAGAACGACCGCACCCGGCTATGGTCCGCCATTGCGGCCGTCATGTTCATACCTGCGGTGGCGGCCACGATCATGATCACTCTGTCCTCGGAGCGAGCCTCTCGGTGTGCGACGTTTTGACCTGGCGCTGGACGCTGCGCAGCGATTTGTGCCCGGTCTTGGCCATGATCACGTTGGCGGAGGTGTTGGCGTCTCCGAGGTGGGTGACGGCGCTGTGCCGGAGCTGGTGCAGGCGAAGCCCGGGGCTGCACCGGGCGCTGGAGACGGCGTATCAGACCCTTGATTCGGTGGTGACGGGCGCCGGGGCGGGGTGTGGTGAGCGGCCGGATGTTGGTGGCGTGCGAGTTGGAGGATCTCGCGGATGCCCATGGTGAGGGCGAAGGTGGCGAACACGACGCCGAGGGCGACGCTGTTGAGTACCAGTGCGAGGAGCGCTCCGGCGGCGGCGCCGGGGATGGCTCCGAGGCTGAGGTGCCTGCTGATGGGTGGTGAGGCGGTGCCATTGCGTAGGTGGACGATGGCTCCGACGACCGAATTGGGGACGAACAACAGCAGGGACGTTCCGGCGGCGGTGTGCAGGTCGGCCCCGAAGAGCACGACGAGCGCGGGAACGGCGAGCAGTCCGCGCGCCGCGGGCGTCGGGCACGGCCCACGGAGGCGGGTCGCTGCTGGCCGTGAGCCTGCTCATCGGCGTGGTACGACGGACGCCGCTGCTGGTTCTGGCAATGGCGCTCTTCGGATCCACCGCCGTGGTGGCAGGCACTCCAAGCTCCGTCCATGCGGACCTGCCGGTGGGATATCAGGGCCGGTTTCTGTCGTTTCTGGCGGTGGACCTCGTCCTGGGCCTCATCGTCGCCACCTGCTCTCGGCGAACCTCGACCGTCGCCGTAGCCGTATCTTTCGCCGTGCAATTCCTGGTCATCGGCATCTTCGCGCACGGGGACAGCTTGACCGTCAACGTCGTGATCGCCCTCATGGCGATGGCCGCATCCTGCACGGTCGGTCTGCTGAGTCGCGAGCGCCGTGAACACGCGGCGGCGCTGCGTTCACAGGAGGTGGCCGAGGCCGTGACCACCGAAAGGCTGCGGATCGCACGGGAACTGCATGACATGGTCGCGCACAGCATCGGCATCATCGCCATCCAGGCCGGTGTGGGCAGCCGGGTCATCCACACCCAGCCCACGGAGGCCCGCGAGCCCTGCGCGCCATCGAGGCCACCAGCAGGGAGACACTGTCGGGTCTTCGGCGCACGCTGATGTCGCTCCGTCAGGCCGACCTGGGCGCGACCGCATCGGAACAGTCACCGCTCGCACCTTCACCGGGACTGGCCGACGTCGAACGGCTGGCGGCAGCGACCGCGGATGCGGGGATATGCGTCGACGTGCGCCGCAGCGGAGAGCAGCGTCCTTTGCCAGCCGACATCGACCTGTCCGCCTACCGCATCGTCCAGGAGGCGCTGACCAACGTGGTCCGCCACTCGGACACCGGGCGTTGCCGGGTGTCCGCGTACTCGTCTGAGTGCACCACCGCGTACGAAGTTGTGTGCACCACTGCTCAGGCCACGTCGGTGTCCCGCGCGATGGCCTGGAGACGGTTCTTGAGCCGGTAGCTGTTGCCATTGATCGGGACGACCTCGCAGTGGTGCAGCAGGCGGTCGAGGATTGCTGTGGCCAGGACCTCGTCGCCGAAGACCTGACCCCACTCGCCGAAGGTCTTGTTCGAGGTCAGGATGATCGAGCCCTTCTCATATCGCTTGGAGATGACCTGGAAGACCAGGTTCGCCTCCGCCCGCTCCAGCGGCTGGTATCCGACCTCGTCGACCACGAGAACGCTGGGGCGGAGGTAGCTGGTGAGCTTGCTCATCAGCCGGCCGTGTTCTTCGGCGGCCTTGAGGCTGCGGACCATGTCGTCGAGGCTGGTGAAGTAGATCGAGTAGCCGGCCCGGCAGGCCGCGACGGCCAGTGCGACGGCGATGTGCGTCTTGCCGACCCCGGGCGGCCCGAGCAGAGCGACGTTGGCCTTGTCCTCGATAAAGGAGAGGGTGGCCAGGTCTTTGATCTTGCGCGGGTCAAGTTCGGGCTGGAAAGAGAAGTCGTAGTCCTCCAGCGTCTTGTGGTGCGGCAGCTTCGAGGTCCGCAGCCCGTTGCGGAAGCGCCGGTCGTCGCGGACGGCGAGTTCCTCGGACAGCACCACGTCGAGCAAGTCGAGATAGCCCATCTTGGCCTCATCCGCCCGCTGAATGTACTGGTTCAGGGACTCGGCCAGGTGGTGCAGACCCAGCTTGGCGGAGGTGGTGCGGATGCGGGTGCTGGTCAACTCGCTCAACGGGCGTCCTTGGAAGGGGAGGCGAAGGGGCGGGTGCCGGTCAGCTCGTCATAGACCGACAACGGGCGGCGGCCGACCTCGATGTGGGCGGCGGCAGCCCGGTTCAGCAGAGCCTGCAGCGGGCCGGCGTCCGGCCCGAGCGGCTGGTTGCGGCGGGGTGGCGCCACGGCGTCGCCGGTGGTGACGCGGCGTCCGGCGCCGGTGGGCAGGCCATCCCAGTGCATCTCGTCCACGACGCGGGCGCCGCGGCCGACCGCCCGCGCATGGGCGGCCAGCAGTGTCTGCCCGACGGGGTCGTGCAGGGTGATCTGCGACTTCGTGGCACGGACCTCGACCAGTTGGCGGGGTCGGACCTTGCGGGCCGGCACAGAGTAGAGGTTCGCGTCGAAGGCGACCAGGCAGTCCTTGCCGACGTGCCGCAGATGCCGCTGGGCGACCACATACGGAGTTTCGGGCAGCGGCCGCAGGGCTGCATGATCGCGTGCGGCCCGGTGCCCGATGACTTCGCCGTGGGTGCCGTGGACCTTGGCCCGCCGCAGCGGCACCCAGGCCGCGAAGGCGGCGTTCAGCTCCTCGACGGAGGAAAACGCCCGACCGGCCAGGACGTGATCACGGACGATCAGGACCTGCCGCTCGACTCGCCCCTTCCCGGTGGGGCGATAGGCGGCCAGCACATCGGGGTCGAAGTCGTAGTGGCCGGCGAAGGCGACCGCCTCCGGGTGCAGAGGAACCGCCTCGCCGGGGGCGACGTGCCGGCGCACGACCGTCTTGGTGCGGTCATAGACGATGCTCATCGGCACCCCGCCGAAGTGCACGAACGCCTGGCGGTGGCAGTCGAAGAAAGTCGCCAGGTCCTGGCTGGTAGTGAAGCAGCAGAACGGATCGCGCGAGTACGACAGCGTCATGTGGAAGGAATAGACCTTCGGGATCCCGACATGGGCGAGGATTTTGCCCTCATCCCCCCAGTCCACCTGGGCCTGAGCTCCCGGAACGACTTCGAAGCGTCGGTGCAGACCCGCCAGCTCACCCGGGCTGATGCCCAGTTCCTCCGCGATCCGCGGCCTGGCCTCCTGCAGATAGATCTTCACCCGCTGATAGTTGATGCTGACCGCGTACTCGTGGACCAGGCGTTCGTGGATCACCGATGCCTTCAGCAGCACCTCGGCCCTGAGCATCGCGTCGATCAGCGGTGCGACCTCGTCCACCACCCGCCGATACCGCTGACCGTCCACGGTTCGCTGCGGCGGCGCGGCAGATGCCCCACCCTGCAAGTACTTGCTGACCGTGCGACGGTTCAGCCCGGTCTCCTTCGCGATATCCCGCAGACTCATCGCGCCGGACTCGAACAGCGGACGAAACCGCCTCAACTCCAGCCAGCGATGCGGGTCCAAGACCACCGTCAGCCGCCTCCCTGCCACCCAGAACGGACAGCAGCAGGCTCACAGCCAACACACTTCACCGCATCAACAACGGTGCACTTTCATTCGTACGAGGTGGTGCACGTCCACTTGTACACCGACACCGGGTGGCCATCGACTACAGAAACGAGGAACTGTCCATGGAAGTCGTCGACGACGGGCGCGGCGCCACCGGTGACAACTCGGCCCGCGGCTTCGGCATCATCGGGATGCGGAAGCGGGTCGGCCTACTGGGCGGTCACCTCTGCGCCGGGCCGCGCCCCGAGGGCGGCTTCCGGGTGGCGGCCAGGCTGCCGCTGCCCGCACCCGTCGGAGTGCCGGTGGAGGCCCGATGATGGTTCGGGTCGTGCTTGCCGATGACCAGCCGCTGGTGCGGTCCGGTCTGCGCGTACTCATGGCCGATCATCCCGATCTGGATGTCGTCGGTGAGGCCTGCACCGGTGCTGAGGCGGTCCAGCTGGTCAGGGAGGTGAACCCCGACGTCGTGGTGATGGATATCCGGATGCCCGGCATGGACGGGATCGAGGCCACCCGCCTGATCATGGCTGGTCCGGCGACGACCCGCGTCCTCGTCCTGACCACCTTCGATGAGGACGACTACGTCTACGGCGCGCTCCGGGCCGGCACGAGCGGCTTCATGGTCAAGGGCATGGCGCTGGACGACATCCTCGCTGCGGTCCGCGTGGTCGCCGCCGGCGACGCACTGCTCGCGCCGGGTGTGACGCGCCGTCTGATCGCCGACTTCGTCGGGCGTTCCGAAGTTGTCCCGGAACGCTCCTCACGGCCAGTCGAGGGCACCACCGAACGAGAACGGGAAGTGCTGACCCTGGCCGGAAGCGGACGGTCGAACACCGAGATCGCGGAGGACCTCTTCATCACGGTGGCCATCGCCAGGTCGCACGTGTCACGGCTGCTCACCAAACTGGGCGCCCGGGACCGGGGCCAGCTCGTCGTCACCGCCTATGAAAAGGGGCTCGTCACGCTGCCTCACTGATGATGTCCCTGGACCCCATGGTGAGGCCGGAGGTGTCCTGTCACTCCCGTCTCGTGTGCGAGCCACTGATGAGCAGCCACGACCACACCATCCACTGCGGCTGCGGCTGCGGCTGCGGCTGCGGCTGCGGCTGCGGCTGCGGCTGCGGCTGCGGACAGGAGTGGCTGTTCCCGGCCTGGCTCAGTCACAGTTTGCTGTATACCGCTCCACGCCAGGTCCATCCTGCTGCGAGGACCGCGTCTTGCAGGGGGTCCTTGAGCTCCGAGCTGTCGAAGCGGAACGTCTCCGTTGCCTCAAGGCCCCCTTCGGCACCCCGTCCGATCGTCCAGCGCCGGGAGACCATGGTGACCTGTCCGCGGGAGGCCTCAGCCGACAGCGCCAGTTCGGGTGTGTCCCCGGCCCAGGTGACCTGCCACTGGCGGTCGAGGGCCCGGACCGTGTGGTCCGCGGGGACCAGCCGCATCCGTACCTGAAGGGCCAGGCTCACCTGGGTGCGGGCAAAGAAGGTCTGCCAGGCGGGCTCCTGGATCCGCCACTCCGCGACCAGGCTGGCACCCTCTGGGCCGCCATAGCGTACGACGTAGGGCACGTCCGGCCCGTTGAGCCCGAGCAGTGCTGCCCGGACTTCCTCAGCGGAACGCGGTACGGCACCGTTGCCGGGGCGTTTGGTACCGGTCAGCTTGTCGAAAAGGCCCATCCGGTCAACCTATGGAGGTCCGGCTCCCCGCACAAATCTCTCGCGTCCACGGAGCGGTCAGGACTGCGCTGCGGTGTCTGGGCGAACCGTGCGCAGGAAGTCCTGGAAGTCTCCCGGGACTGCATCGTGCTGGGTCGCCGCGGCGGTCAGGACCAGCCGGATGACTGCCCGCTCATGCGGGTCGTCGACGTCCAGCATGGACAGATAGACATGGGACTGGGGCAGGTCGCGCCGCACGCCCCCGGCGACGGCCGTGAAGGTCAGCTTCTGTGTCAGGCCGGGTGCGGCCGGGGAGCCGATGTCGCGGCGGTCGGTCACCGTTACGGACTCGGCGACCTCGCGCCAGCGCCGTACCGGCTCATCGGCGATGTCGGACAGTGTTGCCGCGTCCGGCCGGTACTCGCCGTCGATGGTGATGTTGGCAGTGAACCCGGCATCCGGCTGCGGGTGCAGTGCGATGAAGGCCACGCCCTGAGCACCCACTTGGTCCGCGGGCGCCGCTCGCCAGCCCTCCGGCAGTCGAAATTCGATCGGCACCGGCAGTGTCGCGGGGATCTCGGCTCCCTCCTACTCCTACGGGAGTGTGCATCAAAAATAGCTGGTGATGGTGTCTTTGACCGAGCCGGCGAAGTCGCCGACAGCGTCGGCTGCGTCCCCACCTCGTCGACCGCATCGCTTACGGCCTCGACCACCTTTCCGGGATCAACCGTGATCTCCAGGCCCACTGAGCCGCCGAGAGCGGGGGAGATGCCCACCTTGCCGCCGATGTGAAACTTTCCGTCGTCGGCCTTGCCGAAAGTCCACTTGGCCTCCGCACCTGCACCGGCCCACCCCTCGGCTGTCGTGCCAACACCGATTCCCGCGACCTCTGCGCCGCTGGTGCCGCTGACCTTCGCCCCGGCGAACGCCTTCGCGCCGGGCCTGTTCCAGCACTGACCTGGCTTTCGCGGCCGGCGAATCCAGTCGCCCGCTCGTAGACACCCACATGCCCGTACTCGGCGTGCCCCTCGACCATGGCCCGCCCGCCCGTGGAGACCTCGGCCGCGCCGGAGATGCCCTTGTCGGTGATTCCGGACGATTCCGAGTCTCGCTCAGAGCGTCGGTCTTGGTCTCAGCGAGGCCGATATCAAGAAGCTCAACGACAGCAGACCCAACCGTCCGAACCCACGCGACAAACCGGGATCGTGCGCCCGGCCGCTGTGCAACGCGGGGGCGCACCCGCGGCTGCGGGTAGGGCGGTGAGCGCCTGGAAGTGGCCACCGCAACCCGGCCGTCCTGCGAGTGGGACAAGGAGGATGAGCCCTTGTTTCTGAGCGGGCCGGGCCTTCTACGGAGCGAACCTCCGGGAGGCAGCGTGGTATGCCGACCGGGTCTCCCCTCGAACGGACTGCCGGGCCCAGGCTGGTGCCGGCGGGGCCGGCGCGAAGCCTGTCCGACAGCCGGCCCGCGGTCCAGAATGTGGTGGCCGGGGTGCGCCGGTTCCTGCTCCGCGGCATCACCACGCAGGCGGTGCCGTCGGCCGTCATGGCCGGACCGCACGCTCGCGGCGCCCCGGAGAACTACGCTGGCACAAGCCGCATAGCCCGTGGCCAACATCAGGGGGAAGGCCCTTCCCCAACTGGTTCTAGGCCCCCGCGCATACGCCTCTCAGCACCCGTGCCTTCCCTGGCCGGTGCCAGGACAGTGGTGGTACCGACGTGAACACCGTGCAGAGGGGTCCCTGCCATGACCGAAGACATCGAGGGGGTGCGCCCCCGGCGCCGAACCGTGCTGGCCCTGGCCGCCGCCCTCATCCCGAGTGCCGGGGCCGGTGTGAGCACGGCCGTGGCCTCACCAGCGGAACCGGCCCGCGCGGCGGGCCGGGCCGAGGCGGTGACGGGCCCGGTGCACCTGGCCGATCTGGCGCAGCGGGTCGTGGACGCCGGCGTGCCGGGAGTGATCGTGCGGGTGGGGCACGGGCGGCGGCCGGTTGTCGAGATCGCCCGGCAGGCGGCCTGGACCCGGCCCGATCATCGGCTCACGGGCGGGGACGCGTTCCGGATGGGGTCCAACTCCAAGACCATGGTCGCCACACTGGCCCTGCAACTGGCCGCCGCACGGCGCGTGGCGCTGGGGGACGCGGTGGAGCGGTGGCTGCCGGGCCTTGTCCCGAACGGCCGGGCGATCACTTTGAGGATGCTGCTCAACCACACCAGCGGCCTGTTCGACTACCTCGACGATCCCGCTGTCCTCAAAGCCTTCACCGGCCAGGACCCCCGCCCGTGGGCGCCGGGCGAACTGCTCGCCGCGGGCGTCCGGCACGATCCGCTGTTCCCCCCGGGCGGTCGCTTCTCCTACAGCAACACCAACTACACCGCTCTCGGCCTGGTCCTGGAGAATGTCACCGGGGAGCGTCTGGCCGACCTGATCGAGCGGCGGATCGCCGGGCCCCTGGGGCTTGAGCACACCCTCCTGCCCACCGGTCACCATCCGGGTCGGCGCCTGGCGCACGGGTACGAACCCGACGCCGCCCACCTGGCGCCGCTCCTGCCCCCGGGCGCCCCGCCGGGGACCGCGTTCGCCGGGCCCGCCCGCGGCGACCGCGTCGACACCACCGCGATCAACACCAGCACCCTGTGGGCCGCCGGAGGAATCGTCTCAAGTGCCCGCGACTGGGCCCGCTTCGACGCCGCGCTGGTGTCCGGACAACTGCTGCCGCCCGCCCAACTGCGGCAGATGCTCACCACCGTCCCGGAAGACCCCGCGAAGCCGAACGGCGACGGCTACGGGCTCGGGCTGCGGAAGATCGTCTTCCCGTGCGGCACCGTGTGGGGGCATGACGGTCAGGCTCCCGGCTACTCCAGCGAGACCTACACCGACCGCACCGGCCGCCGTACCCTCTCCGTACTGACCACCACGATCTTCGGCCTGGCCGCACCCAAGGCCGCAGCCGCCCACCGGACCCTGGTCGACGCCGCGGTCCGCACCATGCTCGGCAGACCCTGAACCACCCCACGCAGGTAGTGCTCCGCCCGCGCGGCCGTGACCAGGGCGGAGACGTCGCAGCGTAGGTCCGGGCTCGGCTGCTGATCTGGTCGGCCGGCATGACTGCGGGTATCTTCGCTCCGCTCCCTCGAACCGCGGAGCGTGCTCCAGGACGGTGAGCTGGGGCGGATGTGCGCCATCCTCGACCACGCCATCCGGCACTGACACACGCCCTCCGCCCCGCCCGCCGTTTACCTTCGGAGACCGTCACCCTCGCCACGAGGCCCGGCCGCGATCTGCTCCGCGGCGAGCGCCGCGATGGCCGCCCACTTCGTCAGCAGCCGTTCAGCGTGCGGCGCCGCGCCCTCAGCTCTCCCGGTCCATTGCGGCCCGTAGCAGTGCCACGGTCTCCGCGGTAGCCCGGCGCCGCGCGTCGTCTTCCTCGCCGGCATCCGCCACCTCGTCGAGGAGGGCCGCGGCGGCCTGGAACACGCCAATCTGCACGGGAACGCTCCGCAAGGCCGCCAGCGCGGCCGCCGCCACCTCCGCCGGAGCCACCGCGGCGGAGGGCGGCAGAAGAGCGGACACACCGCGCTCCGAGGGCACGGTTGTGTGGCAGCTGAACTGGCGTGGTTACCTCAAGGCTTACGCTGTCCCCGCAATTTGCCCTCTCCTTGGGAGAGTTGGTGTTTCATGATCGCACTCGCCTTTCCGGATATTCCGGAGGCTGGTCGCTGGATCGTTTTCTTTACGGGCGTTGGCTGGTTGGTCGTGGGGGTGGCTCTCGGCGTGTCCAATACCTTGTCTTATAGGCGGCAGGTAACCGTTTCTGCTCGCTGTAGAGGTGTGGAGAAGTGGCCGGGAGAGTATTCGCATCTGCTCCGGCGCAAGCCTGTCGCTGGAGAGAATGCGACGGTGGCGCTTCGCGCCAAGCGAAAGTGCCTTAAAGTCGGGGATGAGGTCCGGATAACCTACGATCCACGGTCGGCTCACCTCGTGTTTGTAGGGGAAGAGTATCCAAGGTTTACGCACGGAAAGCGATATTTTTCTGTGCGACGCTAGGGGCTATTCCGATGATTTTTGCAGTCCTGGCCTGAGCGATCCTGGATCGATAGCTCACTCTATTGCGCTTTGGCATATTCCCTAGGGGAATGGTTCTTGGTTTCGCCTATGCCAGGTATTGCGTCAGGTTCGTCAAAGTGCAGCGACTGAGGATGTGTCGGGGGTTACGCTGCGCCCATGACGAGCGAAGCGCGGAAGCCTCCCGCCCGCCCTCCTTCCCAGCCGCCGCCGGGGCGCCCGCCCAGTGGTCCGGGGCCGGATAAGAATCCTCCCTTCCCGCCGAATCCTCCGAGGCCGGGAGCCTGACCGTGCGCGTCGAGCGGCTCTCCTTCGACGGGCTCCCCGGCGAGGCGCGCGCTGCCGTGGAGGACCGGGTGGGTGCGGGATGCCCGAGGGCCGACATGGCCACGGGGGAGAGCTCCGGTGTCGCCGCGCTCCTGTTTCTCCCGGACGGCGGCAAGGTCTTCGTCAAGGGCCTCCCCGCCGACCACGAACGCGTCGGCGAGCTGGAGGCGGAGGCGAGGGTCAACCCCTTCTTGCCCGAGTTCGCCCCGAGGCTGCTGTGGCGCGTGTCGGCGGGCGGGTGGCGGCTGCTGGGCTTCGAGGGCGTCACCGCGACCCCGTGGGCTGACTTCAAGTCCGACGGAGGCCACCTGGAGCCCGTGGCGGCGGTACTGCGGGCCCTGAGCACCTGGCCCGCCCCGGAGGCCGGGCTGATGGCGGCGTGGGATCGGTGGGGCTACTACTGCGATGCCAGGGACGAACCGCTGCTCCACGGAGACCGGCTCGTGCACGCCGACCCCGCGGCGACGAATTTCCTCGTCGCTGGCTACCGAGCGTGGCTGGTCGACTGGGCATGGGCGGCACGGGGGCCGGGCTGGGTCGACGCGGCCCTGTGGGGCTTCCGGCTGGTCCTGGACGGGAAGCAGACCCCTAAGCAGGCGGCGGAGCAGGCTTCGGCCATTCCGGTCTTCGCCGAGGCCCCCCGCCGGGGCGTGCGGGTGCTCACCGAGGCCGAGGCACGGTCGTGGGAGGACTGGCGGGCGTACGGCGTCACGGGGATCGAAGAAGTCGCCGAGGCTGCCCGTGCGTGGGCTGATTTCTGGGCTTGAACAGGGCGGCTTCCGCCCGTGAGGACTCACATGGTGTTGACGATGAGTCCAATGCGGGTGAAGTAGTTCAGTCCGCCGAAGAGCAGGAAGGCGAGTCCGGAAAGCCCCCAGGCGGTTCCGGCGGCCTTGCTCGGCCAGGTCCGGGGACGGCGCAGCGCGAAACTGCTGGGCGAGGCCGGAGCGAGTGCCCAGGCGCTCTCGGCAGGACACGTCGCTGGCGTTGCGGTGTCATGCCGTGTCGGGTTGGCGCGGTGGCAGGCCCGGGATCGCGCCGTCCGCCAGGCGGTACGGATTTCTCGGACGGCTGGCCCGGGGGAGCCGCGCAGTTCGGTGCAGGCGATGATGACCTGCCCGCCGCTGCCCGCGGGATGTTCGGAGGTGGCCAGGTCCGTCAGGCCGTTGAGCAGGGCACCTCCGGTCCGCTGGTCCTTGGGACTGCTGCCGAGGCCGGTGAAGGGGCCGTCGACGATCAGGAACTGCGGTACCGGCATCGCGGGGACTTCCCGCGCGGTGTCGCGCAGCGCCAGCAGAACGCTGATATTGGTCCGGGCCCTGCCGTGCCCGGCGACGACTCGTGAGTCGAACGCGCCGCCGTTGACGGTGACGGAGAAGTCGTCCGGGCTGACGGAGGCGGTGGTGACCTCCGGGTCGCAGTCCCGCATCCGCCGCAACAGGTGATCGGACCACCGGTCGGTGGCCTGCTTCACCATCAGGTCAGTGTCCTGCCGCGCAGCGGTGTACGCAGCCCCGGCAGTCTCCTTGTCCTTCTCCAACTGCGGCAACTGCTCGCGCAGCTCGGTCAGCTCTGCGAGCTCCCGAAGGTGCTCGGCGTTCTGCTCAAGCCGCGAGGCCGGCTCCCGCGCGACGGCTTCGGCCTCGACCATCACTTGCTGCTGCGGCGCAATCACGTCCTGGGCGAAGGCCTGCGCGGCGGCCGAAGCCTCCACCACGGCCCGATCGGCGTCCCCGGCCCGGCAGCGGGCGTCATCAGCGGCCTGCGTCGTACGACGGGCGGCGTCACGGGCCCGCTCGGCAACCTGCTGCGCCCGGGACATCCGCTCCTGGAACTGCTCGACACGCTGCTGACGCTTTTCGTCGAAGCGTCGGCACACCGGACAGTCGTCCCCTGGGCCTCGGCCGCAGCCCCCTCCAGCAGGCGCGCCGTCCGCTCCCGGTCGTCGGCGGCCGCACGAGCACTGCGACGTGTTCCCTCCGCCACAGCGACCTTCTGCTGAAGCGCCGTGAGTTCGGTGTGCAGGCGGCTGAGTGCCGTACCGGCCTGACCGGCTGTGTCGGATGCCTCCCGGTGCTGTGCGGTCCATTGGGCGGCACGGCGCTGAAGGTCTTCGACGGACGGCAGTTCGCGCTCCTCGCGGTCGCGCAGAATCTTCTTCACCCTGTTGTTCGCCGACCGCCACTCCTTCGCCTTGCTGCCGGCCTCCTGGCGCAGTGCATCAACCGTCTCGTCATCGGCGCCCAGCAGCACTCGCCCCACCGCGATCCGCTGTTCCTTGCCCTGCCCGTCGAGGTAGTCGTTGGGCAGGTTCCGCTGGCGTGCGTAGATCCACGGGATCAGCAGCTCCAGAGTGACGCAGGTGCGCCCCGCGCCGAGTCGCGGGATACCGAGGAAGTCCTGGAAGACATCGGCAGCGGACCGGCGGGACTCGCTGCGCTTGACCGGGTGGCGCTCCTCGACACCCAGCGTCTCGTTGGTAAAGGACACGTCCTCTGCCGGGGCCGCCGTGCTGCGGGTGATCCGCCACCGTGAGTTTCCGACGCGGGCCGTAAAACCGACACGGCTGCACAGCGTGACAGCACGCATCAAGGTCATGCCCTCGACGCCTGGCGTCCACTACAGGGCTTCCAGCAGCGTGCTCTTGCCCGACTCGGTCTCTCCCGCCAGCGCGGTGAGCGGAGCATCGAACCGCCGCTCCAACACCACCCCGTCGATTTCGAACACCGCGCACTCGATGTTGAACAGGATCACCTGTCGCCTCCCGCAGGCTTGACCATGCACCCAGCACGGCGCTTGTAGCGGGTAACGAGACACGGCCCTCTGGATGACGTACGACTCACGCCGCTGCCCCGGCTGCATCAGGCTGTTTTGGGGCGTTCCTCGACCTCGTGGGAGACCACCGGTTTGGCGCAGTGCGGCTGGCGAGGCCCGGCGAGCGGGCCTGCCGGAGAGCGTGAAGTGCTGGGACCGCAACCCGTTGCGCGACTCCTGCCGGAGTAGGAACACCCCCCGCTTCACCATGCGTACGCTGCAAGCGTTGGCTGTCCTTCGAAGAAGAGCTGCAAATGACTGAGAACCCGTCTGTGCCCGGTCCGCGCCGGGACATGGCGATGCACCACGACTGGTGGATGTCGGGCTGGGAGCACGTCCTGCCCCGCCAGGGCTTCCCGCTGACCCTGCTGATCGGGACCGCGAGTCAGCCCGATTTCACGGGATCTCTGGATGACCTCCTGCAGGAGATCTGCGACGGCCACTGGGACATGATCGGTGGCGACCTCGACGGGGCGCTCACTTTCTCGTGGCCCGATGAGGAGTGGGACTACGAGGAGGCGCCGGAGGGACGCGAAGCGTCCGAGGCGAACCGCTGGGAGCAGTTCGCCACCATGCTCACGGTCGCCGGCTTCCCGGTGCCCACGACCGTGCGGGACCTGTCCGAGCTCTACCTGACGTGGGGCCTGGCGCGCCATACGGAGACGCCGGACGGCACCCTGTGGTCGATGCCCGCCGCTTTGCCGTTGCCCGGTGACCTGCTGCCCCTGGATGCCGGCCTCGCCAAGCGGCTCGACCGGAACCGGTGGACGATGCGCACCGGCCCGCTCGTCGACGGGCTCCTCACCTATCTGGTCGAGGATCTGGGCGAACCGCAGGAGATTCTCACCTCCTTGGACCGTCTGGCGGCCGCCACCGGCCAGGGTGCTGACGATGTCCGCATCGCCCTCGCGGAGTTCGTGGCCTCCGGCGACGCCCAGGTGCGGCGCGGTCAGGAACCGGCCGAGGCGGAACGGCTGGAGGCGCATCGGCGCTTCCGCCTGGTCATGAACTGGGAACACTTCCACGACACCCGGCTCCACCTGAGCATGGGACATGACTGAAACCTCGCCGGGCGTGGTGGGAACCCAAGACACGCGCCTGATCATGCTCCGAGGCAACAGCGCCTCGGGCAAGTCGTCCGTCGCCGCCGGCCTGCGCGAGAACTTCGGCCGCAACCTCGCGATCGTCGCCCAGGACAACCTGCGCCGGACCGTGCTCCGCGAACGCGACCGGCCCGGAGCCGCGAACATCGGCCTGATCGACCTCACCGCCCGCTACGCCCTGGACCACGGCTTCCACGTCGTTGTCGAAGGCATCCTGTACGCCGACCGCTACGGCGCGATGCTTCAGGGCCTGGTGCGCGCCCACCGGGGCATCACACGGTGCTACTACCTCCACGTGCCCTTCGAGGAGACGGTGCTCAGGCACGCGACGAAACCCGACGCCGAGTACCTGGCACACGTCAACGAGGGCCACCTGCGCGACTGGTACCGCAAGAAGGACCTGCTGCCCGACGCCCTGGAGACCGTCATCGACACGGCCAGCACCCTGGACGACACGATCCAGCAGATCTTGCGCGAGAGCGGCCTGGATCATGTGCTCCCGATCGACCGCTGAGCTTGTTCCTCTTTGACTGGTGACACCGCTGATCGCACGGCGGGCGCCCCAACGGCCCGTGGCACGTTCCCGCAGGCTAGTGCCGTGGGCCAGGCCCCCGCTCGGCGAGAACGGCGGCATTGGCGCCGGACCTCACGGGGGCCTACTACTGTTCCGCCATGTACTTACCCCTGAAATCCAGTTGCTGCAGAACGAGCCCGGTGTGCGGTGCGGTGATTGCCACCGGGAACGGGTGAACTATGGCAAGGGAGGGGATCGGGGGGCGAGGGAATCGGCGTCGGTGGCGGTGGCTGGGTGTCTGCGCTGCGGTGCTGCTGGTGGCCAGCCTCGCCTACGCGGTGCGCCAGGTTTGGGACGCCGGGAAACTGGGCCCCGCCGACACGGCCGCGTTGCTCGGGTTGCCGATCGCGGTCGCCTCGCTGCTGGCCGGAGTTCTGGCGCTGCGCCGGACCCCGGCGGGCGACCTGGCGAACCGCTCACGAGACTGGGCGGCGACCCTGGCGGCACAGGTCAAGGAGTCTGAGCAGCAGCAGTGGGGACTGCTCCTCGGGAACGACACGCAGCGCATCAATCTCACCTTCACCGTCCGGGCAGCGCGGGCCCGTACCGCGACGGTGCCCGCGGACGCGGGGCGCCTGTTCGAGGGCACTCCGACCGTTCCGGACGTGGCGGCCTACTACCGGCAGACCCGTCCGCGCCGCCTGGTCGTCACCGGCGCCCCGGGTGCGGGCAAGACCGTCCTGGCCCTGGAGTTGATGCTGGCCCTGCTCGAAGAGCGCGGCGAGGACGATCCGGTGCCGGTGCGGGTGCCCCTGGCCGAGTGGGACACCCGCGCCCCCTTGCGTGAACTGCTCGTCGGCCGGCTCGTCGACGTGTACGACTGGCCCACGGCGATGGCCGACGCACTCGTCCGCTACCACCGGGTGCTCCCCGTGCTCGACGGCCTCGACGAGATGGACCCCACCCAGCCGGACGCCACTCCCTCCCCCGACGCCCCACGCGCCCTGGCCGCGCTAGAAGCCCTCAACGCCTACCAGGAAGGCCGCGACGCCGGGCCCCTCGTACTGACCTGCCGCACCGCCCACTACGACGCCCTGGCCCCGCGCACCCGGCTGCTGGACGCCGCGCGTGTCGACATCGACGCCGTCCCCGCCCTGGACGCGCACGCCTACCTGCTGAGCCGATCCGCCACCCCCGCACGCTGGGAACCCGTCCTGACGGCCCTGCACGACGCCCCGGCCGGCCCGCTGGCGACCACGCTGTCGACACCGTGGCGGCTGTGCCTGGCCGCCACCGTGTACGCCCGCGACGGTGACCCCGCCGAACTCCTGCGGCACACCACCCCCGAGGAACTCGACGAGCATCTGCTGGCCCGGTTCATCCCCGCCGCCAGCACCCTGTACCCCCATCGCCGCTACGACGCCGCCCTCGTCCACCGATGGCTCTCTCGTCTCGCGACCCACCTCGACGCCCCGCCGGGCCCGGCCGAGCCCCCCGATGCCCGCCCGGGCACCGACCTGATTCTCCATGAACTCTGGCCGCTGGCCGGACGGCGCCGCGTGCGCGTGGCCGACGGCCTGCTCACCACCACAGCGGCGCTCCTGCCGTGGATCTCCCCGCTGCTCCTGCTCCTGCTGCTGTTCAGCTCCATCGATCCGTCTCCCGCCGATGTCTCTGAATCCCCCTTCCTCTGGCTTCCTCTGACCTACCTGCTGCTCGTCATTTACACGGTTCTGGTGGTCGCCTTGGTGTTCGGCGTCTTCGCGGGTCTGGCAGCGGCACGTGCCCGGCAGCCCGTACCGAGACACCTCGAGTGGAGATTGCTGAGGACCCGCAGTGGCCTACGCCTGTTCTGGGCCGGGCTGGGACGGAGGCTGCTGATGGGGCTCCTGTGGGGGATCGGCAGCGGACTCGCCTTGAACGTTGTGGCTTTGGCGTCAGTGGGAGGCCCCCTCGACTCGGTCGTGACACTGGAGCCAGGCATTCTCGGCGTGGAAAAAGTCCCGGGCCCGCTGGTCCAACCGCTGATCGGCCTCGTACTCGGGTGTGTGGGCGGGATCGTGAGCGGCATCCTCGTCGGTCTCGTGGACGGAGCGTCCGGTGAACCCGCCGCGACGGCCTCACCCCGCACCGTCATGCGGAGGGTCCTCCCGCACGCCGTCGTGGCCGGGGTCGCGAGCGGCTTCTCGGCCGCACTCATCGGGGCTCTCGTCATGGGCATCACTGGCATAGGGAACAAGGGCATTGCCAAGCCCAGCCATTACGCGCGCGATGTTCTCCCCAGTTGGTGGCAAGACGACGTCGGCTCCTCTGGGATGATCGACAAGGTTGCGCTCGCTCAGGCCCCCTTCAGCCTGGCTCCCTTCAGCGGTGCGGCTATTGGACTGGCCGTCGGACTCGCCGTCACGCTGATCAGGGCCGCCCCCCTTCGCCGTTATGCGGCCTTTCTGATCTGCACCCGGGGGAAGCTGCCGTGGCGCCTGGGCGCGTTCCTCGACTGGTGCTGTGCCGCCGGGCTGATGCGCCAGTCAGGCACCGCCTACCAGTTCCGCCATCGCGAACTCCAGCAGTGGCTAACCGATCACCCGAACCACCGTGCCCCTCACGGAAGTTGATCTGAAGGAGGGGCCGTCGCGCAGCCGCCGCCGTGTCTGCCCTGCGCCCTGGTGGCCCCCGGCAGTGTCCGCATCTGCGGCGTCGCTGCGTCGCGCTGTGGGCGAAGAAGTACGCGGTCTGGGGAGTGCTCGGCGCGGCGTACGCCGCGCGCAGCCCGCGCGGCCCCCGGCCGACCGATCAACTCGTGCTGGACACCGAGGCCCCCGTCGCATACGGGAACCCGGCGGTGCGGTACGTACTGGCCAGTCAGCTTTTTCGGGAGTTGCGACGCGTCATGGTCGTGGACCTGGACGCCGAGCTGAGGGCCGTCGGAGTGCACTGCAGCCCTGAGAAGCCGGCCAGGGCGGGGAGACCAGCTCGGCGCACGACTTGACGCGAAGCCCTCGGAGTCCGGCCCGCTGGTTCTATCGAGCGGTTTCGGGAGGTGGCCCCGAAGTCCTGCGGCGGGCCCGGTCATGTCCGATGGTCCGCGGCGCGGTGTGCGACACCATCCGGTGCGGGAGCGTCGGCCGTGCGTTCGCCGACCCACCAGCCTGTCACCGCCAGCGTGCAGAGCAGGGTTCCGGCGCCCGCGAACGTTTTGGCGGGGGCCGTGTCCACCGCGAGCGGCAGGATCAGCATCCCGGCGGTGCCCGCCGTACGGATCGCGGTCTGGTCGACCGTCAGCAACCGCAGCCGCTCCGGGCCGGGGAAGCGGGACAGCCGGGTGCGCAGCGCCACCGCGCTGACGGGGATCACCAGCCCGGAGGCGGCATTGAGAGCCAGGACGGCGGGCAGGGAGGACGCCAAGCTGAGGGCGGCGAGTGTTATGCCGGCCGCGGCCCAGGCCGCGCAGTACGTGCCCAGCCACGGCCAGTGCTCCGGCAGACGGCCGACCAGAAAATTCCCGGCCAGCGCGCCGGCCGCCGTCGCGCCGAGTGCCAGGCCGTAGCCGGCTGCTGTCTGCCCCATCCGGGAGGCGAGCAGCGCGGGCAGCCCCACGGCGGAGACCGCCGCGACGAACATCCCACCCGCGTGCACTGCGATGGCGATGCCTACCTGCGGGTGGGCCCGCAGTACGGGACGGGCCCGTACGGCCTCTCGCCGCCCGGCCGAGCCGGCAGCACCTGGCACAGCAGAGGCCACGGCCCGTCGCCCCAACCAGCCCAGCGCCGCCGCCGACACGGCGAACGTGGCGCCGTCCAGGGCGAACAGCTCGATGTCGGAGACGACCAGCAGCAGCACACCGACGCTGCCGGGGCCGGCCACCGCGGCGAGCCGCGTCGTCAGGTCGAACAGAGCACTGACCTGCTGGACGTCCTTGGGTTCGACGAGCTCGGGGACCAGCGCGGTGAGGCTGGGGTCGAAGAGGGCGCCGAGGGTGCCGAGCAGCAGTACCTGGACGAGCAGCACGGCGAAGCCGGTTCGGTCCGGCGACCACAGCAGCGGCACCGCCACCGCCACCGCGCCGCGGGCGGCATCGAGGTGGGCCAGGCGCCGCCAGTCGGCGCAGCGCTCCATCAGCCGCCCGGCGCCGCCGAGCGCGATGTAGGGCGCCGACTCGACCACGGCCACCAGGCCCATCAACGAGGCCGAGCCGGTCGCCTCGTACACCACCCACATCACGGCCAGCCCGTACAGCCGGTCCCCGAGCGCCGACAGGGCCATCGACAGCCACAGCACCAGCACCGGCCGACGTCGCAACAGCCGCACGTACCCCATGCACAACCCCCGGCGGATCGCGGAGCCCACCGGCGACAGGCCCCGGGAGCAGGCACGCCACCCTAGAACCGGGCCTCCCTGGCAAACCCCCGAACCCGACCGGTTCCCACCCGATCCGGCGAAACCCCACCGGTGTCGCTGCGGCCGATGACGGCGCGTGCGACACCGGGCACGCCCCCGCCGAGGGTTCAGGGGCCTCCGCCCTCACCTTGCCTGCCCAGCCCAGGCGCCCAAACCCTCACGACCAGGCCCCGGGCGGCCACTTGGTTCGAAGAACAGACGGCCCGCCACCCACTACGACGTGGGGAAAACCGTAAAACGACCAGAGAGCATCAAGGAACGAAACCAACTCGGGCCTTAAATGCCAAGCTGAGGTGACGGCCCGACCAGCCCCGGCCTCCGCTCAGGGCCGGGGCCCGGCGCTCGACCGGAACGCGCGTCGGTAGGCGGAAGGGGTGGTGTCCAGGCTGATCCGCATGTGCTGCCGCAGGTTGGTGCCGGTGCCCAGGCCGCACTCGGCGGCGATGTCGTCCACCGGCAGGTCCGTCGACTCCAGCAGGTAGCGGGCGTGCTTCAGGCGGGCGGAGGTGAACCATTCGGCGGGGGACAGGCCGGTCTCCTGCCGGAACCGCCGGGTGAACGTCCGCACGCTCATGTGGCAGTGGGCCGCGAGGTCCTTGAGGGACAGCCGGTGGTCCAGGTGCTGGGTCATCAGCGCGCGCGCCCCGGCCGTCGACGTCCCCGCGTCCTCCGAGACGGGCTGGTCGATGTACTGGGCCTGCCCGCCCTCCCGCATGGGCGCGACGACGTTGTACCGGGCCGCTTGGTTCGCCACGGAGCTGCCGTGGTCCGCGCGGATCAGATGCAGGCACAGGTCGATGGCCGCCGCGCCGCCCGCGGAGGTCAGGACCCCGCGGTCGTCGACGTACAGCGGGTTGGTGTCGAGCGCGATGGCGGGGAAGAGCCGGGTGAAGTGGGCGGCGTAGCGCCAGTGCGTCGCGGCCCGGCGCCCCTCCAGCAGACCGGCGGCCGCGAGCGCGAACGCCCCGGTGCACAGGGACACCATGCGGGCGTGGTCGCGGGCCGCCCGCAGCGCCTCGGCGATGCGGGGGTCCAGGAACCCCTCGTCGAGCAGGCCCGGGGAGCGGGTGCCCGCGACGATCACGGTGTCGGCGTCCTCCAGCAGGGACAGATCGCCTTCGGGGGTGACGGCGTACCCGTGCGCCGTGGACACCGAGGAGCCGTCCGGGGTGGCCGTTCGCACCCGGTAGGCCGCCTGGTCCGTGACGGACGGGACGGTGGCCAGCATATGGGCCGGGATGCTGAGGTCGAAGGCGACCACGGGCGCGATGGCGAGCACCGTGACCTGGTGAGGGGCCGTGACGGTCATGGCCCGATAGTTTCACATCATGGCTCTCGGGCCACTTCTGTGGCGTCCGTGAACTGGAGAAACTGATGTTGCTTCCTCCGGAACACGCACGAAAGCGAGCAAACCGCCATGTCGTACCCCGCCGTCGACCCCGAGATCCAGAACCTCCTCGACACCGCCGACACCGGCGTCTTCCCCGTCTACGGCCTGGACGAGGTCCTCGCCGACCCCGCCCGGTACGCGGTGCTGCGCGACCTCCCCGACACCCCTGCCGACGACCGCGTCACGACCGAGAACCTGTTCATCCCCGGCCCCGGCGGCCAACTGCGGCTGCGCGTCTACCGCCCCGTCACCGACGAGATCCTCCCGGTCATCCTCTATATCCACGGCGGCGCCTACACCTACGGCTCCCCCGAGGCCGAGGAGGGCCGCTCCCTGCGCTACGCCGCCGAGGCCGAAGCCGTCGTCGTCTCCGTCGACTACCGCCTCGCCCCCGAACACCCCTTCCCCGCCCCCGCCGACGACGCCTACGCCGCCCTCGTCTGGATCGGCGAGCACGCCGCCGACATAGGCGGCGACCCCGAGCGCATCGCCGTCGCCGGCGGCAGCGCCGGCGGGAACCTCGCGACCTCCACCGTGCTGCGCGCCCGCGACCTGGCCGGGCCCGAGGTGATCTTCCAGTCGCTGACCTACCCCGGCGTCGACACCACCGCCACCAGCGACTCGATGCGCACCGCCGGCGACCTGCCCGTCCTCAACCGCCGCGCGATGGAACTGGCCCTGGAGTACTACACCGGCGGCGAGAACCTGGATCCGTACGCCTCCCCGCTGCACGCCGACGACCTCAGCGGCCTGCCGCCCACCTTCATCGCCGTCGCGGAGATCGACCCGCTGCGCGACGAGGGCCGCCAGTACGCCGAACGCCTCAGCGCCTCCGGCGTCACCACCGAATTCATCCAGGTCCCCGGCGCCGTACACGGCTTCGACCTGCTCTTCCCGCAGGCCAGGATCAGCGAACGGAACCTCGCCGACCAGGTCCGCGCCCTCCGCGACGCCCTGCACAAGTGACGGCCCCGGGCACGCCGGATCGCCCACCCCGCCGCAGCGGAGGGGCGACCCGGCGCACCGTCTGGGAGGGCGCGCGAACAGCTCTCCCCACGGTCTCGGGGTCACGCGAGCGCTTCCTTCATCTCGGCTAGGAGCTGTTTCTCGGATCTCCTGACATGTAAGAGGGGTTGGGGTCGGCTTGGTTGTGTGGGCCGAGGGGGTCTGACGAATGCGGAGTGGGAGCGGTTGGAGTCGTTCCTGCCTCGTGGTGGTGCGCGTGGAGGTCGGTGGAGTGATCATCGCCGGGTGGTCAACGGGGTGTTGTATCGGGTGCGGACGGGTGCGCAGCGGCGGGACTTGCCGGAGCGGTTCGGGCCGTGGGAGGCGGTCTGCAAACGGCATCGCCGCTGGTCAGCGGATGGAACATGGGCGATGCTCCTGTCATGGGTTCAGGCCGCCGAGGATGCCGCGGGAAGGATCGACTGGGACGTGTCGGTGGACTCGGCCACGGTGCGGGCGTATCAGCATGCCGCCGGCGCGCGGAAGACGCCACCGGCCACGGTTCCTCAAAAGGGGGCCGGGCGGGGGACGAACCAGGTCGATCCGGTCTCGCGGCAGCTGGCCGTCCGCCTGGAGGAGGCGGTGGTCCGATCGGCGAGTGTCCGGGACGTTCCCGGGGCGGATTCACCGCCAAGGTTCACTTCGCCGCCGACGGATGGTGCCGGCTCCTCGCCTTCGTCCTGACACCCGGGCACTACGGTGACGGCCCCCTGTTCCAGCGCGTTCTGGAACAGGGGGCCGTACCTCGTGCCGGAGTTGGACGCCTCCGCACCCGGCCCGATCATGTCCTGGCCGACGAGGCCTACACCTCCCGCGGCAATCGCCGCTACCTGCGACGACGCGGAATCCGGCCCACCATCCCCGAACGGCTCGACCAGCAACGGCATCGGCAGAACCAAGGCTCGCGAGGCGGTCGGCCCACCGGCTTCGACAGCGAGCGCTACAAGAAACGCAACACCGTCGAACGCGCCATCAACCGCCTCAAGAACTTCCGGGCCGTTGCCACCCGCTACGACAAACGCACCTACATCTACAGCGGCACCGTCACCCTCGCAGCCCTCGCGATCTGGCTCCGCACATGATCCGAGAAACAGCTCCTACCGGACGGACGCGTGTACTACCCGCTGCACGCGCAGCCGTACACGCCCGCCCACCACTTCGCACGTGGTCGAGCCGACCCCGGCTTCCGCACCAGACCACAGATCTCAGCAGCCCTCGCCGGCCAAGGCAAACAGGCGGGCTTCGCCTGCCGGGCTGTGGTCGCCGACTGCGCATACTCGGTCAGCGATGACTGGTATCTGGCGCTGCGCGAGGCCGGACTTCCCTATGTGGTGGCGCTCAAGCCGCACCGGGGCACCTGGGCCCACGCCGACGAGCCGCACACCCCGATCGACGCCGCCCGCGCTCTGACCGGGACCGACCCCGACCATCCAGGCGACTGGACGCCGGTCGAACGGCGCTTTCGCGACGGGCACACTGAGACCTGGTGGGCCGCCGACGCGCGCCTGGGCGGCTACGGCCCCGACAGCCCGTGCCGCCTGGTCGTGGCCACCACCGACCCGGGCCTCCTGCCGGGGAAGGCCACCTGGTACCTGGCCACCAACCTGCCCCATCCCGACGCCCCGCACGCCACCACCAGTACGCACCCGCCGGCCGACCTCGCCGAGGTCGTCCGGGTCTACGGGCTGCGGCCGTGGATCGAGCAGAGCTACAAGCAGATCAAGGACGAGCTCGGCTGGGCCGACTTCCAGGTCCGCTCGGCGAGGGGGCCATCCACCGGCACCAGACCCTGGTCAACTGTGCCTTCTCCTTCTGCTGGGACCAGTGGTTCGCCCCGCTCGGACCGCTGGACGTCACCGCGCCCGAGCCCCGCCCCGACGAAGGCGCAGAGAGGGGGCTCCACCACGCCCCACCAGCCCCAACCGCCCTGCTGGCCCAGGGCCTTACGAGCAGTCCGCGCCTGGCTCACCCCTGCGACCACCATGACCCGCTGGTGGCGGGCCTGGACCGACAAAGACCCGCCGTCCGAGCTTCAAGCCCTCCTCGACGCGGTCACCACCGGCAGACCCCTTGATCTCTACCACCGCGTTTAACGGACTACCGGTAGGGACGTGGCATGCAATGAGAGGCTTGGTGGATTGTGAAAGGGGTTACTGTCATATTCGCTATCTTCACTGCTCTGTTCGTGAGGTCGTTCGTGAGAGAGATCTACTCTCCGAAACGGAGTAGAGGTCGACGCGGAGCCGACTGCACACCTCCAGCGAGCCGTTCGCCAATGCGTCACTCCCTCCGACCTGTCATAGACGGTCCAGGAACAGGCATTCCCTTGGCCTGGCCGCTGAACTCTCACGCGCGCCCGCGGCCCGTCGCCCACTATTCGGGGGCGCGGGCGCGTACCAAGAGTGTGCCGACGTCCTGCGGGTCGGGTGCGGGGAGGATCTGGGCGTCGGTGTCGGTGAGGCCGTGGCGCTTGAGGAGGTCGGCCCACCATTCGGGCGAGTAGGCCCAGCGCACGACGACGAGTTTGCGGCCGGCGAGGCCGTTGCCGTACATCGGCTCGGGTCCGTAGTGCCCCTGGATCGGCTCGGCCTGGGAGAAGGCGAAGACGCCGCCGGGGTTCAGGCGTCGGGCGATCAGGGGGACGAGCTGGTCGGGGTCGGTGAACCAGCAGGCGCCCCAGATCGAGTAGATCGCGTCGTAGGACGCCGGGGCGGCGGCCAGATGCGCGCATGCCTCGGCTTCCACGAACGTCAGTCCGGGGGTGTCGTGCCACCATCGGCGGGCGCGGGCGATCTGCGTGGCGGAGAAGTCGAGGGCGGTCACTTCGGTGCCGCGGTGGGCGAGGTAGGCGGCCTCCTTGCCCTCGGCGGAGCCCAGCTCCAGCGCGGTGCTCGGGGTGCCCAGGAGTTCCGCGCCGGGGCCGTGGCCGTCGTACTGGGTCCACCCGAAGACGTCGGCGGCCGGGCGCGGCTGCTCGCCGTCTCCCCGGTGCGGGCGGTAGGTATCCCAGTACTCGGAGAGAGTGGTGGCGGCGCGGGGCATGACACTCCTCGGGGCGGGTGCGCCACACCGTACCCGCACGCCCCTCGCTGATACCGGCAGTTGACATCGCTTCACCCCGTGGGGGCCTGTGGCGTGTCGGGGCCCGGCAGCGGGGAGGTGCTGCCGGGCTCGGTGCGGGGCGGTCAGTGGCAGTTCGCGCCGGGGCGGCACGGGCTGCAGGCGGCGTAGTCCCGCTCCCACAGCTTCCAGTCCACCGCGAAGCCGTGGCGGCGATGACCTGGGCGGTGCGCTCCACGGAGCCGTCGTACTTGAAGGCGATCTCGGGGATGTGTTCCAGGAACCGGCCGTCGAAGTGCTCCGCGCACCACTCGCGGGTCTGCTCCGCACACGCGGAGGTGTTCCCCAGGATGGGTTCGTCCTGCGCGTCGTCTCGGAGTCTGCTCCTCACACGCGGAGATGTTGCGACCGCTGAGGTGGCCATGGGCGTGATGGAGGTGTCTGCTCGGGCGAGCACAAAGCTGTTCTATGAAGGAGCCAGCGTAGGAATTCCTACGCTGTTCTTCGGTCTGCAAGTATGGAGATTTTCCGGCAGCGTGCGCTTGGCGCTGCGCTTGCGCACGGAGACTTCCTTCGTAGTACCTGCGTGCGTAGGCGCATAGGTGCATCATGTAGCCAAGCCGCCATTTCTGATTCTGTGCCGATGGCGCGGGAAATTTGCAGAGCGTCGCCGATGCTGGCGAGCTGTCGATGTTGGTTCCGCTCAGCGGTCGCGCAGCTAAAGGAGAAGCGGATCGCGGTCGGTATTGCGGGGCCATTACAGCCGCCAACCCCGTGTGCTGGGAGTAGATTCGCTCACGGCAGAGAGGCAATAGCCTCGAAGGGCTGGAACCTGCTGCGGAGTCCATGTCAACGGACAACGTCCCCGAAAAACTTGACCATCGAGGGACACGAGGTGCGGGCCTTAAGTTGAGCTCCAGCCGACTGGGTGCCGCCATAGTCGAGATGGCCCTTCGATGCCGCTGGCTTTTACGAAGCCCTGACCTGAGGAGCACTCCTGTCCAAAGCCACCGTACGTTCCCTGCGGTTCACCGCCCCGGTTCTCTTCATCCTCGGAATCTTGGAAGCGTTGACCGGCTCGCGACGCTGGGATCAATGTGTCCTTGTCACTTCTCTGTGCCTCTGCGTCTGCGCAGCCGGCCTCTTTGTGGAGGACCAGGCGCAGCGCGACTATCGCCGTGATCGCAAGGCTCTCGCGCATGTCGCTGCCCACCCTGGTACCTCCACTCGGCAGGTTATTCGCGCCATCGGTGTCGGCGAGCGAGCGGTGGTCCGTAGCCTTCGCCACCTCACTGATGAAGGCTTCCTTGTTCTGGAATCGGACGGTGCGACACCAGCTCTTCGGTCGTACCGACTGGCGTCGTAGGCCCTCGGCCCTCGGCCCTGGGCCGGGCAGAGGATTCCGCGCGGCATCGCCCCTTATGTAACCGATGGTCCCCGGTTAGCCCAACTGGGGTTCATCCACACCATGGATGTAGTTCGCACCGGCTGCTTGGCGGTGGACCGGAAGCGAACTGTGCTCTTCTGGCCCGTACTCGGCACCTACCAGGCCGCAACGAACGGCATGGTGGCGGCTGAATCGTCATGCGTCTTCCCGGGCTCGGGAACGGCTGGCGACTGTCGTCAGCTGAGAGGGCGGGGAGCCTGTTCCTTTTCTCCAGGCGAGCTCCCTCGCGCACATCTCACAGAAAGCTCTCATGCCCACACAGTACGAACCCGCTTTTGTCGCCGCGTTCCTGACCGTCAAGGATGCCGCTGCGTATCTTGGTTCGTCGCCGCACACGCTCTACGTCTGGCGGCATCGGCGGCAGGGCCCGCCGAGTTTTCGGATGGGGCCGCGCGGCCGTGTCATGTACAGACGTGATTCCCTCGACAGCTGGGTTCACGAACAGGAGCAAGCCGACTCCCGTTCCAATGCGGCTCTCAACCCGTTGAATACTTGAGTGCGGTATCGATTCGGTCACACCCCCACCCCCAGCCCCTGACGCGCAACGTCATAGGGGGCGTCTGCATTGCCGAAAGAGAGAGGTTCTCCTGGCCGGCTACATCGAAGACCGCTGGATCAAGAAGAAAAAGGACCCGATAACGGGTAGAAGAGAGAGAACCGCTCGGTACGGCAAAGGGAAGCGGTACAAGGTCGCCGGTATACCGGGGGTCCGGGATCATTCTTTCGACACCCTTGAGGACGCTAAGGCGTGGTTTCGCCGGTCCGTTACGGACGACGAGCGCGGGGAGTTCGTGGATCCTCGCGACGGATCCCTCACGCTGGCTGACTACATCGCGACGTACTGGGCCCCGGGCGGCGGTGGAGTTCCGAAGACCCGGGACGGCCAGGAGCATCGTGCCCGGCTTCATATTGTCCCGCACCTGGGTGAACTGCCGCTCAGGAAGATTACTGCGGCAGAACTACGCGCGTATATGGCGAAGTTGGCCGACACCGTCTCGTCGGTCGACTACCGGCGCGGCATCCTGTCCGAGCTGTCGAGCATTCTGGAGGCGGCCGTCGATGACAAGCGGCCGGCCAGGAACCCGATGCGCGCGAAGTCCGTACGGTGGCCCACAGCGTCCAAGGAGCGGCGGGACGCATGGCCGTTGGAGACGGGGCTACGGGTTCGGGATGCGATCAGCCCGCGGCACCGGATAGCCGTCGTGGCCGGTCTGGGGTGTGGGCTCCGCCAAGGGGAAGTGTTTGGCTTGAGTCCCCAGGACATCGACTGGGCGAGGGGCGTGCTGCACGTTCGTCGCCAGGTGCAGACGTTCAAGGGGAAGTACTTCGCCTTGCCGAAGGGCACGAAAACGCGCACGGTCGACATGCCCCAGCGGTGGCCGAGGAGCTGAAGCGCCACGGCGAGGTGTTCCCGTCATTGGAGGTGGAGCTTCCATAGGAGGCACCGGGATCGGACCGGCCGACCCGGAAGGTCTCGCTCCTACTCGCCACACGCATGAGCAATGCCGCCTCCGCGAACACGTGGAACACCTATACGTGGAAGCCGGCGCTCGCCGCGGTGGGCAGCATTCCGCCGCTCCCCGAGGGGGCGAAACCGGGGCAGTGGGCCGCGGCACCGAAAGACGGGTTCCACGTGCTGCGGCACACCTATGCCTCGATCAGGCTGGAGGCGGGTGAGTCGGTGGTGACGCTGGCACGGTGGCTCGGGCGCTCTTCGCCCGCTGTCACGCTCGGTTACTATGCTCACTTCGTGCCGGAGGCCGGAAGCAAGGGGTGCGCCCCGATCGACGGACTGCTCGGGAATCAAGGGGGTCGGGATGCCAGTCGAAACTCCCCGGATTCTCCCCAGTGCTGATCTCGGCGATTCTCCGGTGTTCGGACACCTGAAGTCGACCGTCGATTATCGGGCCAGACAGTCATGGAGCCGGGGAAAGTGCTAGAAGAGGTCACTGCCACTCGCTATATCACGCCCTTGCGTGAGGGTGGCTCGCTGCCGGGGCTCGTCGAAGCCGACGACCTGGGTACGTACGTCATGAAGTTCACCGGCGCCGGGCAGGGCCGCAAGACCCTCGTCGCCGAGGTCATCTGCGGGCAGCTCGGCCGCAGGCTCGGGTTGCGGGTGCCGGAGCTGGTGCGGATGCGGCTCGATCCCGTCATCGGGCTGGGCGAGCCCGACGAAGAGGTGCAGGACCTGCTCAAGGCCAGTGGCGGGCTGAACCTCGGGATGGACTATCTGCCCGGGTCGCTCGGCTTCGATCCGCTCGCCTTCGAGGTCGGCGCGGCGGAGGCCGGGCGGGTGGTCTGGTTCGACGCGCTCATCAACAACGTCGACCGGTCCTGGCGCAACCCCAACCTCCTGGTCTGGCACGGCGCGCTGTGGCTGATCGACCACGGGGCCACCATGATCTGGCACCACAACTGGCCCGGCGCCCAGAAGTCGGCCGCCAAGCCGTACGACGCCTCCGACCACGTCCTGGCGCCCTTCGCGCCAGACATCGCCACTGCCGCCGCGGAACTGGCGCCCCTGGTCACCGAGGAACTGCTGACCGAGGTCGCCGCCGATGTGCCCGACGAGTGGCTCGTCGACGAACCGGGCTTCGACGGTCCGGACGCGCTGCGCCGCGCGTATGTCGAGGTGCTGCTGGAGCGGGCCCGTACGGTCACCGACGGGATCACGGTCGGCGCGCCCTCGAAGGACAAGCCCTCGCAGGCCCCCGAATGGCTGGCCGCCCGACTGCACCGGAAGGCCGTGAAGTGAGCGCCGCGAACCATGGCCGCGATGTCTTCGAGTACGCCCTGCTGCGCGTCGTGCCGAGCGTCGAGCGCGGCGAGATGATCAATGCCGGCGTGCTCGTCTACTGCCGGGCGAAGAGCGTCGTGGTCGCCCGTACGCACCTGGACGAGGCGCGGCTGCTCGCGCTGGCCCCCGCCGCGGACGTCGAGGGCGTACGGGTGGCGCTCGGCGCGGTCGAGGGCGTGTGCCTCGGCGGCGAGCGGGCCGGGCAGGCCGCGGGGGACGACGCGGGCCGGCGCTTCCGCTGGCTGATCGCGCCGCGCAGTACGGTCGTGCAGCCCGGTCCGGTGCACACCGGGCTGACCATGGATCCGGAGGCGGAGGCGGAGCGCCTGCTCGACCTGCTGGTGAGGTGAGCGGGGGAGGCGTTGACAGCCGGTGGCCCGGCTTCTAGCGTCAGCTCTGCTGAAGGTACTAAGCGGTTGCTCACCCACAGACGGACCGGGGCGGTGAGCCGCTTCCGAGGTGAGGAGATCCCGCATGTCCACCACTGAGCAGCGCGTAGCCGTCGTGACGGGCGCGGCCCGCGGCATCGGCGCGGCCACCGCCGTGCGGCTGGCCGCCGAGGGCCGCGCAGTCGCCGTGCTCGACCTCGACGAGGCCGCCTGCGCCGGCACCGTGGAGAAGATCACCGCGGCGGGCGGCAAGGCCCTCGCCATCGGCTGCGACGTCTCCGACCCGGCGCGGGTCGAGGCCGCCGTCGCGCGGGTGGCGGCCGAGCTCGGCGCCCCGACGATCCTCGTCAACAACGCGGGCGTGCTCCGCGACAACCTCCTCTTCAAGATGAGCGAAACCGACTGGGACACGGTCATGAACGTGCATCTGCGGGGCGCGTTCCTGATGTCGCGCGCCTGCCAGAAGCACATGGTGGACGCGGGCTTCGGCCGCATCGTCAACCTCTCCAGCTCCTCCGCGCTCGGCAACCGGGGCCAGGTCAACTACGCCGCAGCCAAGGCCGGCCTCCAGGGGTTCACCAAGACCCTCGCCAAGGAGCTCGGCAAGTTCGGCATCACCGCCAACTCGGTCGCCCCCGGCTTCATCGTCACCGACATGACCGCCGCCACCGCCGAGCGCGTCGGCATGGGCTTCGAGGAGTTCCAGGCCGCCGCCGCCACCCAGATCCCCGTCCAGCGGGTGGGCGTGCCCGACGACATCGCCAACGCGATCGCGTTCTTCGCGGGCGACGCGGCCGGGTTCGTATCGGGGCAGGTCATGTACGTGGCCGGCGGCCCGCTCAACTGACCTCGCCCGACTGATCCCGCTCAACCGACGAGGAACGGCACACGACATGAGTGCACAGGAACAGGGGCGCGCCGCGGACGCCGGGGGCCACGACTCCGGGCGGGTCGCCATCATCACGGGCGCGAGCCGGGGCATCGGATACGGCATCGCCGAGGCGCTCGTGGCGCGCGGCGACCGCGTCGTCATCACCGGGCGCGGCGAGGACGCCCTCAAGGAGGCCGTACAGCGGCTCGGCGAGGACCGCGCGATCGGCGTGCCGGGCAAGGCCGCCGACGAGGCGCACCGGGCGACGGTCGTCGAACGCGCCATGGAGACCTTCGGGCGCGTCGACTACCTCGTGAACAACGCGGGCACCAACCCGGTCTTCGGCCCCATCACGGAGCTCGACCTCGGCGTGGCCCGCAAGGTGTACGAGACCAATGTCCTCTCGGCGCTCGGCTTCGCCCAGCAGGCGTGGCAGGCGTGGCAGAAGGAGAACGGCGGCGCGATCGTCAACATCGCCTCCGTCGCCGGCGTCTCCGCCTCCCCGTTCATCGGGGCATACGGCATGAGCAAGGCCGCGATGGTCAACCTCACCCTCCAGCTCGCCCACGAGATGGCGCCGGCGGCACGGGTCAACTCGATCGCTCCGGCCATCGTGAAGACCAAGTTCGCCGCCGCCCTCTACGAGGACCGGGAGGCGGAGGCCGCCGCGGGCTACCCGATGGGGCGGCTCGGCGTCCCCGCGGACATCGGGGGCGCGGCCGCGTTCCTGCTCTCCGACGCGGCGGGCTGGATCACCGGCCAGAACCTCGTCGTCGACGGCGGGCTGTTCCTCAACGCCGGGGTGTAGCCGCGGCCGAAGGAGCCGGAGGGGGGAGCGGCGGGCACCGGTCCGCTGCTCCCACCGCGCGTTGTCAGTGGTCGCCGGTAGGTTCTGTGGTCGACAGCGGATCACCCACCGGAGGTTGTTGAACGTGACCGACATGCTGCCCGAGTCCTGGACGGGCGTCCTCGGCGACGAGCTGGAGAAGCCCTACTTCAAGGACCTGATGGGCTTCGTCGAGGAGGAGCGGGCGAAGGGCCCGGTCCACCCGCCGCGCGAGGAGGTCTTCGCGGCCCTCGACGCGACGCCGTACGACCAGGTGAAGGTGTTGATCCTCGGGCAGGACCCGTACCACGGCGCGGGCCAAGGGCACGGCCTGTGCTTCTCGGTGCGGCCGGGCGTCAAGACCCCGCCGTCGCTGCGGAACATCTACAAGGAGATGCACGCCGAGCTGGGCCACCCCGTCCCCGACAACGGCTACCTGATGCCGTGGGCGAAGCAGGGCGTCCTGCTGCTCAACGCGGTGCTGACGGTCCGCGGCGGCGAGGCCAACTCCCACAAGGGCAAGGGGTGGGAGAAGTTCACCGACGCGGTGATCCGCGCGGTGGCCGACCGACCCGACCCGGCGGTCTTCGTGCTGTGGGGCAACTACGCGCAGAAGAAGCTGCCGCTCATCGACGAGGAGCGGCACGCCGTGGTCAAGGGCGCGCACCCCTCTCCGCTGTCCGCCAAGAAGTTCTTCGGCTCCCACCCCTTCACCCAGATCGACGCTGCGGTCGGGGCCCAGGGCCACCGGCCCATAGACTGGCGGATCCCGGACCTCGCCGCCTGACGGAGCCCGTCGACCGATCCGGCTCAGCCGAGGTCGTAGTCGAGGGTGTAGGCGATCTCCTTCTCGCCGCGCCGGGCGGTGAACGCGCCCTTTCCGGCCAGCCCGGTCAGCGCGCCGCCGGACGCCCCGGCCAGCACCTCGAAGGCGCAGTGCACGGTGCCCTCCTCGTCGAAGTGCCCGCGCTGGGTGAGGACGAAGCTGCCCTCGCGGCCGTCGAGGGCGCCGTCGATCTGCTCGTAGCCGGCGAAGACGCCCGTCGTCCCGCTGGTGTAGACGATCGTGTACTCGCACGAGGTGCCGGCCGCCTCGATCGCGCCCGTGAAGCGGTTGGTCACCCGCGCGTGGGCGAGCCGGGCCGCGCCCTCGACCTGGCCGACCGGGCTCTCGTCCCAGTCGGCGTAGGTGAAGACACCGGTGGCGTGCGTGGTCATGACGGTTCCTTTCCAGCCGCCGCGCGGCCTGTCCGTGCGGCGGTGCGCCCAGCGTGTCCGCCGTACCTGACACCTGCTGTCAGGTACGGGGGAGGGCGGCGGACAATGCCGTCATGCGCGCCGACCGTCTGCTCTCCCTGCTCCTGCTGCTCCAGAACCGCGGCAGGATGACCGCGCCCGAGCTCGCCGCCGAGCTCGACGTCTCGGTCCGCACGGTCTACCGGGACGTCGAGGCGCTCAGTACGTCCGGTGTGCCCGTCTACGCGGACCGGGGGCCGGCCGGCGGCTACCGGCTGCTGGACGGCTACCGCACCCGGCTGACCGGGCTCACCGGCGACGAGGCCGACTCGCTCTTCCTCGCCGGAACGCCGGGCGCGGCGGCCGAGTTGGGCCTCGGCGCGGACCTCGCCACCGCGCAGCTCAAGCTGCGGGCCGCGCTGCCGCACGGGCTCGGAGAACGCTCGCGCCGCATCCAGGAGCGGTTCCACCTGGACGCGCCCGCGTGGTTCCGCGACGCCGATCCGGTGCCGCGGCTCGCGGAGGTCGCCGACGCGGTCTGGCGGCAGCGCGCCCTGCGCGTCCACTACCGGCGCTGGAGCGGCGAGGTGCACCGCGAACTCCAGCCCCTGGGCCTCGTCCTCAAGGGCGGCATCTGGTACCTGGCGGCGCGGACCGAGGACAGCGTCCGTACGTACCGGGTCTCCCGCATCCTCGCCGTCGACGTCCTCGACGCGTCCTTCGAGCGTCCGGCCGGCTTCGACCTGGCCGACTACTGGCAGCGGTCCGCACGACGGCTGGAGGACCTGCGCGTCCAGGGCGAGGCGCTGCTGAGACTGTCGCCACGGGGTCTGCGGCTGCTGCCCGCGCAGTTCGGCGCGGCGGGCGGGGCCGCCGCCGCGGCGGCGGGGGAGCCGGACGACGACGGCTGGGTGCGGGTGACGCTGCCCGTCGAGTCGCTGCCGGTCGCGGTCCACGACGTGCTGCGGCTGGGGGTGGAGGCCGAGGTGCTCGGCCCGCCGGAGCTGCGGGCCGCGCTCGCCGAGGCGGTGGGGGAGCTGGCGCGGCGGTACGGGCAGCCGACGTGACGCTGGGCGCCCCCGTTACGGTCGGCATGACCCGTACACGTACGAGGACGCCGTACGCCCGTACCGTCCAGATCCGTGGAGCGGCTGCTCAGACGGACGGCCCGCCCGGCAGCGTGCTCACGGCGTCCGTGAGGGCCTTGATCGTCAGCTCGGTGTCGTCCGCGGTCGTGCGCCAATTGCTGAACGCCGCCCGCAGCGCGGGCCGCCCGGCGTACACCGTCGGCGTCAGGAAGGCCGTGCCCGCCATCTCCCGGGCGAGGGCGGCGAGACGTTCGGCGGTGGGGTCCTCGGCCAGGGTGAAGCAGACGACGTTGAGACGGACCGGCGCGAGGAGACGCAGAGCGGGGTGGGCTTCCACGGCCTCGCCCATGGTGCGCGCGCAGGCCACGCATTGTTCAACGATCGCGCGATAGCCGTCCCTCCCATACGCGCGCAAGGTGAACCAGGCGGCCAACGCCCGCAGCCGACGGGAGTTCTCCGGGGTGAGGTGCACCGCCTCGGGCACGTCGCCCAGCGGGCCGAGATAGGCCGCGGCGTTCTGAAAGACCCGGGCCTGCAGATCGCGGCGACGGGTGAACTGCACGGCGCTGTCATAGGGCACGTTCAGCCACTTGTGCAGGTCCACGCAGAGGGAGTCGGCCTCGTCGATGCCGTCGACCAGATGCGCGTACGCGGGGGAGAGGGCGGCGAACGCGCCGAAGGCGGCGTCCACATGCAGCCAGAAGCCGTACTTCTCGCGCAGCGCGGCGATGGCACGCACGTCGTCGAAGTCGACGGTGTTGACCGTGCCCGCGTTGGCGACGACGACACAGGGGCCGTCGCTCTCCCGCAGGGCCCGCTCCAGGGCAGCCGGATCGACGGCCTCCCGGCCGGGGAGCGTGGCCACCGGGACCAGCGCCGAGCGGCCCAGGCCGAGCATCGACAAGCCCTTGGCCACGCTGGAGTGCGGGCTGCCCGAGAGCACCCGCACTGAGCCGAGCGCCGCGGCCCCCTCCTCGGCCGGCGAGACGCCGAGCCGCTCACCGAGCCACTCGCGGGCGACGGCCAGGCCCACGGTGTTGGACATGGTGGCGCCGCTGACGAAGTTCCCCTCATGCCCGTCGGACAGGCCGAAGAGATCACGCAGCCAGCCGACTGTCTCCCGCTCCAGACGCTCCCCCGTGGGGTCCAGCGACGACATCGGGTTCTGGTCGACGGTCGAGGTCAGCCAGTCCCCGGCGAGCGCCGCCGGGGTCACGCCGCCGGTGACGAAGCCGAGGTGGCGCGGCCCCGCCCCGGCCGACAGACCCGGCTCCCAGCGCTCCGCGAACCCCCGCAGCGCCGCGCTCAGCCCGTCCCCGCGTGTGGGCAGAGCGGCAGCGGCGGGGGCCGGACCGATGGTGGGTACGACCGGCCGCTCGTCCAGCCCGCCGAGGAAGGCCGCGGCGTACCGGCGCACGTCCTCCAGCAGGTCCGGCAGCCGTTCGAGGTCGGCGGCGAGTTGAGGGTGCACCAAGGCTCCGTTCGTCGGTTCGCGAGGGAGACGCTAATCCGGTGAAGGCCTTGTGGCCCGGTCCAATCTTCAAAAACTGGACTGGTCCGTCATGGGGAAGCAGGACCAGTACGCGCGATTCAGTCGCTGGTGACGCCGTCGATGGACTCACGGATGAGATCGGCGTGACCGTTGTGGCGCGCGTACTCCTCGATCATGTGGGTCATGATCCAGCGAAGGTTGAAGTCGTCGCCGCTGCGGTGGGCGCCACGGTTGAGATCGTCCAACGATCGGGACGCGGCCGCTTCCCGGGCCCGCTCGATCTCGTGCTGCCAGGTGGCGAAGGCATCCGCGAACGTGTCCTGCTCGGTGACGCGGAAGTCCCCGTCCAGGTCGTCGTCGCTGTAGTGGATCGGCGGGGCGTCCTCCCCGGCGAGCACCCGCCGGAACCAGCCGCGCTCGACGTCCGCCATGTGCCGTACGAGCCCCATCAGCGTGAGGTCCGAGGGCGGCACGGACGCCTCGCGCAGTCGCGCGTCGTCGAGCCCGGCGCACTTGGCGGCCAGGGTGGCCCGGTGCTGCTCCAGCCAGCCCTCCAGCATGGCGCGTTCGTCGGCGGTCGTGGACGGCGAGGGGATCTCGGAAATCGTCATGAGCGCCATCTTGACCGCTCGACCGGCGATGGGGCGAGGGAATATCGGCCGAGCCGGCCGTCGAGAACCGAGGCATCAGCCGAGCCATTATCGGGCCCCTCCGCGCAGCCGCGCGCCTACGCCGGAGTACCGGACCGGCGGCCGCCCGGACGCCCGTATGCTGCCGGGGCAAAGATCGGACAGAACGCGCACCAGGGAGCACTAGTGAAGGTCGGCTGCATCGGGCTCGGCGACATCGCGCAGAAGGCATACCTGCCGGTACTCACCTCCCAGCCGGGGGTGGAACCGCACCTGCAGACCCGGACCCCGGCCACCCTCCACCGCGTCGCCGAGACCTACCGCGTCCCCGCCGCGCACTGCCACACCGACCTCGACTCGCTGCTCTCCGCGGGGCTGGACGCGGCCTTCGTGCACGCCCCGACCGCCGCCCACCCGGAGATCGTCACCCGTCTCCTGGAGGCCGGGGTGCCGACCTACGTCGACAAGCCCCTCGCGTACGACCTGGCCACCAGCGAGCGGCTCGTCCGCCTCGCCGCGCGCCGCCGCGTCGGCCTCACCGTCGGCTTCAACCGCCGCTACGCGCCCGGCTACTCCCAGTGCGCGGAGCACCCGCGCGAACTGATCCTGATGCAGAAGAACCGCGTCGGCCTCGCCGAGGCGCCGCGCACCCTCGTCTTCGACGACTTCATCCACGTCGTCGACACCCTCCGCTTCCTCGCCCCCGGCCCCGTCGAGCACATCGACGTACGGGCCCGGATCCGCGACGGCCTCATGCACCACGTCGTGCTCCAGCTCTCCGGCGACGGCTTCACCGCGATCGGCACCATGAACCGGCTCAGCGGCTCGACCGAGGAGATCCTCGACGTCTCCGGGCAGGACGCCAGGCGCCAGGTGTTCAACATCGCCGACGTCGTCGACCACGAGGGCACGCTCGGCGTGCGCCGGCGCGGCGACTGGGTGCCGGTCGCCCGCCAGCGCGGCATCGAGCAGGCCGCCCTGGCCTTCCTCGACGCGGTACGGACCGGGGAGCCCTGGGACGCGGAGGACGCCCTGCGCACGCACGAGCTGTGCGAACGCATCGTCAACCTCGCGCTCGACCAGGCTTCCTGAAGGCCCGTACGCCGTCGGCCGCGCAGAACACCGCCAGCGCGGCCAGCGCCCCGTACACCGTCCAGTCGCCGGCCCGTACGTACACGCTGGTGCCGCGCGCCAGCGGCACGTCGTAGACGGCCGCCGCGCTGCGGGAGGTCGACAGCCGGCTGCCGACCGCTTCGCCGCGCGGCCCGGCCACCGCGCTGACCCCCGTCAGCGTCGCGTGCACCATCGGCCGCCAGGTCTCGGCGGCCCGCAGCGCGGCCAGCGAAGCGTGCTGCGCGGGGGCCCAACTGTGCTGAAAGGTCGAGGTCGACGACTGCGTGATGAGCAACTGCGCCCCCGCGCGCACCAGATGGCGACTCATGTCGGGGAAGGCCGACTCGAAGCAGACCAACGGACCCGCGCGGAGGCCGTCCGCGCTCCCGATCCGTATCACCACCGGGCGCTCGCCGCGCCTGCGGTCCTCGCCCGCCGCCTTGCCCACGGAGGTGGCCCAGCCCAGCACCGACCGCGCCGGAACGTACTCGCCGAACGGCACCAGCCGCATCTTGTCGTAGCGGTCACCGGTCGGCCCGTCCGGCCCGACCAGCACCGAACTCTTGTAGATCCCCGGCTTGTCCGCGCGCCGGGCGTCGACGTTGACCAGCAGCTGCGCGCCCACCCTCCGGGACAGCGCGGCGAGCCGCGCCCGCAGATCCGGCCGCTTCCCCAGGTCTTGGCCGATGCTGCTCTCGCCCCATACCACCAGGTCGACGCCGCGCCCCGCCAGCCGCCGGGTCAGCGCCTCCTCGCGGTCGAAGCGGCGCTGCCCGTCCGCGCCCCCGGAGACCACCCCCGGCTGGACGACCGCGATACGGACCGTGCCCGCCGGCGTGGGCAGCGGCGCCCACGCCCACACACCGCCGCCCGCCGCCGCGCACACCAGCAGCCCGGCGAGGGCGGTCGTACGGGCCCGGTCCAGCGCGATCAGCGCGGCGAAGCCCGTGTTCACCGCCACGACGAGAAACCCGACCAGCCACACACCGCCGACGGACGCGAGCCGCAGCGCGGGCGTGACCTGCCACTGACTCGCGCCCAGCAGACCCCACGGGCCGCCCAGGTACTGCCAGGAGCGGACGAGTTCGACCATCAGCCACCCGGACGGCACGAGGACCAGCGCCGCCGCCGTCGTGCCCGTACCGGGTGCGCCGCCCAGCAGCCGGCGCACCAGCCAGCCCCACGGCGCCCACAGCAGGCCCAGCAGGGCGGCCAGCACCAGGATGAAGACGTGCAGGCTCGGCAGCAGCCAATGGTGCACGGCCAGCAGGAAGCCGGCGCCGCCGAGCCACCCGTCCAGCGCCGCGCGACGGCCCGTGGGAGCGGACCGGATCAGCAGCAGCCACGGCACGAGGGAGATGTAGGCGAGCCACCACAGGGAGGGGGCCGGAAACGCCAGGGCGGGCAGCGCGCCCGCGAGGATCGCGGCCGCGCTCCGCCACCACGGTGAGGTGAGGCGCCGCCGCCACCCGCCGACCGACCCCGTCATGCCGTGCCTCCCTCGTGCTGGCCGATCACCAGTGTGCGGGAGAGAGACGATCAGGCACAGGGTGCTGCGGGCTCGACACGCAGCGCCGATTCGCGGTCGCCTACGGTGGACGCCGTGATCGACGACGCCCCCGCCCGTGAGTCCGTTCCGAGACCGGCGGAGGCTCCGGCAGCGGCCGAGGTTCCGACAGCGGTCGAGGCTCCGGCGAGCAACGGCGCCGGGACCGAGGAGTACAAGGAGCGCGGGGTCGCGCTCCGCGTCTTCGTCTACGTGGTGGCGGGGCACTTCTTCGCCGCGTTCATCTGGCTGCTGTTCTATCTGGGGGCGCACGCCGAGTAGGTGCGCCGTATGCCTCGGAGCGCGCGCCGCGAACAATGGCTCCCGTCATATGCATATCCACCAGGTTCATGTGCGAGATTCGGCCATTCCGGCTCTGGCTGGATTGAAGCTCGCTGGGTGGAAAAAACCCCGACAACGATGTGCAATATTCAGCGGTTTCGGTCTTGAAGAAAACCGAATATGCCGCATCACGGGCCAAATTGATCCCAAGTGAGCTTGAGTCGCCGTGCTGGAAAGGTGTGCGCTGGCGCACGACGCGGGTTATTCGCGAGACCGCTTGGGCAGGTACCGCGCAAAAGTGGACAGGAACGTTGGCCAAAGGTCACCGGAGAGGCGGCGCGACGGGCATACGTGACCGGATCTGAATCCGGCTACCGGAACATGTCCCACCCCGCGTCGAACCACCCGGATCATCTGTCCACCGGGAGCCGACGTCTCGGAGGGGACTCCATGGACAACAGCATTGTGGCCGAGGCTACCGCTGATCGTGGCACGGTGATCGGCGAGGCAAAGGTGCCCTCGTACTATTCGAGGAAGACCACCGACATTCTCCACAAATACGGCCCGGGTCCCCGCGTGCACTTCCACATGGGGCTCTTCGACACCGGTGCCGCCCCGAATACCACGGTGGCCCAACGCGTCCTCAGGGACCGTCTTCTCGTCTCTCAGGAAACCGCGATCGAGCACGCCGCCCGGACCTGGAACGTGGTCGGCGACCAGCCGGCCGCGCTCCTCGACATCGGCTGCGGCCTCGGCGGTGGCTCCCTCTACTGGGCACAGGAACACGGCTGCGCGGTCACCGCGATGACCGTGGCGGCCCAGCACGTTCCGCTGGTGGCGGAGTTCGCCGAGCAGGCCGGGGTGGGCAAGCTGGTCACCCCGGTCCTCGCGGACGTCCACCACCTGCGGGAGGAGCGGGCGTACGACGCGGCCGTCGCCTTCGAGAGCACCGGCTACATGGACCGGGAGCGGCTCTTCTCGGTCGTGGCCAGGGCGCTCGAACCCGGCGGCTGGTTCGGCATCCAGGAGCACTTCCTCTGCCGCCCGGAGTGGACCCGGTTCATCGACGGCTACTACAAGACCCGGCTGGGCACCCTGGCCGAGTACATAGCCGCCGCGAACGCCTCGGGGTTCGAGCTGGAACAGGACGAGGACGTCACCGACCGCGCGGCGGAGTTCTGGGTGCAGTCCATGGCCTGGACGACGGCCGAACTGGACCTGGCCAAGCGTACGGGCAAGCCGTCGCCGATCGCGGTCGAGCGGCTCACGGAGTCGGCCCTCACCCACGGGAAACTCTTCCGCATCTGGCGCGACCACGCGGTCGAGACCCGGCAGCTTCTCTTCCGTCTCCAGGACCGCTGACCCGCAGGGCCCCTCAGGAGGGCGCTGCCCTCCGGAGGGGCCCTGAATTCCGCCGAGGACGACCGCTCTCACGAAAAACGCCGCCCCCCGGGCTGAACCTGCCCACAGGACCAGCCCTGACCGCAAGACCGACCCTGCCCCCAGTCCCACTCGCCCAGGACCGCTGACAACAGGAGCCGAGATGCCCGTCTGCGCGCCTCTCACCGGCCGGCGACTGCCGCCGTTCTACTGCCCGATCGAATCCGCCGTCCATCCGCAGGCCGACCGGATCGAACGGCGCGCCATCGCCTGGCTGGACGCCAGCGGCATCTTCGCCAACGACGTCGACCGGGCCTGGAACCTCGCCGCCCACGCCACGGAATTCAGCTGCCGGGTGGCCCCGCACGGCGAGGAGGAACCCCTGTTCCTCTTCGCCATCTGGAACCACTGGATGTTCGCCCTCGACGACGTGCGGCTCGACACCGGTTCACCGGCCGCCCGCCACCTCGACATCGTCGACCTCGGCTTCCGCATGACGCGCTGCGTCGAGGCGCCGGGGTCCGGCATGCTCGGCGCGGGCCCGGTGGCCGCCGCCCTCGACGACCTCGTCGCCCGCACCCGGGCGCTGACCACCCCCGTGCAGTTCCAGCGGCTCACCGAGGGCATCCGGGACTTCCTGCTGGGCGTCGCCTGGCAGAACGGCAACAGCGCCCGCGGCATCATGCCGCCCCTCGCCGACTACCTGCCCGGCCGGATCTCGGACGTCGGCGGCCGGTTCGACGCGGCCTTCATCGAGATCGCCAACGGCATCGAGGTGCCGGCCGAGCAGCTGTACTCCGACGCCGTCCGGGCCGCGACCGAGGCCACCGGCCTGATCGTGGCCTGCGACAACGACCTCCTCTCCTACGCCAAGGAGGACAGCCGGCGCGCGGCCGGCCAGCAGCCCGGCCAGAACGTCGTCAACGTCCTCATGCACCACAACCGCTGCACCCTCGACCAGGCGGTCGCCGACGCCCTGACCGTCCGCGACCGCACCATGACCCTCTTCCTGGCCCTGCGCGACCAACTCCTCGGCGACGCGGGACCGGACTTGCGCCGCTATCTCGAAGGGCTGGGCCACTTCATAGCCGGGAACATACGGTGGTCCGACACCGCCCCGCGCTACGCCAGTCCGCGCAACCGCCATGAACTGCCCGTCCCCGGCGCGACCTTGAACGTCACCTGGCGGGACGGCCCCACCGACCCGAGCACCGAGCCTTTGCCCATACCGACCGTGGCCTGGTGGTGGGACCAGCTGCGCGTACCGCGTCAGAGCCCGCGCCACCACTGGACCAGCGCCCGCCACCAGGATTTGAGCAGCAGCGGCGCGCTGGCCGGCGGCTCCGGGGCCGCCGCGGGCGACTGACGGAGCGCCTCGGCCGCCGCGTCCTCCGCCTCGAACGACGCCTCCCAGGCGTCGCCCGGATCGGGCGCGGGAGGCTGCTGGGCCTGCCGGGTGAACCGCACCGGCAGCGCGTCCAGATGGCGGACCATCAGGGACGAGGTCCAGGTCAGCTCCGATTCCTCACAGGAGATGAGGAGATCGGGCAGCCGGGTCAGCAGCGTCTCGATGCCCGTGTCCGCGATGGCCCGGCCGATGTCCTGGCCGGGGCATTCGTGGGTGCCGCCGCTGAACGCCAGATGGGACCGGTTGCCGTGGACCGGAGCCATCGGGTCGGGGCGGATCACGGAGTCCGTGTTCGCCGCCGCGAGGCCGATCACCAGGGCGTCGCCCGCCTTGATCTGCTGGCCCGCGAGCTCGGTGTCCTGTGCCGCCCAGCGGCCGAGGATCGTCGTGAACGGCGGCTCGTCCCACAGCACTTGCTCCACCGCGTCGGGCCACGTCATATGGCCGCCCGCCAGGTGGGCGCGGAAGCGCGGGTCGGTGAGCACCATCTTCAGCGTGTTCGCGATCAGGTTCGCGGTGCTCTCGAACGCCGTGATGAGTACGAGCCGCAGGTGGTGCTCGACCTCCTCGTCGGTGAGTCCCGAGGGGTGTTCGAGCAGCCAGCTCGTGAGGTCGAGACCGGGGCTGCTGTGCTTGCGCGCCACCAGTTTGCTCAGCGTCTCCTGGAGGAACGCGTTGCTGGCGACCGCCGTCTCCGTGCCCTTGACCATGTCACGGGCGGCCTCGACCAGCCGCGGGCCGTAGTCGTCCGGCATGCCGAGCAGCTGCGTCATCACCAGCATCGGCAGCGGTTCCGCGAAGTGGTGCACCAGATCGCCGGCGCCCTCGGTACAGAAGGCGTCGACCAGCTCGTGGGAGAACCGGATGATGTGGCGGCGGATGCCGCGGCGGTCGAAGCGGTCGAGACTGTCGTTGACCGCCCCGCGCCACCGCTCGTGCACCTGCCCGTCGGCGAAGACGCAGATGGGCTGCCAGGCGGAGACGGGTGCCAGCGGGTGTTCCGCGGTGAGCTTGCCTTCGCGCAGGGCGCTCCAGTGCCGCGAGTCGCGGGAGAACCGGGTGGGCGTACGCACCACCTCCAGGTTCTCGCGGTAGCCGAGCACCAGCCAGGCCGGGATGTCGCCGTCCAGCAGTACGGGCGCGACCGGGCCGTGCCGCTCGCGCAGCCGCTCGTACAGCCCCATGGGATCGGTGTCGGCCTCGGGCCCGTACAGCCGCGTGATCCCGGCGCCGCCGCCGTGCGCCGGGCACTGCGGCGGCGCGAGGGGGGGCTGGGCGCGGGTGTGTTCGTCAGGGAAGGTCACTGTCGCTCCGGGGATACGGTCGTCATGGAGTGGAGGTATCGCATGAGCGCCATCAAGGTGTCGCGGCAGGAGCCGCGGTCGCGGGCGTCGCACTCGACCATGGGCACCTCGTCCGGCAGGTCCATGGCGGACCGCAGCTCACGCATCGGGTAGGAGGGCGCTCCGGGGAAGGTGTTGACGGCGACCACGAAGGGCACGCCGCGTTCCTCCAGGCGGCCGACCACGTCGTAACTGACCTCCAGCCGACGGGTGTCGACCAGTACCACGGCGCCCAGAGCGCCCTCGAACAGCCCGTTCCACAGGAACCAGAAGCGCTGCTGGCCGGGTGTGCCGAACAGATAGAGCACCAGCCGCTCGTTGATGCTGATCCGGCCGAAGTCCATCGCCACGGTGGTCTCGGTCTTCTCCTCGACCCCGGCGATGTCGTCCACCCCCACTCCGGCCTGCGTCATCGTCTCCTCGGTGGTCAGCGGGCGGATCTCGCTCACCGAACCGACGAGGGTCGTCTTTCCGACGCCGAAGCCACCGACGATCACCACCTTCACCGCCGTGGCGACCGAGGCGGGGAGGTAGTCCTCGCTCCTGGGGCCGGTGTACGCGTCAGAGATTCTGTAGTCCATGCATCACCGCCTCAAGAAGCTGGATATCGGGCAGCGCGGCGGCCGGTACGGGAGGCCGCGCCTCTACTTGCTCCCGTGCGACCAGCTCGTCCAGCAGTACGAGCAGGGTGCTGACGGGCAGGGTCAGATACGCGGAGACCTCGGCCACCGAGAGGGGGTAGTCGCACATCCGCAGAATCGCGGCCTGCTCGGGCTGTAACCCCGAGTCCGGCACGGAACGGGTCACGATCAGCGTCACCAGGTCGAGGGGGCCCTTGTACTGCACCGGACTGGCGTCGTCGGAGATGGTGAACAGTCGTTCGGGGTTGCCCGGATCCCAGGGGCGGCGTCCCGCCTCGCTCATGTCACCGGTCCGCTGACCCGCGGCGGGCTGGTGAGGTGCTCGCCGATACGGGCCACCAGATCGCGCATCTGCTGCCCCATCAGGCCGGTGTCCACGTCGTCGTCGGCCAGCACCGCGAGATACGCGCCCGGGCCGGCCGCCATCATGTAGAAGAAGCCGCCGCTGACCTCGATCACGACCAGTCTCATCTGCCCGTCACCGTGCGGGAATTCGGTGGCGACGGCCGTCGACAGGCTCTGCAGGCCGGCACAGGCGGCGGCGAGCCGGTCGGCGGCGTCGGTGTCCGGGCCGTGCTGGGCCATGCGCAGGCCGTCGGAGGACAGCACGATCACGTGGCGGGTCTGGGGCACACCTGTCGCCAGGTCCTTGAGCATCCAGTCCATGTTGAACCGCAGCTGCGTCACTTGGCTACTCTTCCTTGTCTGACATTGCGTCGCTGTTCGGCTGTCCCGAATCGGCCGCGGGCGTCAAGCCGTTGAAGCCGCTCATGAAGGAGTCGATCCACAGACCGGGCTCACGGGGCGGCTCGCTCTCGGCGGGCTTGCGCGGTGCGTTCACGGGCGCGCGGGACGAGCGGATGCGCGGGGTGTTGGGCATGCGGCGCCGTCGCTGCGGGAGTCCTTCTCCGTCGTACTCGGCGGCCGGGGGGTCTTCCATGGGCGGCGGCACCTGCGGAGGCGGCGAGCCCGGACGCCTCTTGATCTTGGGGGGCGGGAAGGTGGCGGCCCGGGCCACCTCGCCACCGGGCGCGTGGGTCGGCCGGATGATGTCCTGCGGGGCGACCAGGACGGCCCGGACGCCGCCGTAGGCGGAGGGGCGCAGCGAGATCAGGAAGTCGTGCGTCTTGGAGAGCCGGCTCACCACGGCCAGGCCGAGCCGCGGAGCCTCGCCGAGGTCGTCCAGGTCCAGCCCGCCGTGCATGGAGTTCAGCACCGCTTCGGCACGCCGCCGGGTCTCGTCGGTGAGACCCACGCCGGAGTCCTCGATCTCGATGGCCACGCCCGACTGGACCTGGATCGCGGTGAGGTGCACCCGGGTCTCCGGCGGGGAGTAGCGGGTGGCGTTGTCCAGCAGTTCGGCGACGGCGTGAATGAGCGGCTCCACCAGGGGCCCCTCGATCGCGACATCGGCGACCGAATGCAGGTCGACCCGGCGGTAGTCGAGAATGCGCGACATGGCGCCGCGCAGCACGTTGTACAGCGGGATCTGGTATTTCCACTGACGTCCGGGGCGCGAGCCGCCGAGTACGGCGATACTGTCGGCCAACCGTCCGACCAGCGCGTTTCCGTGGTCGAGATGGAGCAGGTCGCGGAAGAACTCCCGCTGGGCGCCGTGCCGGTCCTCCATCTCCCGGATGTCCGTCGCCTGCTGATGGACGATGGCCTGTACGCGCCGGGCGATGTTCACGAAGGCGCGCTGCGCGGAATCGCGCATGCCCTCCTCGGTGTGGACGGCCTCCACGACGGCGCGCAGCAACTGCCGGTGCGCCTTCGCATACTCCGGTTCCAACTGGACGACCGGGTGGACGTGGCGGAGCACGTCGTCGAGCGGGGTGCCCCGTCGGAGCAGGGTCACCGCGGCGGGCAGCATCTCCCGTGCCAGCCGGAGGATCTCGGCCTCCTGCTGGTCGAGCTGGCCCTGCAGGGCGGCCTCCCGTTCGGCGGACCGCGCGCGCAGCGCGTCGACGAGCCGTCCGCGGCGGACCGCCTCGGCCGCGACCAGCGCGACGGCGAGGGTGGCCATCGTGCCGCACCAGGCCACCGGCGTGCGCGCCTCGGCCGTGACCGCCGCCACGGCGACCACCGCGCAGACCGCGACCACGGCGGGGGGAAGCAGCCATATGAATGCGGAGGTGGGCCGCCTGGCATGAGATGACGAGCCAATACCAACCATCGAGATCCTTGAACTCTTGGAAAGGGAGGTGAAATGGGGTCGGAGCTGCGTATACGAATGGGCGCCGGCGTCTCTTACCTCTAGGAACAGCGGCAGCGCGGCAGTTGGCAGCGGTGTGCTGTGGCCACGGCAACCCACTTCGCGCCATGGAGCGTAGCTTGCCACGCCGGTCGGCGGGACGAAGATGTCATATTCGGAGTGACGCACTGATGAGTGAATTGGAAGGGGCTCATAATGCCCCGCGCTTTCGTGTGCGAATTCTTTTGCGAATTCACGGGACGCGTGTTCGTTCGACTGCGAAGGTCACCCGTGCCGGTGCTCCTGCCCGGAACCCCGCCCGCGCGGCCCCCGGCGCGACTAGGATCGCCGCACCAGGTACGCGGAGAGACCGTCGGGAGACACCGCCATGACGGGGCACCAGCACGAACAGCGGCACTCCGCCGCACTGTTCGAGCGCGAGAAGGAGATCGCCGCTGCCGAGCAGGCGGTGGACAGCTTCTGCGGACGCGCCGCCGAAGGGGACGCGCCCCTCGGCGGCCTGCTGCTGTACAGCGGTGCGGCGGGCCTGGGCAAGACGGCGCTGCTGGCCGAGGTGCGGCGCATCGCCATGGAGCGCGGCCACTGCACCGTACTCGCCGCGCGCGGCAGCGAATCGGTGCGGTCCGTGCCCTTCCACGTCGTGCGGCAACTGCTTCAGCCCGCCATCGCGCCGATGTCGACCGCCGAGCGCAGAGACCTCTTCGGGAGCTGGTACGACATCGCCGGGCCGGCGCTGGGCGTGGCGCCGCCGGGCGAGCGGCAGGCGGACCCGCAGGGCGTGCGCGACGGCATCGACTGGGTCATCACCCGACTCGCGCGCCGCGGCGAACCGCTGGTCCTCGTCATCGACGACGCGCACTGGGCCGACCCCGAATCCTTGGCCTGGCTCACCTCGTTCGCCGTGCGGCTGCCCGAACTCCCGCTCCTCGTCGTCCTCTCCTACCGCCCCGACGAACTGCCCGAGCACGACCCGGCCTTCGCCGACCTCGTCGGCGGGCGCGACGTCCGCCCCGCCGCGCTCCGCGAACTCACCCCGGCCGCCGTGGCCGAGCTCGTGCGCATGGCCCTCGGCGACGGCGCCGACGCCCCGTTCTGCCGCGAGGTCTGGGCCGTCACCGGCGGCAATCCGTACGAGGCCGTGGAGCTGATCGCCAAGGCCCGGGACCGCGCCATCGAGCCGGTCGAGGACTGTGCGGCCCTGCTGCGCGGGCTCGGCGCGGAGGCCCGCGGCAACGGCCTCGTCACCCGGCTGGCCGGGCTCGGCGCGGAGGTCACCCGCTTCGCCTGGGCCGCCGCCGTCCTCGGCACCGAGATCTCGCCCCGGCTCGCCGCCAACCTGGCCGCGGTGTCCCCGGCGACGGCCGCCGAGTGCGCGGACCGGCTGCGCGAGGCACGTATCCTCACCGGCTCCAGCGACCTGGAGTTCGTCCACCCGCTCATCGCCACCGCCATCTACCAGGCCATCCCGGCCGCCACCCGCACCGCCATGCACGGTCAGGCCGCGTGGGCGGTCACTCAGGCGGGCCACGGACCGGCCGCCGCCGCCCGGCACCTGCTGGAGGTCCACCCCGAGGACGATCCGCAGCTGGTGAGGCAACTGCGCGCCGCCGCCCGCGAACACCTCGCCGTCGGCGCCCCGCACGCGGCCCGCCGCTGCCTGGAGCGAGCCCTGGAGGAGCCGCCGCCGGACGAGGAGCGCGCTGCCCTCCTGTACGAATTCGGCTGCTCCGCCCTGCTCACCTCGCCGCACACCACCATCGGCCACCTGCGCGAGGCGCTCGCCCTGCCGGACCTCCCCGAGGAACTGCGCGTCGACGCCACGTACCGGCTCTCCCAGGCGTACGGGCACAACAGCCAGCTCCCCGAGGCGGCCGAGGTGGTGGCCGTCGAGGCCGCCCGTACGCCCACCGGCCCCGGCCTCATGCGCCTCCAGGTCGCGCACTACCTCTGGAGGAGCATGCAGGTCGAAGAGGTGGACAGCGTCAGCCGGGCACAGCGGGTCGCCGACATAGCCGACCGGCTCGACGGCCATGACGACGCCGAGCGGGCCCTGCTCGCGCTGCGCGCCTTCGACGGCATGCTCCGCGGCGAGAACGCGCTGCGCGTCACGGAGGTCAACGACCGTGCTCTCGTGGACGGCAGGCTCGCCCCGGGCATGGGCTGGACCAACACCGAGTGGGGCTTCGAGATCCCCAGCATCATCTGCCTGACCTTCGCCTACACCGACCGGCTCGACCACGCGGAGGAGCTGTCCGAGGAGGCCGTACGCGCCTTCGAGATCTCCGGCTGGAGCGGGGCCCACCTCGCGTTCGCCCACGACCTCGCGGGCCTCGTCCACCGCCGGCGCGGCCGGCTCGAAGTCGCTGAGACGTTTCTCCGCGAGGGCCTCCGGCTGGCCGGCCGCCTCGGGCCCGGCCTGCCCGTCCAGTGGGACGGCACCTGCCTGCTCATCGACACGCTGCTCGCCCGCGGCCATGTGGCCGAGGCCCAGGCCGTCGCGGAGGCCAACTCCTTCCGCGCGCCCTACTCACCGGCCATCGTCATGCCCGACGCCGCCTGCCTCGCCGGACGGCTGCTGCTGGCCCGCGGCCGCCGCGCGGAGGCCGTCGCCGAACTGGAAGCCGCCGGGCGCCAGCTGGCGGAGCGCGGCCGCAACAACACCCTGTGGGCGCCCTGGGCCCTCGACCTCGCGGAAGCGCTGGCCGAGGAGGACCCCGAGCGCGCCCGCGCGCTGTCGACCGAGGCCGTCCAGCAAGCGGCCCGGTTCGGCACCGACACCGCGATGGGCGAGGCGCTGCGCCGGGCCGCGGCGCTCGCCGAGGAGGGCAAGGCCCTGTCCATGCTGGAATGCGCCGTCGGCCATCTGAGCCTCTCTCCGAGCCGCTACGAATACGCCGCGGCCCTGGTGGATCACGGCGCGGCGCTGCGGCTGGACGGCCAGTGCGCCCGGGCCGCCGAACAGCTCGGCCAGGGGCTCGACCTCGCCGAACTCTGCGGGGCGGACGGAGTCGCGAAGAAGGCGCGGGAGGAACTGGCGGCTGTGGGGCTGTGAGGGGACGGGACGGCCGGGGCCCGAGGCCGCCGACCGCCCCGCCGGCCGGAAGACCCCGGCCCCGTACGCCCGTACCCGCACGTGCCGATCGCCGTAGGAGGAGACCGGCCACGGGGTATGGCCGGGCCCCGCCCCTCACCCGCGGTGCGGGAGCGTCCTCAGCCGGACCATCGCCAGTCGGCTACCTCCGGCAGGTCCGTGCCGTGCTCGCGGATCCAGTCGTGGTGCCGGCTCCGTACGTCCGCCATGGCCTGGCGCACCCCGGTGGCCCGTACGGCCAGGCCGGGCACCCGGTCGATGACGTCCATGACGAGCCGGTAGCGGTCCAGGTCGTTGCGGACGACCATGTCGAACGGCGTGGTCGTCGTGCCCATCTCCTTGTAGCCGCGCACATGCAGATTGGCGTGGCCGGGCCGCCGGTAGGCGAGGCGGTGGATCAGCCAGGGATAGCCGTGGTACGCGAAGATCACCGGCCGGTCCGGGGTGAAGAGGGCGTCGAAGTCGCGGTCGGTCATGCCGTGCGGATGATCCTCCCGCGGCATCAGCCGGGTCATGTCGACGACGTTGACGACGCGCACGGCCAGCTCGGGCAGGTGCTCGCGGAGCAGGCCGGCCGCGGCCAGCGTCTCCTGCGTCGGGACGTCGCCGGCGCAGGCGAGGACGACCTCGGGCCCCTCACCTGGGCGTTCGGTACCCGCCCACTCCCACACGCCCGCGCCGCGCGCGCAGTGCGCCCGGGCCTGCTCCAGGTCGAGCCAGTCGAACGTCGGCTGCTTCCCGGCGACCACGACGTTGACGGTGTCCCGCGTGCGCAGCACGTGATCGGCCACGCACAGCAGGGTGTTGGCGTCCGGCGGCAGATACGCGCGTACCGCGTGCGGGCTCTTGTTGAGGATGTGGTCGATGAAGCCCGGGTCCTGATGGGAGAAGCCGTTGTGGTCCTGACGCCAGACGTGCGAGGTCAGCAGGTAGTTGAAGCCCGGCACCGGGGCCCGCCAGGGGACCGCGCGGGCGCTGTCGATCCACTTCACGTGCTGGGCGGCCATGGAGGCGACGATGTGCGCGAACGCCTCGTACGAGGAGAACAGCCCGTGCCGGCCGGTGAGCACGTACCCCTCCAGCCACCCCTGGCACAGGTGCTCCGAGAGCACCTCCATCACCCGGCCGTGCGGCCCCAGATGCTCGTCCGTCGCGAGCGTCTCGGCCTGCCACGCCTTGTCCGTCACCGCGTACAGGTCCTGCAGCCGGTTGGAGGCGGTCTCGTCCGCGCCCATCACCCGGAAGTCCCGCCGGAGGGCGGTGTCGGCCATCACCTGGCGCAGCAGCCCGCCGAGCACCTTCGTCGGCTCGTGCGACTGGTCGCCGGGCTTGTCGAGCCGTACGGCGAAGTCCTTGAGGTCGGGCAGCGGCAGGTCCCGTACGAGCCGGCCGCCGTTGGCGTGCGGATTGGCGCCGAGCCTGCGGTCGCCCGAGGGCACGCAGGCCAGCACCTCCGGGCGCGGGCGGCCGTCGGGGTCGAACAGCTCGTCCGGCGCGTACCCGCGCAGCCAGCTCTCCAACTGCCGCCGGTGATCGGCGTTCTCCCGCACGCCGCCCAGCGGCACCTGATGCGCCCGCCAGGTGTTCTCGACGGGCTGCCCGTCCACTTCCGCCGGCCCGGTCCAGCCCTTCGGGGTGCGCAGCACGATCATGGGCCAGCGGGGCCGCCGCGTCTCGCCGTCCACCCGGGCCGCCCGCTGGTGTGCGGCGATACGGTCGAGTGCGAGGTCCATCGCGGCGGCCATGTCCTGGTGGACACGGGCCGGGTCGTCGCCTTCGACGTGCAGCGGCTCATGGCCGTAGCCGCGCAGCAGGGAGTCGAGCTCGTCCCGGGGCAGCCGCGCCAGCACGGTGGGGTTGGCGATCTTGTAGCCGTTGAGGTGCAGGATCGGCAGGACCGCGCCGTCGTGGACTGGGTCGAGGAACTTGTTCGCGTGCCAGGAAGCGGCGAGCGGCCCCGTCTCGGCCTCGCCGTCGCCGATCACACAGGCGGCCAGCAGCTGAGGGTTGTCGAGCGCCGCGCCATAGGCGTGCGCGAGGGAGTAGCCCAGCTCACCGCCCTCGTGGAAGGACCCGGGAACCTCGGGCGACGCATGGCTCGGCACCCCGCCGGGGAAGGAGAACTGCCGGAAGAGCCGGGTCATCCCGGCCTCGTCCCGGCCGAGATCCGGCTGCACATCGCCGTACGAACCGTCCAGCCAGGCCCCCGCCAGCACAGCGGGCCCGCCGTGTCCGGGCCCCCACACGCAGACCGCGTCGAGGTCGCGGGCCGTGATCACCCGGTTGAGGTGGGTGTAGACGAGGTTGAGGCCGGGGCAGGTGCCCCAGTGCCCCAGCAGCCGGGGCTTGATGTGCTCGGGCCGCAGCTCCTCGCGGAGCAGGGGGTTCCCGGTGAGATACAGCTGGCAGGCGGCCAGGTAGTTGAGGGCGCGCCAGTGTGCCAGCAGGTGGTCGAGTTCGTCCGCGTCGAGCGGCGTACGCGTCTCCATGAGCAGCCCTTCGTCGGGTACGGGCGACTATGGCCCGCCTCCCCGCAGCGCGCCCGGACATGCGCGGCCGGGCGGAGCGGTCGGCCACGCTTCAGGACGCGCGCCGGGACGACTTCTTGGCGGCGGTCTTCTTCGTGGCCTTGGCGGCGCCCTTCTTCGCCGTGCTCTTCTTGGCCTCGGTGGTTTTCGCTGTGCGCTTCGTCGTGCTCTTCGCCGTGCCGGTGCTCTTCGCGCTGTCCTTCGTGCCGCTGTCCTTCGCGGCGGGCTTCTTGGCGGACTTCCCGGCGGCTGCGGCGGACTTGGCGGTTTTACGGGCCGTCCGGCCGCCGGTCCCGCTCTTGCCGTCCCTATCTTCCCTGTCCGCCCGGTCGATCGACGCCTGGAGGGCGGACATGAGGTCGATGACATTGTCCGGCGCGGGGGTGGTGTCCGACGCGGCGGTGGGCGTCTTCTTGTCCAGCCGGGCGGTGACCAGCTCGTCCAGGGCGCGCTGGTATTCGTCCTCCAGATCGTCGAGGTCGAAGTCCTCCGAGAGGGTGTCCATGAGGCTCGTCGCCATCTTCAGCTCCTGTGGCCGCACGGTCACGGAGTCGGGCGGGGCGAGGCCGGCGCCGTCGCGGATCTCGTCGGGCCAGTACATGGTGTGCACCATCATGAGGTCGTCCTGGACGCGCAGCAGGGCCAGCGACTCCCTGGTCCGGATCGTGATCTTGCTGACGGCGACCCGGTCCGTCTTCTTCAGCGTCTCGCGCAGCAGCACGTACGGCTTGTTGGCGGCGCCGTTCTCGGGGGCCAGGTAGTAGGAGCGTGCCAGTTGCAGCGGCGTGATCCGGTCGGCGTCGACGAAGGCGAGCACGTCGATGAGGTTCTTGCTGGGCAGGGGGAGGTCGGCCAGGTCGTCCTTGGTCAGGATCGCGGTACGGCCCTCGTCGTCCTCGTAGCCCTTGGCGATGTGCTCGTAGCCGACCTCTTCGCCGCACACGGAGCACACGCTCCTGCGGCGGACGCGCCCGCCGTCCTTGTCGTGGACCTCGTGGAGCCTGACGCCGTGGTCCTCGGTGGCCGCATACAGCTTGACCGGCACGGATACCAGCCCGAAACCAATCGCCCCTTTCCACATGGTTCGCATAATTTTGTACCTCCATGGGGAATTTCCACACTATGCCCACATCGCCGGACCGGCAGGCCGTGGAGTTCGACGGCCACCGCCTCTCCCTGACCCACCTGGACCGCGTGGTGTTTCCCGCATCGGGACACACCAAGGCCCAGCTGCTGCACTACTACGCGACCATCGCCGACGCGATGGTGCCGCACACCGCCGACCGCCCCGCCTCCTTCATCCGCGCCCCGGAAGGCCCCGCGGGGCAGTCCTGGTACGCCAAGAACCCGCCCGGCGGCACCCCCGACTGGGTGCGCCTGGTGCCCGTACCCGGCAAGGACGGGCCCGTCGACCACATCACCGTCGACTCCACCGCCACGCTGGTGGCGATGGCGAACCTCGGCGCGTACGAATTCCACGTGCCGCAGTGGACCGGCGCGGCCGGACCGGACGGCCACGACCGCCTCGTACTCGACCTCGACCCCGGCCCCGGCACGGACCTGGTGGTGTGCTGCCGGGTCGCACTGCGGCTGCGGCAGCTCCTGGAAGACGACGGACTGACGGCCTGCCCCGTCGTCTCCGGCTCGAAGGGGATGCACCTGTACGCGCCCCTGCACCCGGCGGCGGGCCGGGCCGTGAGCGCGTACGCCAAGGAGCTGGCCACCCGAATGGAGGACGAGCACCCCCAGTTGGTCGTCGTGACGATGGCGCGCGAGGCGCGCGCCGGAAAGGTGCTCATCGACTGGTCGCAGAACACGACCGCCAAGACGACGGCCGCGCCGTACACGCTGCGGCTGCGCGAACGTCCGCACATCGCGACGCCGGTCGACTGGGACGAGGTCGAGAGCTGCCGGACCCCGCAGGACCTCGCCTTCACGCCGGAACAGGTCCTGGACCGGGTGGCCGACCGCGGCGACCTGCTGGCGCCGCTGACGGGGGAGGAGGCGCGGGGGCGGCTGCCGTGAGCTGTCCCCGAGACGCTGCGACGCCGTCGCGGACCCGCGCTGACCAGGACATACGCCGTCCGGGGGACAAGGCGGCCGGCCGCGTGTGAACCGCACCGGGCCGGGCGAGACCTCGGCCATGGCCAGCCTGCCCCCGCCCCTGCCCCGCATCGCCCCCATGCTCGCGACCGCGGGGCGCCTGCCGGTCCCGGGCCCGGCGGAGCGGTGGGCGGCGGAGACCAAGTACGACGGCCAGCGCGGCGTCGTGTATCTGCCGGGGGACGGTTCGGCGGAGCTGCGGGCCCGCTCCGGCGCCGACATCACCCGCGCGTACCCGGAGCTGAGCGCTCTGGGCGGCGCTCTCGGAGACATCCCCGCCGTACTGGACGGGGAGATCGTCGCGCTCGACGGCCGGGGCCGCCCGGACTTCGAGCGGCTGCAGCCCCGGATGGCGCTGTCCGGATCGCCCGCCAAGGCCGCCCGGCCGGCCCGGGACGTCCCGGTTCAGCTGATCCTCTTCGATGTCATGTTCCTCGACGGCCGCGACCTGACCAGGCTCCCGTACGCCGAGCGCCGCCGTCTGCTGGAGGGGCTGGACCTGCGGGGCCCGCACTGGTCGACGCCGGCCGCGGTCGTCGGCCACGCCGAACGGGCGCTGGACGCCACCCGCGAACAGGGGCTGGAGGGAGTAGTGCTCAAACGGACCGACTCCACGTACGAACCAGGGACCCGTTCGCGCGCGTGGATCAAGATCCGGCACGTCCGCACGGTCGACGCGATCGTCGGCGGGTGGGTGCCGGGCAAGGGCCGGCTGACCGGACTCCCGGGGGCGCTGCTCGTAGGGCAGCGCCAGGACGGCGGCGCGCTGCGCTACGTGGGCAGCGTGGGAACCGGGTGGAGCGAGCGCGAGCGCGCCGCCATCGCGGACCTGCTGGGGATCTCCGCGATCGGCTACTGCCCCTTCGACACCGTGCCGCCGGTGGCCGGCGCCCGATGGGTGCTGCCGCGCCTGGTCGGCGAGATCGGATACACGACCCGCACGCGCGCCGGCCTCCTGCGACACCCGTCATGGCACCGGCTCCGGCCCGATCTGGCGCCCGAGGACATCGGCTGACCGGCCGAAATCGTCAGTCCCGGCGTGGGATGTGACCTGTCGCGTACGGGCCGGGGGCGCGCGCGGTTTAACGGGCTGGGGCCGGAGCGTACGCGCGTACCGTCACGGCGACTCGACCGCGCTCCGCAGCAGTTCCCCTGTCTCGTCGATGGCGGCGGTGAGCGCCTTCGGCTCGGGGACCAGAGCGGCCAGGACCTGGTCGACGCCGCGCAGCCCCGCCCGGTCGAGCAGCGTCTTCTCGTTGGTGACCCACTCGCCCCGCGCCGCCAGCACCGCGTGCGCCGCCTGGCAGGCGGCGGTGGCGATGGCGCCCGCGCAGTCGGCGAGGCGGCCGTGCTCGGCGTGGGCGGAACGGGCGTAGGCGAGGGTGAGCCGGGCCGTGCCCCACCACTGCTCGAACGCCTGCTGCCGCAGCGGTGCGGGGTATTCGGGCCGGGGCAGCTCTCCGTGGAGCACCTTGTTGACGGCCAGTTCGGCGACGACCAAGTACGTCGGGATTCCGGCGAGATGGAACATGAGCCGCTCGATGCCGAACCGCCCTTCGCGGGCCTCGGCGAGCTGATGCTCGACATCGTCGAGGTCGCGGTAGTGCACGTCCACATGGCGTTCGCCGACCTTGAGCCAGGCGCCGCCGTTGAACACCCCGCCGCCCCACGCGCCGATCTCGGAGACCTCGCCGGGCCAGCCGAGCGCGCGCAGGCTCTCGGGGGAGAACTCTCCCCGGTAGTAGACGGCGAAGTCCCAGTCGCTGTCGGGCCGGTGGGTTCCGGTGGCCCGCGACCCTCCCAAGGCGACGGCCCGCACGGCGGGCAGGCCCGCGAGCTGTTCGGTGAGGCGGGCAGCGAAGGCTTCGTCGTCGTCCGGGTGCATGGGGGAGAGGATAGTCAGGGGCCGGACGGGGCCGGCGACCGGATTCGTCGTGCGGTCACATCGGTGCTGTCACGCAGGTGCTGTCACGTAGGCGTCGTCATATGGGCGGGACGAGGGTGAAGTAGTGGTCGAGGAGGCTCCGGTCGCCGGTCACATCGAGCGGGTCGGCGGGGATCCGCTGCCAGAGGAACAGCAGCAGGTCCGACGCCGTACCGGTCAACTCGAGGCTGCGGGAACCGACTTCCTTGCCTTCGGAGGTACGCACGTCCTGGGAGGTGCGCACGCCCTGGGAGGTACGTACGTCGTGGGAGAGCCGCACGTCCTCGCCCTCGAACCGCACGTTCCACAGGCCCGAACCGTCGGTCTGCCGCAGCAGGTACCGCTCGCCCGATCCGGCCGGGGCCTGCTTCCAGGCCCGCCGGGCCGGTGCCATGACGGTGAAGTTCTGGCCGATGGCGTCGGCGGCGAGCCCGGCGTCGACCGGCTGGGCCGTCCCGGACGCGCTCTCCGCGTCCCAGCGGTGGACGGCGGCCTCGATGGTCTGCATGCGCAGCCAGAACCCGGTGGTCTGCTCCGGGGCCCAGGTCCACACCTCCTCGCCCGGGTCGCGGCTGCTGAACAGGGACTCCAGCGTGGCCGCCCCTTCCGCGAACCAGTCGAGCAGACTCGTCGGCGGCGCGGCGCGGTTCGGCGCGTTCTCCGGCATCGGCCAGTCCTCGGCGCCGACGGGCACCTCGAACACGGCGAGGTCCGAGGTGTCCGGCAACTGCTTCAGCCGCTCGTCGATGACACAGATGATCAGCCGGTGCACCTGCCCCAGATGCAGGACGAGATCCGCCACCGACCAGCCAGGGCAGGCCCGGACCAGGGGCGAGGCGCCCGTACCGGCCGCCTTGCGGGCGGCGGCCTCGAACGCCAGGGTCTCGCGGTGGAAGAGGGCGACGCGGTCCATGTCCTCACTGTCCCACCCGCTCGCGGAAGCCGATACGGGCAGTGGCGCTGCGCGGAGGCCGGCGACCGAAGGCGGTCGAGAGGCGGTCGAGAGGCGGACGAGGGGCGGTCCGGCGGGGGTCATGGCGTCCGCCGGGTTCGGGTCCAGTCCAGGAGCTGACGGGCGGTCCACGTATTGATGACGCGCTCGGCGGGGATGCCGCACTCCTCGGCCCGGGCGCAGCCGAGGATCTGCCAGTCCAGCTGGCCCGGCGCGTGGGCGTCGGTGTCGATCGCGAACAGGACCCCGGCGTCCAGGGCCTGGCGGATCAGGCGCAGCGGCGGATCGAGGCGGTCCGGCCGGCTGTTGATCTCGACCACGGTGCCGAACCTCGCGCAGGCCGCGAACACCATCGCCGCGTCGAACCGCGACTCGGGTCGCCCCTTGCCGGTCACGAGCCGCCCGGTGCAGTGCCCCAGCACGTCCACCAGCGGGCTGGCGGCGGCTGCCACCAGCCGCCGCGTCATCGCCTCCTCCTCCATCCGGAGCTTGGAGTGCGCCGAGGCCACGACCAGGTCCAAGCGGTCCAGAAGATCCGATTCCTGGTCCAGGGAGCCGTCGGCGAGGATGTCGCACTCGATGCCCGTCAGCAGCCGAAAGCCTTTGCCGAGCCGCCGGTCGACCGCGTGCACGGTCTTGATCTGCTCGCGCAGCCGCTCGGCCGTCAGCCCGTTCGCGATCCGCAGCCTGGGGGAGTGATCGGTCAGCACGGCCCACTGGTGGCCCACCGATCTCGCCCCACGGGCCATCGCCTCGATGGGGCTGCCGCCGTCCGACCAGTCCGAGTGCAGATGGCAGTCGCCGCGCAGCGCCTTCCGGAGAGCGCCGCCGCCCTCCGCGAGCGGGGCCCCGGCCTCTTCCTCCAGCCGGGCCAGATACTCGGGCACGCCACCCGCGAGCGCCTCGGACACCACTCCCGCGGTCTTGGGGCCGATGCCCGTCAGTTCGGTCAGCGTCTTGGACGCGGCGCGCGCCGCCGGTTCCCCTGCCGGGAGTGCGGCGATGACGTCCGAAGCGGTGCGGAACGCCTGCACCCGGTAGGTGGGGGCCTGCCCGCGCTCCAGCAGGAAGGCGATCCGGTCCAGCGCCTTCACCGGTTCCATGGTTCGTTCACCCGCCTGCCGTCCCATCGGTGTGCCGGCCGCACGGCGCCGCGCCCCGGCGGCCCTGGTTCCCCGAAGTCATGACCATGATCCGACCGGGCGGCCCGCTCGGCAACAGATGTCCTGGCGGCGAAGGCGGGTCAGGCGGCCTTGCCGCCGCCACTCGTACTGCCGCCGCCCCGGCCCCCGCTCTGCCGGACCTCCAGCCCGTCCATCAGCTTCCGGGTCGCGTCGGCCACCGCGTCGACGGCCTCGTCGAAGACGGCCCGGTTGTGGGCGGCGGGCGCGCGGAACCCGGACACCTTGCGTACGTACTGCAACGCCGCCGCCCGGATGTCCTCGTCGCTGGCATCCGGGGTGACGGGCGGGCGGAGGGTCTTGATACTGCGGCACATACGTTCAGCGTAGGGGTAGGGCGCCGACCGGGCGCGCGGTGGCGGAGATGGCATGTCCGCGCCCCTATCCGTGTTACCGACGGGGTCGCGGAGGGCATCACCTGAGTGACGAGGCGTCAACACCGCGCACGGCCGGTCACCCGCGCGGTATGCCCGTCCCAATCCCCCCACGATCAGGAGCGGTACGTGATCCACGCTACGCCTGTGCCCGGAGACATCGGGCTCACCCAGATATCCGGCACCACCGGGAAGCTGATCCGCTTCGGCCAGTGGCTGAACGGCAATGGATTCGCCGACTACGAACACGCCTTCCTCGTCCTGCCCGACGAGCGGCTGCTGGAGGCCGAGCCCGGCGGCGCCAACGTCAAGCCCCTCTCCGCGTACGACGATTCGAACGTCGTGTACACCTGCCCCGACGGCATGACCGACGAACAGCGCGGAGCCGTGTGCGAGGCGAGCGGACGGTACATCGGGGTGGAGTACAGCTTCCTCGACTTCCTCGCCATCGCCACGCACCGCGTCCACCTGCCGGTGCCCGGACTGCGCCGCTACGTGGCCAGCACGAAACACATGATCTGCTCCCAGCTCGTCGACCAGTGTTACCAGGACGCCGGAGTGCACCTGTTCGCCGACCGGCGCTGGTCCGGCTATGTCACGCCGGGAGCGCTGCACACCCTCCTGGCCGGGTCCGGTGAGGGAGCGGCCGACGCCGCCCACGACGAGGCCGCCCGCGACGACAAGCGCCGCGGGGCCCGCCGGGCCGCGTAGGCCGGCGCCGGGCAGCGCAGGACGGAGCCGCGCAGCCGGGCGGCGGCTCGTCAGGCGGGGACGATGCTGATGCCGTCGTCCTCGATCTCGCCGTTGGTGTCGCACCACGCGGTGGAGACGCCGGACTTGTTGGCCTTGATGACGTTGCCCAGGTGCGTGTAGTACACCCCATTGCCGTGGCACTTGATGGAGATCCGCCACTTCGTGCCCATCGCGTCGCAGCTCGCGTAGGCGCCCTTGTGCCCGGCGCTCCCCGTGATCCGGGAGACCCCGCAGCTCAGCGCGCCGGCGGAAGAGGCGGGTGCGCTGAGGACGACGAGTCCGCCGGCTGCGACGACGAGGGCGGCGGCGGTGGCGGCGAGACGGCGACGGGTCTGCATGGAGCTCTCCCTGCGGTCGGGTGGCGCGCTCAAGTCGACGAGATCTTGGCATGGGCCCGCTCCGATCGCCTCGCGCCAACGCGCCAACTTTCACGGTGAGTAATCGGCCATCGCGTATCTCTCGCGTGTGTCCCGGTCGGCCCGTGACCGTCGCACACCGAAGCCGGCGTCACCGGCGGACCCGTCGCGACGGAGCGGCCCCCGGTCCAGGGGACTTCCGGCCAGAGCGGCACGCGCCCCTTCGAACGGATTGGCCAATCCCCCGCCACCTGCCATTCCGTGGTCATATGCCGAGGGGGGACGGGGGAATTCTCGCGTTCCGGCCCCAACGATCCCTGAAATCAGGTTCATTGGGGACGGGAGTCCCGCGCTCTCCCGCTGACGTCAACGTCTGTTCAAGGGCGCAGAGCGGCGGTGACATGGAACGAGGTGCCTCGTGACCGCGGACCGGGTCCGTTCCCTCTCGCTCTGTACGGTGGCGCGGTCGGCCGGCGACGGCATACGGAGGCCCGCGCTCCGGCGGTCGGCCGCCGGAGCGCCGCTGGTCGGGGGCCGTACGCCCGTAAGCCGCGCGGTCCATGAGGACGGTCCGCACGGCGCCGAGGGGCGGCCGTGACCGGTGGCGTCCAGCTGCCCGCGGGCGGCGGCGTGCCGTCGCGGCGACCGGGCCGCCGACTGGAGATCTCCTTCGAAGCGTTCCACGAGTTCCACGCCCGCAAGTGGCTGGAATACGCCCGCCTGCACACCGGTGACGTGCTCGTCGCGGAGAAACTCACCCAGGCCGTCTACCAGCAACTCGCCGACCACTGGGCGCACGTCCTCCTCCAGCCCTCCGTGGACGCCTACGCCTGGACGGTGTTCAAGGAGCACATCGCCGAGTGGTCCCTCAACAACGACCGGAGCACGGCCGCCGGGCAGGCCGCCGCTCTCGCCGCCGTCACCCGCGCGCTGCTGCGGAAGTACGGGCAGCAACTCGCCCTGCTGGAGGACCGGGTGAACGCGCACGGCGCGGTCTCCCGGATTCCCGAGCGGCAGTGCGACGTGGTGGTGCTGCGCTTCGTGATCGGCTATTCGGACGACCGGATCGGCGCGCTGCTGAACGTGGACGAGACTGTGGTCCGCGCTCATGTGCGGCACGCGAAACGCCGGCTCGTCGCGGAATTCGGCGTGGCGCAAGGGCCGTATGAGGAGGGCTGACCGTACCGGGGGAGGGGCGGCCGGGCCCTCGGCGGCTCACGCCGGAGGCCCGGAGCGCGACCCGTCCGTCGGCTCGCCGCGCCACGAGTGCCACAGAGCGGCGTACGCGCCGCCGTCCGCCACCAGTTCGTCATGCGTTCCCAGCTCGGTCAGCCGCCCTTCGTCCAGCACGGCCACGCGGTCCGCGTCATGGGCCGTGTGCAGCCGGTGCGCGATGCTGATCACGGTCCGGCCGTCGAGCACGGCCGCCAGCGCCCGTTCCGTATGGCGGGCCGCCGTCGGATCGAGCAGGGCGGTGGCCTCGTCGAGTACGAGCGTGTGCGGGTCGGCCAGGACGACGCGGGCCAGGGCCAGTTGCTGGGACCGCGCGCCGTCCGGCCGGTTCCCGTCGGCGCCCAAGTCCGTGTCCAGACCGTCCGGCAGCTCGGCCGCCCACTCCGCGCCGACGGCCGCGAGCGCCGCGTGCAGCTCCGCGTCGTCGGCGTGCGGCGCGGCGATCAGCAGATTGTCCCGTACCGAGCCGAGGAAGACGTGATGCTCCTGCGTGACGAGTACGACGTGCTCGCGCAGCAGGTCCGGGGCGAGCCCGGCGATCGGCACACCGCCGACCGTCACCGTCCCGGCGCCCGGCGCCTCTACGCCCGCCAGCAGCTTGCCCAGCGTCGACTTGCCCGCGCCGGACGGGCCGACCAGCGCCAGCCGCTCGCCGGGCCGCACGGTCAGGTCGACTCCGCGCAGGACGTCGGCGCCGCCGTCGTACGCGTAGCGCGCGCCGGTCACCTCGATCCGGTCGCCGGCGGGGGCGGGGGAGGCGTCCTGCGGCGGTCGCGGGGACCCGGCCAGGCCCTCGACCCTGGCGAAGGAGGCGCCGCTGCTCTGCAACTGCTCCACCCACAGCAGGACGGTGTCCAGCGGCGTGGACAACTGCCGCAAGTACAGCGCCGAGGCGACGACCGTGCCCAGATTCATCGCGCCGTGAGCGTGCAGCGCGCCGCCGAGCAACAGGACGGCGACGGGGGGAAGCGCGTACGAGACGTCCACGGAGGGGAGCAGCACCGTGCGCAGGGCCAGCGTCCGGGTCCGGGTGCGGCGGCACCGCTCGATGGCCTCCTGGCACGCGACCAGTCGGCGCTGCCGCAAGCCGAGGGCCTCGACCGTACGGGCGCCCGTGGCGGAGGCCGCGAGAACCTCCGCCAGCGCGGAGTTGGCCGCACCCTCGTCGAGATAGGCGGTGCGCGCCCGGCGCAGATACCAGCGGGTGGCGAACCGGATGCCGATCAGCGCGAGCACCCCGCACACGCCGAGGAGTGGTTCGAGGAAGAAGACCGCGCCGAGGATGAACAGCGCCTCGACCGCGGCGACGAACACCTCGGGCGCGGCATCGCGCAAGGCGGTGCCGACGCTCGTGACATCCGCCGTGCCGCGCGCCGCCAGGTCGCCCGTACCGGCGCGCTCCACGACGGAGGCGGGCAGCGCGAGGGCCCTGTCGACGAACTGCTCGCGTACGCGCGCCGAGGTCCGCTCGCCGAAGCGGTGCCCGATGCGGCGGGCGTACCGGGCCAGGACGAGCTGGACCAGGGCGAAGACCAGGATGACGAGCGCGTACCGGTCCACGGCCCCCACGCCCTCGCCCGCGCCGACCGCGTTGATGACGCGGCCGAGCAGCCACGGGCCGACGAGCCCGGCGGCCGCGGCCAGCGCGTTGAGGGCGAGCATGGCGGCGAAGGCCCGCCGGTCCAGGCCGATCAGCCGGAGCGCGGCGCGGCGCACCTGGGACGGCTCGGCGATGGGCAGGCGGCCGTCGGTTCCGTCCGCCGTGTCCGGCCCGGTCGCCGTCCCGGAGCCGGTCTTCGGGGCGGGGGCGGTCGTCATCGGGCGGCCTCCTGCGACCGGACGTCGGATGGTCCGTCGTCCGTGTCCGTGCGGCTGCCGCCGCCCGGAGCGGAACTCGCGTCCGTGCTGTCTATGCCGTCCGCGGACTCCGGGGAGCCTCCGCCTCGCGCCACCAGCGAGCGGTAGCCGGGGTTCCCGCGCAGCAGCTCCCCATGGCCGCCGACCGCGGCGACCCGGCCGTCCTCCAGGTAGTACACGGTGTCCGCCCGGTTCAGCAGGAGCGGGGACGTGCCGGTGACGACCGTGGTGCGGCCCGCGCGGAACGCGCGCAGCCCGTCGGCGACGGCCGCCTCGGTGTGCGCGTCGACCGCCGAGGTCGGCTCCACGGCCAGCAGTACCTCGGGATCGGCCAGCAGCACCCGGGCCAGCCGGACGCGCTGCCGCTGGCCGCCGGAGAGGTTGCGGCCCTGCGCGTCGATACGCGAGTCGAGGCCCTTCGGCAGGCCGAGGACGATGTCCTGCGCGGCGGCGGCGCGCAGGGCCCGGCCGACGGCCGTCCCGTCGAGCGCGTGGGGCCCGGCGCCCTCGGCGCGTACGCCGGGTTCGTCGAGGGGCGCGGGGTCCGCGCGGCCCGCGACGACCTCGCGCAGCGTTCCCGAGAACAGATAGGCCTCGTTGTCCGCCACCATGATCCGTTCGCGGACCTGCGCCAGGTCGACGTCCCCGAGGCGTACACCGCCCCAGGTCGCCGCCGACTCGGCGAACCGGCCGAGGCGGTCGACGACGGCCGCGGTCTCCGACGGCCGGGCGCTGACCAGCGCGGTCAGCTCGCCGGGCGCCACCTCGACGCCGGAGTCCGCGTCGCGCAGTACGGACGGCGAACCGGGGCCGTCCAACGCGGCGCCGCTGCCCGCGGGGTCGGGCTCCAGGTCCAGGAGGCGGATGACGCGCCGGGCGGCGACCAGTCCGCGGCTGAGGTCGTAGCCGCCCTCGATGAAGAACAGCACCGGCACCACCAGGACCGCGACATAGCCGTAGACCGCCACGAGCTCGCCCACACTGATCGTCCCCTGCGCGGCCATCCGGGCGGCGAGCCAGGTCACCGCGGCCAGGAACAGCGTCGGCAGCCCGAGGCCGAGGGCCTGGATCCAGCTCGTCACCGACCCGACCCGGTACCCCTCCGCCTGGAGCGCCCGTGAGCCCTGCCGGTAGCGCTCGGCGAAGACCTCCTTGCCGCCGAGGCCGTTGAGGACCCGCAGGCCCCCGGCGAGGTCCACGAAGCGGGCGGCGAGCGCGCCCTGGTGCTCCCGGTACGCGGTCTCCCTGTCCCGCAGCCGTTCCAGCAGCGGCCCGAGCACCACAGCGAGGAGCGGCACGCCGAGCAGCACCACGAGGGCGAGCAGCCAGGAGACGGACAGCAGCAACGCGGCGACGACGATGTACGCGAGGACCGCGCCGACGCCGGGGCCGGTGATGGTCAGGGTCTGGCTGATGGTCTGGACGTCGCCCATCCCGATGGTGACGATCTCGCCGGCGGTCACCCGGCGGGGCAGGGCCGCGCCCAGCCGCGTCGTCTGGTCCGCCACGACCCGCACGGTACGGAACGCGGCGTCCATCCGGATCCTGGTCATGGTGCGGTGCCGCATGATGGCCAGCCAGGCGTTCAGGACCCCCACGCCGAGCAGGGCCCCGGCCCAGCCGGCCAGCGCGGCGGTGCGGCCCGGCCGCAGCCCGTCGTCGATGGCGCGGGAGAGGACGTACGGCGGCAGCGTCAGGCAGACCATCCAGAGGCTGCCCAACAGCGCACCGGCGGCGACTCGGTGACGCTGACTGGCGACCAGCCACCAGAGATACCGGCCGGCGCTCCGGCGGTCAGGTGTACCCGGATTCATCACCGAATCTGTCATCTGCCGAACTTTAGTAAGCGCCGAACGCAAATGGCCACAAGAGATTGACGAAGGAGCTGTCAGGGAACAACAAGAAGAGCACGCGAGGGGCGCGCGGGCGCTTCGAGAGCGCCCACAAGAAGAGGAGCACGGCCGGGCCTTCGGGGCGCATCCGCCTTTATCCCGAGTACGTCTCGCGAAACCTTTGATGCTGTCCCTCGTACGAGGGACAGTGCTCTCGCTCCGGCACGGGGCCAACACCGATACTGCTATAGCGAGTTGTCGCTGTCCGCAACCCTGGAGGAGACCGGCATGCTTCACGGCATTGACGTCAGCAGTTACCAGAGCGAGAAATACCCGGTGGACGACATCGACTTCGCGTTCGTCAAGGTGACCGAGGGCACCTCGTACACGAACCCGAAGTGGGTGGCCCAGCGCGACCGGGCCCGCAAGGCGGGGCTCGTCGTCGGCTATTACCACTTCGGCAGCGCGGGCTCGATGACCGCGCAGGGAGATTATTTCCTCGGGAAAATCAAGCTGAGGGCCGGGGACATCCTGGCTTTCGACTGGGAGAGCACCAGTGTCACGTGCAAGGAAAAGGACGCCTGGCTCGCCCATGTAAAGCGCAAGGCCCCCGGGCACAAGGTCATTCTCTACTGCAACCGCGATTACTGGCTGCACCGGGACACCACCAGCCAGGCCGGCGACGGGCTGTGGATCGCGGACCCGGAACACGCCGCCGGACATCCCGCGGTCAAACACCCGTGGACCTTCCACCAGTACAGCTCCGCGGGAAACCTGGACCGGGACGTAGCGAATTTCGCCGACATGGACGCGCTGCGGTCCTGGGCCGGCGCGCCGAGCGCGGCGGCCGACGCCGACGAGGCGCCGCCTGAGGGCGAGCCGGTGTCCAGCTGACCCAGGAGGGCCCCGCCCGTTCGCCGCCCGCTGTCGGCAGGGCCCTCCTTCCGCGCCACTGAACGTGCCGTGGGATGCGGCATTGGGCGCGCCGTCGGGCTCTTGGGCGCGTTGTCGGGCGTGCCGTCGGCTGTACCTGGTCGTGCCGCGGAAGAGTCGCTGGACGCTCCGCTGAACGCTTCGCCGGACTTGCTGTCGAGCGCCGTTCAGCCCGCGTTCTCGCCCGCGTGCGGGCTCAGCGCGTCAAATCCGACCAGCGCGAACAGGAGCAGGCCGAGCAGAATCCGGTAGATCACGAAGGGCATGAAGCTCTTGGACGAGATGAACTTCATGAACCACGCGATCACCGCGTAGCCGACCGCGAAGGCGATGACCGTGGCGAAGGCCGTCGGCCCCCACGCCGTGTGACCGTCGCCCGCGTCCTTGAGTTCGAAGAGGCCGGAGGCCAGCACCGCGGGCACCGCCAGCAGAAAGGAGTACCGGGCGGCGGATTCGCGGGTGTAGCCCAGCAGCAGCCCGCCGCTGATCGTCGCGCCCGACCGGGACACCCCCGGAATCAGCGCCAGCGCCTGGCACGCCCCGTAGATCAGGCCGTCCTTGACGTCGAGGTCCGTCAGTTCCTTGCGCTGCGTCGCGGCCCGGTGCCGCCCGCCGCCCTCGTCCCGCGCGGCCCGCCGGTCGGCGAAGCCGAGCACGACGCCCATCACCACGAGCGTGGTGGCGATCAGCCGCAGATCGCGGAACGGGCCCTCGATGGCGTCCTTGAGCAGCAGGCCGAGCACGCCGATGGGGACCGAGCCGATGATGACGAGCCAGCCGATCCGCGCGTCGCTGTCGTCCCGCGCGCCCTTTCCGATGACCGACCGGAACCAGGCCGAGACGATCCGCGCGATGTCCTTGCGGAAATAGATCAGTACAGCGGCCTCGGTACCGAGCTGCGTGACGGCGGTAAAGGCCGCCCCCGGGTCATTCCAGTCCGCGAATGCGGCGGTGAGCCGCAGATGGGCGCTGGAGGAGATCGGCAGGAACTCGGTCAGCCCTTGGACGAGCCCGAGGACGAAGGATTCGAACCACGACATGAGGCTTGTGCCATCCAAATGATGATCATGGCCGGACCGGCCACGGCGCGATCGGGCGGACTTTCCGGTTACTGACCGGCGCGGTACGGCGGCCGCAGGCGATGATCCACCGGGCGGAAGTCAGCCTAGCGTCGTGAAGTGAACGTTTCGGTGAATTGCCGAAGTTCGCGTCGGAGGGCGGAGTCCGTGCCGAGGACGGGCCGCGGGGACAATGGGAAAACCATCGCGATTCGCAAGCGCAACCACCGCAGCGGCCCGTCGGCGGGTGCGCGGCCGACGGGACCTCATCCGCCGGGTACGGAAGTGGGCCTGGGCATGTGGGAGAGGTGCGCTTCCGCTCGTACCCGAGGAGGCAATATGCCGCCGACTCCGCCGACCACGCCGATGATGATGCTGCCGCGGCGTCAGTCCGACCCCTGCTCGCCCGTATCCGCGCCGGGGATCGAGAACGCCCCGGCGAGGGCCGCGTGGTACACGGCGTCGGCGGAGATCAGGGGCAGCCGCTGATCGAGCGGGCGGCGGGAGACGAGCAGCCGGTAGTAGAACGGCGCCGACATCGCCGCGATGGCCTCCTCCGCGTCGGTGTCCGGGGGGAGTTCGCCGCGTTCGACCGCGCGGTGGATGATCGCGGAAGCGACCCGCAGACGCTCGGAGATGGTGTCGCGCAGGGTGTCCCCGGCGGACGGGTCGCGGGACGCGGCGGAGACGATCCCTTGGAGGAACGCCTGATGGCGCGGGGCCGTGTAGAAGCCGCCGATGGCCTGGGCGAAAAGGCGCAGGTCCTGCTGGAGGCCGCCCGTATCGGGGATCGCGAGCTCGGTCGCCCCCGTCCGGATCAGCGCGTCGCACATGACGCCCTCGACAGTGCGCCAGCGCCGCCGGATCGTCGCCGGATGGACGCCGGAGCGCTGGGCGACGCCCTCCACGGAGAGCGCGGCGTAGCCGTTGTCCGCGAGCTCGTCCAAGGCGGCGCTCAGCACGGCCTCGCGGGTACGGGCCGTGCGCCCGCCGGGGCGGACCGAACCTGGGGAGTGTGATCTGTCGTTCATCGCCCTGCATTGCGTGACGCGGTCAGTCCGGATAGTCTCCCACGGAGCTTAATGCGCACTATCGCGCATTAATAGGGCGGCCCTTCCTTCGGGTTCCGTACCCGTTCCGCGCGCTCTCCTCATACGGGGGTTGAGGGGAGGCGCGGGGAACAGGTACGGGAGCCGTGGCCCGCCCGCCGCCCGAGGCCGGCTCAGAGGTCGAGCCGGACCGGCTCAGAGGTCGAGCCGGAAGGCGACCCGGTCCAGCGAAGGCCCGTCGTAGTCCGCGATCGGGGCGGAGGGGACGAAGCCGAGGGCGCTGTGGAAGGCGATGGAGCGGTCGTTCTGCGGCGAGGTGATCGCCTTGACGACCGTACGGCCGTCCGCCCTCGCCCTGTCGAAGAACCGCTCGTACAGGAAGCGGCCCAGACCGCTGCGGCGCCAGGCCGGGGCGACCCCGCTGAAGTGGATGTACGCCTCCCGCGGGTCGGACGGGGAGAGGAAGCCGACGACGAAGCCCGCCAGTTCGCCGTCGCGCTCGGCGATCAGGCTGGTGTCGTAGAAGTGGTTCACGAACACCCGGGTCAGATCGCGCGAGGCGGGGCGGCCCCACCACGCGTCGACCACCGAGACGACGGTGTCGAAGTCCCGCGGCACCGCGGCGCGCGTCGTGAAGGGCTCCAGCGTGCGGACCTCCGGAGCGCCGAGCTTCCTGCGGAACGCGACCCGGTCCTGGCCCGGCCCGTCGTAGTCGCTGTGCACCGGCAGGCCGTCCGCCTCGCGGTCCCCCGTCTCCAGCACGAACCCCATGGCCCGGTGGAAGGCGATGGATCCGGCGTTCCCCGGCGAGGTGACGGCGCGCACCTCGGTACGGCCGGCCGCCGCCGCGCGCTCGAAGAAGGCGGTGTAGAGCCGCCGGGCCACGCCCTGCTTGCGCAGCCGCGGGTCCACGCCGACGAAGTGGATGTACGCCTCGTGCGCGCGGTCGGTGGAGTGGAAGCCCACCAGGAACGCGCGGACCCCCGTCTCGTCCTCCAGCACCAGACTGGTGTCCGCGAAGTGCTGGAGGAACAGCCGGGGCAGCAGCAGCGAGAGCTCCCGCGCCTGTTCAGGCGTGCGGGAGTCGCCCCACCACCGCTGTACGCACCTCACGAGCGCGGGGTAGTCGGCTGTACGGGCCGGGCGTACGTCGTGCATGTCCTGCCTCCCAGTCGGTGTCGACGACATCGAAGCCGAACCTTAGTCCGAACCCGCGGCCGGGCTGCGGGAGCCTCCGGCACGCGCGGGCCGAGGCGCCGGCGGGGTGCCGGACGCACAGCGGCGGCTACGGCATTCCGGCCCGTACGGACACGGACCCGCGCTCATACGGGCGTGGCTCCCGTGCTTGTACGGACGCGGCTCCCGTGCTCCTACGGGCGCGGGGTCAGCCGGGTGCCGTGCTCGCGCGCGACGAGCCGTCGATCTTCGAGAGTATGCGGTGGAACTCCCTGCGCTCGGCCTCGTCGAGGACTTCGAAGATCGCGTGGAGCGCCTGGTCCTTGGAGTGGGAACCGCCGGTGATGAGCGCGCTGCCGCGGGGCGTCAGGTCCACGAGCACCGCCCGGCCGTCCGTGCGGTCCGTCACGCGGCTGATCAGACCGTCCAGTTCCAGGGTGTCGAGCGATTCCGTCACGCTGCGGGCGGTGATCCCGAGCGTCTGGGCGAGCGCCGTCACGCGGGTGGGGCCGCTGTCGGCCAAGATCGTCAGGATCCTGCCGCGCGCGGGCGTCAGACCGTGCCGGGCGAGGCGTGCGTGGGCTTGGCTCTTGGCCCAATCCGCCACGGACAGGAGCAGTTCGGCGAGTTGAGCCGGAGCTGGGGTGTGGGAGGGCTGCATCAAATGGCAGTCAGTGTAGGGGAGGTACCCGAGGGGTCAGCCGACCGAATTCCCGAGGGACGGGCCGGCTTCACCCTCCGCACCGGGCGCGCAGGCCGCCGCCAGGCTTCTCACGTGCCCAATCGCGGTGCCGAGCGGGATTCCTCGCGCACCGGGCGCACGAGCCAGGGTCGCACTTTCGGGTGTTCGGCGGGCTGGGGTCGAGCCTTTGACGTTCGGAGGGCCAGGGGCGTTCCTTCAGGCGTTCCGGCGTGCGGGCGTTCGCCGGGCTAAGGGCGCTCCTTCGGATGTTCGCCGGCCGATGCCCGTAGCCGGGCCCGCTTCCGCCAGGCGACGACCAGCGCGCCGAGTGCGCTGAGCGCGATGAAGCCCATCGAGGCGAGGAAGACGGGCGAGCCCGGATCCGCCGCGGTGCTGCCCGCGATCACGTACGCGGTCGTGTTCGGGATGCTGCCCAGCGCCGTCGCCAGCAGGAAGGGGAACCAGCCCATCCGGGAGACGGCCGCGCAGTAGTTCGCGGCGGCGAAAGGAACGCCGGGGAACAGTCGAAGCGCCAGCATCGACCGGAACCCGTGCCGGCTCAGCAGTCGGTCCGCCCCGGTTAGCCACCGCCCGCGCACCAGCGGCCGCAGCGCGCTCTGCCCCAGCACCCGGCCGAGGCCGAAGGCGATGCCCGAGCCCAGGACCGTGCCCGCCAGCGCCGATACGGTCCCGGCCTGCGCGCCGAACAGCGCGCCTGCCGCCAGATTGAGGAACGGGCGCGGTACGAACGCCGCGGTGCACAGCCCGTACGCCACACCGAACAGCACCACGGCCGCGCCGCCCGACAGCTGCGGCGGCCAGCCCTCGGCGAGCAGCCGCTGCGGCTGGGCGACCAGTACGGCCGTGGCGGCGCCGCCGAGCAGTACGAGGAGCAGGCCCAGCCGGGACCACGGGGAGAGGAGGACGCGAGCGCAGCGCGCGGCGAGGCCGGGGGAGTGCGCGGCGAGTTCGAGCATCGCTGGAGCCTAACCGACGGGGTGGCGGGGCGCCTGTCCTGTGCGCGGGGAGCGAGCGGCACACCGGGCGGCACACCGAGATGTCGCCGGGGCGCCGCCTCGCGCTCACCACGATCCCGTGGTAGGGCCAGAGGCCGGATCCGCAGACACAGGCCGCCGACACCCGGATGACCGCGTCGGTCGGGTGAACGATCTTCGGGTCTTCCCGCTGCTCCACCCGGACGTCGCCGGGCGCGTGCATCACGACACCGCGCACAGGGCTTGCTCCATTGCGTGCTGTGCCGGCCGCTACCACGGCCGGGGCCTCGGGCACCGCCCCGGCGACGCCGTCGCGTCCCGGACAGGGGAAGTGCCACGCCATCCAGGTAACCCGCTCCTCGGCCGGACAGCGAGTCGCGGTGCGGGGTGTAGCGGCGGTACGCCCCGCATGGGGCGGGGGACGTACGGCCGAAGGGCGGACAGCCGGCTGACGGCCGCGGTTCTGCTGCCCGGAACTACTATTCGGCAGGCCCTGCGCGTCGAGGGGCGAATCCCCGGCGCCCTGCCGCGCTGTGCTGACATGCGGATGGGGATGGGGACACGGGGGCGGGTACGGATGCAGCTACGGATACGGGTGCGGTGGAAATTCTCAACTGGGCGAATATGTCGGCCCGCCGGTTGCCGGCGCTTCTCGCCGCCGTGGTGCTGACCGCCGCACTCAGCGGCTGCTCAGCGGCCGATGGCAGCGCCGTCCCGGCTCCTACGCCCTCGGGGGAGCAGGCCGGTCCTTGCCGCGCGCTGCACAAGAAATTGCCCGCTACGGTGAACGGAATGAAGAGGCGGACCACGGCTCCGGTTTCGGATTTCACCGCCGCCTGGGGCGATCCCCCGATAGTGCTGCGCTGCGGAGTGAATCGGCCGCTGGTCGTCACGCCCGGCTACAAGCGCTACAACCCGAATGCGGACACGGTGGAAATCGGCGGTGTCGAATGGCTGCCCGAGCGGCAGCCGGACGGAAGTATTCGCTGTACGACTTCCAAGCGGCAGGCGTGGGTGGAAGTGACGTTGCCCAAGAAAACCGTCCTTGACGGAGATTTCGGCCTGTTCGCCGATCTGTCCGACGCGGTAAAGGAAACAGTCCCCTTTGGGATCATCTGACAGTCGCCGCCCTGTCGGTTCGGCCGGTCCTGTCGGCTCAGTCGGTCCACCCGGTCCTCGGTCCAGCCGGTGCCGGGCGCGGTGCGATCGGGGTGGTGCTGAGTCACGCCTGAGGCGTGTGGATCGCTGCTAATCTCCGACTGCACCTACTGTCCGGGGTTCACCACCGACAACGAGGACGGCGACCAGCAGGGATTGCCGGGGGAAGCTGTGGTGTTGCTGCACGATGACCGTGGAACTGCGCGTACATGTGAATGACGGCGGGCAACTGGAAGACTTGCGCGAGTGGATGGGCGGGCACCCGGGAGTCACGGTGCGGCCCGTGGCGCGGGCACCGGAGCGCAACAGCCAAGGAACGGTTTGGGATTTCCTGTCGGTGGTCTGCGCGACCGGCGGGCCGGTCGTGGCCGCGGTGCGGGCGCTTCAGCTGTGGATCGAGGCGCAGGTGACGGCGATCGAGGTCGAGGCCGGCGACCGGCGCATCAAGGTGACCAGCCGCAACGCGGGAACCGTGCTGCCGCAGGTGCTCGCCGCGGCCCAGGCCCTGCAGGCGGCGCCGGAGCCGCCGGAGGGCTCGGATGAACCCGCGTGACGACATCGACTTCGGTCGGTCGCGGGCGATTCTGCTGGGGAACTCGGAGTACACAGCCGGTTTTGAGGGGCGCAGGCCCATGCCGGCGGCCCTCAAGAGTCTCGCGGAAATGCGCGAGGTGCTGACCGGGCCGTGCGAATGGCCGCGGGAGCGCGTCAGCGAGCTCCCGAACGAACGGGACAGCGGCAAACTGCTGCGCACCATCACCACGCTGATCCGCGACGTCGATGACGTGCTGCTGTTCTACTACGTCGGCCATGGTCTGCCGCTCCCCGAGAACGGCCGGTACGACTTGGGGCTCGCTCTGACGGATACGAGCGATGAACCCTCGCAGCGGTTCCTGACCTCGCTCCGGCTCCGCGATCTGCGCCAGCAGATGGAACGCAACAGCGCGGCGCGCATCAAGATGCTGATTCTGGACTGCTGTTGCTCGGGAATCGCCACGAAGTACGCCGAATCCGCGGCCAACGTCACGGCCTTCGCGGACAGCAGCACCCCGTTGCGCGGTGCGGGCACCTATATCTGGACGGCTTGCGGACACTCGCAGGAGACGTTCTTCGAGGAGTCGAGCGGCGGGCTGACCTACTTCACGAAATACCTGGCCGAGGCCGTCCGCCAAGCGCGCGGTGAGCAGTCGCTCGGAGCGACCGTCGCCAATCTCCACGACGAGGTCAGACGCCGGCTGCGCGATACGGGCATTCCGAACGCGGGCATCCAGCCGTTACCGGACCTGCATTACAGCGGCCGGCCCGACCAATTCCTCTTCGTACGCGGCAGGGCCGTCGCTCCGCACGTTCCCGAATTCCGCTTCGAGCCGCTGAAGGACGGCGACCCCCGCGAAGCCGGTCCTTACGAACTCCGGGCGCGCCTCGGCGCCGGCGGCATCGGCAGGGTCTTTCTGGCCATCACGCCCGAAGGCCGGCCGATCGCCGTCAAGCTCCTGAAACCGGAACTGGGCCAGGACCCGATGTTCGCCCAGCGTTTCGCCCGGGAGATCGATGTCGCCCGGCGCGTACGCGGCCGTCACGTCGCGCACCTGCTCGACGCGGATCCGGACGCGCCCGAACCCTGGCTGGCGAGCGAATACGTCTGCGGACCGTCGCTGCTCGAACTCGTCGCGGAAACAGGCCCGCTGCCGAGCCGGGACGTCCTTTTGATCACCCTCGGGATCGCCCGGGCGCTTCAGGACATCCACGCGGCCGACGCCGTGCACCGCGATCTGAAACCCGCCAACGTCATGCTCGGCGAAACGGGGCCGCAGGTCATCGATTTCGGAATCGCCAAGTCCGTGGCGGCCACGCTGATGACCCGCACGAACATGCAACTGGGCACGCCCGCCTACAAATCCCCCGAGCAGGCGACGGGAAAGCAGCAGGTCACTTCAGCGTCGGACGTCTTCACGCTGGGCGCCACGATCTACTACCTCGCCACCGGCAAGGACGCCTTCGCGGCCGAGGACCCGCTCGGCACCATCAATCTCATCGCGCACGAGGAACCCGATCTGAGTGTTCTGGACGGCGACGTTCGCGGCCTGGTCCAGGCGTGCCTGGCCAAGACGCCCGACGCGCGGCCGACCCCTGCGCAGGTCGTCGAACTCTGCTCGGCCGTGACCGGACCCGTCACGCCTGGGGCTACTCCGCCCATCGCCAACGCCGCGCCGATGATCCAGGCACGGGCCGGAGCCCTGCGCGTTCTCACTTCGCCCGAGAGGGAAAAGGAGAGGGAGCCGGCGGCCGGCGGCGAGAGGAAGTTCTCGGCCACGTCCTCGGCCCCAACGCCGCCGGACGCGAAGACCGAGACGAAGACCGAGACGAAGACCGAGACGAAAACCGACGCGAAAACCGAGGCGAAGGCCGGAGCCGGGGCCAAGGCTCGGAGCGAGGCGAAAACCGAGGCGAAAACCGAGGCGAAAACCGAGGCGAGGAGCAAGGCGAAGACCGAGGCCAAGGCCCCGGCGCCCGCGCCCCGGACGCCCGTCAATCCGGCCATGCGCGGCCTGATCACGGCGGTCTCCCTGCTCTGCGTTGCGGTTCTGATATGGCTGCCGATCCACCTGTCCCAAAGCGACTCCGACAGCGGCAAGAACTCCGGGAACAGCTCCCACAGCTATGAGCCGTCGACCCCCGATTCGGACTCGGACACCGATACGCCCACATCCCCGGAGAGCACACCGGCGGATTCCACGACCGGACCGGCCGACGCGACCGACACGCCGAGCCCGACCGCCACCGCGACGAGCGCGATCCAGGCAGCGCGGGTCGGCGACTGTTTCGCCAACGACGGGACGTATCAGAAGCCGGTTCTGCGGGCGACCGGCTGCGGAAGTCGGACGTTCAAAGTCATACGGGTACTTGAGGACACCTCGGACACCGGCGAATGCCGCGGTACACCGGACTTCGACTACAGCGTGAGCAACCCCGGATACCACCGTGCGCTCTGCCTCAGCTACCAGTACGGAAGCGCCTATCACGCACGAGCCGGAGAGTGCCTCTACGGCCCCAACTCGGCCGGCAGCACGTGGGCGAAGACGTCCTGCCAGATCGGTAATTTCGCCGTGAAAGCACGTCTGGCCGGTACGGACGACACGTCGCGCTGCCACGGGTACGCGAATGTCGACGAGGGGCTCAAGGTCTCGACGCGATGGAGCCAACTCGATGTCGCGTTCTGCCTCTCGATGAACTACCCGGACGCGGCGGGGCGGGCCAAAACCGGGTCCTGCCTGTACATGTCCGGCTCCACGCAGCATCCGCACTTCCAGGCCGCTTCGTGCGGCAGCGCCAACGTGGTGGTCACCGGCCGCACCTCCGCGTATCGCGACGCGTCGTCCTGCGGTTCCTCCGGCTGGGCCACTTGGAAGTCGAGCGAATTCCCGAATCGCTCCTACACCATCTGCTACCGGAGGACGTGACCGCGCCCCTCCCGCCCCAACACCCGCGCGCGGAAAACCATTCGACGCGCCAGGGGCCGTGGGCGACCATTGGCTCATGGTCCGGTTCGCCTTCTCCGCGCTCACGTCCGCTGTCGCGGACGCGCTGAAGGCTGCCGTCGACTCGGTTGATGCGCCCACAGCGATCCCCACGGCTCACGGCACCCGACGCTGACCCTTCCCGGATAGTCCGGCGGACCCCGTAGGGGGAGGGTCGGTCGGTCATCGGGGTCCTCGTGTCTTCGCGCAGCTCTCACCGGAACCGAGGGAATCAGCCATGTCCAAGCAGGCATACGTACGCACCAAGCCGCACCTCAACATCGGCACCATGGGCCACGTCGACCACGGCAAGACCACGCTCACCGCCGCCATCACGAAAGTGCTCAGTACGCGCGGCACGGGCGCCTTCGTGCCCTTCGACCGCATCGACCGGGCCCCGGAAGAGGCCGCCCGCGGCATCACCATCAACATCGCGCACGTCGAGTACGAGACCGACACCCGGCACTACGCCCATGTCGACATGCCCGGCCACGCGGACTTCGTCAAGAACATGATCACCGGGGCGGCGCAGCTCGACGGGGCGATTCTCGTCGTCTCCGCGCTGGACGGGGTCATGCCGCAGACCGCCGAGCATGTGCTGCTCGCCCGCCGGATCGGGGTGGGGCACGTCGTCGTCGCGCTCAACAAGGCCGACGCGGGGGACGGTGAGCTGATCGACCTCGTGGAACTGGAGGTGCGCGAACTGCTGACCGCGCACGGCTACGACGGCGACCACGTCCCGGTCGTACGGGTCTCGGGGCTGCGCGCCCTCGAAGGCGACCCGCGCTGGACGGGTTCCATCGAGGCGCTGCTCGACGCCGTCGACACCTATGTGCCCACCCCCATGCGGTACACGGACGCGCCGTTCCTGCTGCCCGTGGAGAACGCCCTGACGATCACCGGCCGCGGCACGGTCGTGACCGGGGCCGTCGAGCGCGGCAAGGTGCGCGTCGGCGACCGGATCGAGCTGCTCGGCCCCGCGGGCGGGACGCGGCTCACGCACGTCACCGGCGTGGAGACCTTCGGCAAGCCGATGGAGTCCGCCGAGGCGGGGGACAGCGTCGCGCTGCTGCTGCGCGGCGTGCAGCAGGCCGACGTCCGCCGCGGCGACGTGGTCGCCGCGCCGGGCAGCATCGCCCCGCTGCGGCACTTCACCGCGCGCGTGTACGTGCTGACGGCGGCCGAGGGCGGCCGGCGCACGCCCCTCGCGACGGGCTACCGGCCGCAGTTCCACCTGCGCACCGCCGATGTCGTCGGCGAGGTCGACCTGGGCCTCCAAGGCGTCGCCCGGCCCGGTGAGACCGTCACCATGACGGTCACGCTCGGCCGGGACGTACCGCTCGAAATCGGCCTCGGCTTCGCCGTCCGCGAGGGCGGCCGCACCGTCGGCGCGGGCACGGTGACGGCCGTCGCCCCGTAGTCTGACCAGCGGCGCGGGGCCTCGCGACACAGGGGTGCGCAACCGTACCCCTGTGGCTCGGGGACACGTGAAGTGGCGAGCCCCGCTGCCGGGGGCCGTGCGCGGGCGCGCACGGCCCCCTACGCGCAGCGCGGTGTTCCTGTCGCGCGCCGGATGCGACACTGCGCGCCTACAGCCGTGCGGCACCCGGGGAACAGGGGCGGGCCGCGGGCGGAGCTGAGAGGCGGTCGCGATGGCGGACACGGCACTGGTACTCGGCGGAGGCGGCATCACTGGCATCGGCTGGGAGAGCGGCATGCTCGCGGGCCTCGCCGCCGCGGGCGTGGACCTGGCCACCGCCCACACGGTCATCGGCACCTCGGCCGGCTCCATAGTCGGCGCCCAGCTCTCCTGCGGCCTCCTCGACCTCGACGCGCTGTACGAGCGTCAGCTCACCGACCCCAAGGACGAGGTCGCCGTCCGCATCGGCACCGCCCTCTCCTCCCGCTACGTCTGGGGCGCCCTGCGCTCCCGCGACTCGCGGACGTTCGGCGCGCGCATGGGCCGGATGGCCCTCGCCGCCCGCACCGTCCCGGAGACCGACCGCCGCGCCATCGTCGAGCGGCGGCTCCTGTCCCACGAGTGGCCCGCCAAGTGCCTCGTCGTCACGGCCGTCGAGGCCGTCACGGGGGAGTTCACCGCCTTCGACGCGGCCTGCGGCGCCGGGATCGTCGACGCCGTCGCGGCCAGTTGCGCGGTGCCGGGCGTCTGGCCGCCGGTGACGATCGGCGGGAAGCGCTACATAGACGGCGGCGTACGGTCCGCCGCCAACGCCGACCTCGCCGACGGCTGCGGCCGGATCGTCGTCCTCGCCCCGCTCTCGGCGGGCGGCGGCCCCATCCCCACGGTCCGCGCCCAGGCCGCGGCCCTCACCGCAGCCGGCGCCCGCGTCGCCGTCCTCATGCCGGACCGCGCCTCCCGCGCGGCCTTCGGCCGCAACCCCCTCGACCCGGCCCGCCGCGCCGCCGCCGCCCGCGCGGGCCGCGCCCAGGCGGCGGCGCACGCCGAGGAGGTCGCGGGCGTGTGGGCGGGGTGATCGGCAGGGCCTGTCTCTCGCACGCCCGCGCCCCGGCGGACCGACGCCCGGCACAATGGGGGAGTGGACGAGCCGATACCCGTGACCCGCGCCGTGGACCACGGCACCGCCAAGCTGATGCCGGACGTGGACCGGCCGCGCGCCTGGCTGCTCGCGGTGGACGGCGCACCCCAGTCGTACGTCGACCTGGACGACCCCGCCCACCTTGAGTTCGAGTACGCGCGCAGGCTCGGCCATGTCCTGGACGCCGCCGACGAGCCGGGTCGCCCCCTCGACGTGCTGCACCTCGGCGGCGGCGCGCTCACCCTGCCCCGCTACGTCGCCGCCACCCGCCCCGGCTCCCGGCAGCGGGTGATCGAGGCGGACCGCGGACTGCTCGACCTGGTCACCGAGCACCTGCCGCTGCCGCCCGGTTCGGGCATCGAGGTGCGGGCGGCGGACGCCCGTACGGCGCTGGAAGAGGCCCCGGACGCCTCGGCGGACGCGATCATCGCCGACGTCTACGGCGGCTCGCGGGTCCCGGCGCACCTCACGTCCGTCGAGTACGCGCGTTCGGCGGCCCGCGTGCTGCGCCCGGGCGGCCGCTATCTGGCCAACCTCGCCGACAGCGCCCCGTTCGCCTTCCTCCGCTCCCAACTGGCCACTCTCGCGACGGCCTTCGAGGAGCTGTGCCTGATCGCGGAGCCCTCGGTGCTGCGCGGCCGGCGGTTCGGCAACGCCGTCGTCGTCGCCTCGCACACCGACATTCCGGTGGCGGGGCTGGCCCGTCGGGCCGCGGCGGATGCCTTCCCGGCGCGCGTCGAGTACGGGGACGCGCTGGCGCGGTTCGTCGCCGGGGCGGCGGCCGTGCACGACGACGGCGCGGTGCCGTCGCCGCGACCGCCGGACGGGGCGTTCAGCATCGGCTGAGGCCGTGAGGCCGTGAGGCCGTGAGGCCGTTAGGCCATGAGGCCAAGAGATCGGGAGGGAACGGGAGGGAACGGGTGAGCCGGCCGGCCCGTGCCGCGTACTCAGCGCCTCAGCGCCTCAGCGCAGGCACTCGCCCTCGCGCTCCCCGGTCCCCTTCCCCGGCGCCCGGTCCGCCTCCGCTCCCTCCGCAGCCCTCGGCGGGCCCACGGGCCTCCGTACGAGTCCGCGCACCCCCGGCACCGTGAGCACTCCCGCCGTCAGCAGCGCGATGAGCGCCGAGCACCCCCACAGCGCCGCCGACCGGCCGACGAGTTCCTCGACGGGGCCGGCCAGGGCGGTGGCCACGGGCAGCATCGCCACCGAGCCGAACCAGTCGTACGCCGAGACGCGCGAGAGCTTGTCCTCCGGGATCTCCTGGTGCAGCGCCGTCATCCAGGAGACGCCGAACACCTCCAGCGTGACGCCGACGACGAACATGACGGAGATGAGCGCCGGTACGGACACCGGGATGGCGAGGGCCGCCGACGGCAGGGCGAGCGGGAAGACGCACAGCACGCCCGCCAGCAGCAGTCGGCGCGGCCGCCACCGGGTCATCAGGAGACCGCCGCCGATCGTGCCGGCGCCGAACGCGGCCAGTGCCAGCCCCCAGGGCCGGGCCCCGCCCAGCTCGTCCCGGGCGACCAGCGGTCCGTACACCGACTCGGCCGCCCCCACCACGGCGTTGACCACCGCGAACTGCATGACGATGGTCCACAGCCACGGCCGTCCGGTGATCTCCCGCCACCCTTCGCGCAGATCGGACAGCAGGCCGCCGCCCGGCGCGCGGGCCGGTATGTGGCTGACGTCGAGGAAGGCGCGCAGGCTGCCCGCGACCGCGAAGGCGGCGGCGTCCACGGCGAGTACCCAGCCCGCCCCGAAGGCGGCGACGAGTGCTCCGCCGAGCGCGGCGCCGCCGATCTGGGCGCCGTTGGTGCCCATCCGGAAGAACGCGAACGCCCTGGCCGCCTGCCCGACGGTGACCGTCGACATCAGCATGCCCTCGGCCGCCGGGGCGAAGAACGCCTGGCCCGTGCCGCCGAGCGCGGCGAGCAGCGCCATCTGCCACAGCCGCGGCTCGCCCGCGAGCACGAGCACGGCGAAGGCCGCCTGGGAGAGGCAGTTCAGGGTGTTGGCCGCGACCATCACCCGGTGCCGCGGCAGCCGGTCGGCTATCGCCCCGCCGATGAGCAGGAAGAGGACGAGCGGGACCGTACGGGCCGCGGCGACCAGCCCCACGTCCGTACCGTCGCCGCCCGTCTGCAGCACCGCGAACGCCGCCGCGATCAGGGCGCCGGAGTTTCCGAGGCCCGAGACCACGGCGGCGGCGGTCAGCAGGGAGTAGTTGCGGCCGGCCCAGGCGGGGCGGCGGGCACTGCGGTCGGCGGCGGAGGGATCGGTCACCGGTCGGACTATCCCTGGGCGCGAGCCCGGATGCCAACTCGGATACGGTCCGGATGCGACCCCGTACGGTCAGGACATGATCCCGTACGGTCACGCCGGCGGCCCGTACGGTCGGAGCGCGCTGGCTCGAACGGTCAGGAGTCGGGCTCGTACGGGCAGGAGTCGGCCTCGTACGGGCAGGAGTCGGCCCGTACGGCCAGGGCCGCTGCCGGGTCCGCGGTCAGGACACCGGCAGCGGACGCAGCGTGCTCATGATCTTCTTGATGGTGGCGTCCGACAGCTCGTCCTGCACGCCGACGTCGGTGTAGAGCACCCAGGTCGCGAGGTCGCCCGCGGTGTCCTTGTAGGACACGGTGAACGCCTTGCCGTCCGTGGAGCACTTGTCGGTCTTCTTCACGCCGGTCGCCTTCGCCGACGACCAGAATCCGGTCAGCCCGTGATCGCTTTTGAACGGCTGCGACTTGGTGCCGGACAGCTTGCCCGTCTTCTTGGTGTCGTAGGCGTAGTAGACCCAGTTGAGCGCCTCGACCTCCGCCGCCTGGGCCGGGCTCTTGGCGCTCTGCGCGCCCTTCGTGCCGGCTCCGCCCTGGCGGGTGTTCTTGGCGCAGGCGTCCGGCTTGTAGAAGGCGGGCGCGGTCATCCCCACGCCACCCTGGCCCTTGTCGTCCTGGAACCCGGTGGTCAGGCCGGGGGAGGCCACGTGCCAGTCCGGCGGGACGTCGAACGCGTCGTGGCGCAGCGGGTTGGCGACCGGCTTCCAGCCCGCGATCACCGGCTTGACGTCGGTGCTGCCGCTGCGCGGATTGTCGGCCGGGTCCTCCTCGCTGTCGTCCTGCGAGGCCGATCCCGAGGCAGAAGGAGAGGCGGAGGCGGACGGGCCGGCGGTCGGGGAGGAATTCTGCCCGCCCTTCGCCTCGTCCTTCTTCTCGCCGTCGTCCCGGAACACGAACACCCCGGTGACCACGGCGGCGGCGACCACGGCGACGGCCGTGGCGATCGCGATGGCGGTGCGCTTGCGCTTGCCGTCCGGCGGCTGCGGAGGGCCGGGCGGCATGGGCGGGGCCCACTGCTGGTAGCCCGGCTGCGGGCCGCCGGGCCGCTGGTACGGATTCGGCTGCTGGTAACCCGGCTGCTGATACGGGTTGGGCTGCTGGTACCCCGGCTGCTGGTACGGGTTCTGGTTCGGGTCCTGCGGGTTCTGCTCGCCCCCGGGCGGCTGCTGTCCTGGCCACATGGCCGATAACGATAGATGGCGGGCGGGGGCGCTGCTACGGCCGTACCCTTCCGTGATGTACTACCGGCTGGTAACTTCACGGCATGTCTGAAAACCCGCCCTCGATCGGCGAGATGCTCACGGCCACCGTGCCCATGGCCCGTACCCTCAACCTCGAATTCGCCGAGACCACCCCCGAGCGCGCCGTGGTCCGCCTGCCCGACCAGGCGGAATTCCACAACCACGTCGCGGGCCCGCACGCGGGCGCCATGTTCACCCTCGGCGAGTCCGCGAGCGGCGCGATCGTCCTCGCGGCCTTCGGCGACCAGCTCTCACGGGCCGTGCCGCTCGCCGTACGGGCCGAGATCGGCTACCGCAAGCTCGCGATGGGACCGGTCACCGCCACGGCCGAAATAGGCCGCCCCGTCGCCGACGTGATCGCGGAACTCGACGCCGGACAGCGCCCCGAATTCCCGGTGAACGTCGCGATCACACGGGAGGACGGAGCCGTCACCGGCGAGATGACCATCGTGTGGACCCTTCGCCCCCATACGTGATCTCACCGGTCCCACGTGCGATCCCTCCCGTCCCGCGCTCAACCCGAGGCCGGCGGAGCGAGTCCCCTACTCCAGTAGGCTTCCCGGCGTACGCCCACGGGGGCGCGCCGGGCATGACGTGGGAAATTCTGGGAGGAACGGGCGTTGCATATCGACGGGCTGCTAGAGACGGTACCCGCGGTCGCGGTGTACCTGCTGGTCGGCGGGGTCATCGGACTGGAGAGCCTGGGCATCCCGCTGCCCGGCGAGATCGTGCTCGTCAGCGCCACGCTGATGGCCGCCACCCAGGACCACATCAACCCGTACGTGCTCGGCGCGTGCGCGGTCGCGGGCGCCATCATCGGCGACTCCATCGGGTATCTGATCGGCCGCAAGGGCGGCAAACCGCTGCTGGAGTGGCTCGGCCGCAAATTCCCCAAGCACTTCGGGCCCAAGCATGTGGCCACCGCCGAGCGGCAGTTCCAGAAGTGGGGCATGTGGGCCGTATTCATCGGCCGCTTCATCGCGCTGCTGCGGATCTTCGCCGGTCCGCTCGCGGGCGTGCTCAAGATGCCGTACTGGAAGTTCCTGATCGCCAACGTGCTCGGCGGCATCGTCTGGGCGGGCGGCACGGTCGCGGTCATCTACTCCTTGGGCAAGGTCGCCGAGAAGTGGCTGAGCAGCTTCGCCTGGGTGGGCCTGGTCCTCGCGCTCCTCTTCGGCCTCGGCTCCATGCTGGTGATGAAGAAGCGCCAGAAGAAGGCCGAGGATGCTGAGGAAGCTGCGGAAGCCGAGGCGGCGGCCGGGGCCAAGACCGCGCCGGAGAAGACCGCCACGGTCGTCGACTGACCCGACCCTCTTCACTCGTAGGCGACGCCCCGCGGTCCGCACCGGACCGCGGGGCGTCGCCTACGGTGCGTACGAGAGAGCACTCGACGACAACGTGTGAGCGAGGAGAAGGCGATGGCGGAGCGGGCACTGATCGCAGGGGTGGGCGGCGCGGAGCCGAGGATCGATCCGCAGGCGTTCACGGCGCCGACGTCCGTCGTGGTCGGCGATGTCACGATGGCCGCGGGCGCCGGAATCTGGTACCACACCGTACTGCGCGCCGACTGCGGGCCGATCGTCCTCGGAGCGGACAGCAACATCCAGGACAACTGCACCGTGCACGTGGACCCGGGCTTCCCGGTCACGGTCGGCGAGCGCGTCTCGGTGGGCCACAACGCGGTGCTGCACGGCTGCACCGTCGAGGACGAGGTGCTGATCGGCATGGGGGCCACGGTCCTCAACGGAGCGCACATCGGGGCGGGTTCGCTGATCGCGGCGCAGGCCCTGGTCCCGCAGGGGATGCGGGTGCCGCCCGGCTCGCTCGTCGCCGGAGTGCCCGCCAAGGTCAAGCGGCAGCTGACCGAGGAGGAGCGCGAGCACATCAGGGAGAACGCGGCGATGTACCTGGAGCTCGCCAAGGCGCACCGCGCGGCGCTCCACGAGTGAACCGCCCGGCGCGCGGGGACGGGGACCGTACGGCCATGCGCCCGGCCCCCGCTCGTACGGCCACGCGTCCCGCCTCGCTCGTACGGCGTCAGTCCGCCCCTGCTTCGTACGGCGTCCGCCCCGCCCCGCTCGTACGGCATCCGACCGCCTCCCGGCCGCTTCCCCCGGCGTAACCGCCGTCGCCCTGCGCAAACCCGCTGGTAGCGCGTTTGCGCAGGTCACCGCAGGTGGCGTAACACTGGCGTAATGGCGCTCGGCTAACGTCACCGGCCTGGCACGCACCACCGGCGGCAGGCGCGAGGGAGGACGCATGGGCGGGCGGACACCGTACGGAGCCGACGCGGACGGCTCACCCCGGCCGGGCTCGTCGCAGCCGCGGGCGCGGCGGGCCCGGCAGGTGGCGGACGTACTGCGCCAGCAGATCGCCGGCGGCGCCTTCGACGGCGGAGTCCTGCCCGACGAGCGCGCCCTGGGCGCGCAGTTCCACGCCTCGCGCAACGCGATCCGCGAGGCGCTGGGAATCCTGCGCGACGAGGGGTTGATCGCCCGCCGCCAGGGGGTCGGCACGACCGTCCTGATGCCCAAGTACGGGCACGGGCTGGACCGGCTGGCCGGGCTGGCCGAGACCCTGACGGGGTACGGGCCGCTCACCAACGAGGTGCGCGCCGCCCACCAGGTGGCGCGCCCGCCCGCGGCCATCGTGGAGCGGCTCGGACTCGCACCCGGAGCGGGGGCGGTGTACATCGAGCGCGTACGGCGCATGGGCGGGCTTCCGCTGTCGTTGGACGCGACCTACCTCGCCGCCGACATCGGACTGCCGCTGCTGGACCTGGACCTGGCCGGCCGCGACCTGTTCGCGCTGATCGAGGAGACGACGGGCCGCCGGCTGGGCCGCGCGGAGGTGGCGGTGCACGCCGTCACGGCCGGTCCGGACGTCGCCGCGCTGCTGGACGTTCCCGTGGGCGCGGCCGTGTTCGCCATCGACCGGCTCACGCACCTGGCCGACGGCCGGCCTGTCGACGCGGAGTCCCTGCACATCCGCGCCGACCGGCTCACGCTGCACGCCACCTTGCACCGGGGCGCTTCGACCCCCGGCTGACGAAAACCCGCACCCCTATGACAACGCCGTGCGTCCCGCACGCGCGTCCCGTCCGTATGCCCTGCTCACCCGGAGGCCGCACTGTGGCTGATCTGAACACCTGGACCCTCGTCCTGCTGGCCCTCTTCGGGCTCGCCGGCGGCATCGGCATCACCGCGCTCGGGCCGGGCGGCGTGCTGCCCACCATCGGCCTGTTCGCCCTGACCGGGCTTGCCCCGGCCGAGGTGGCGGGCACCGCCATCGTCACCCATATCGCCACCGGCGCCCTGGCCACCGCCGCCTATACCCGCTCCGGGCAGTTGCGCGAGCCCGCGACCCGCCGCACCGCGCTGATCCTGGCCGGCGCCGCCGTCGTCGGCACTCCGCTCGGCGTGCTGGTCAACACCCTGGTCTCCAAGGGGGCGTTCGGGCTGGTGCTCGGGGTGTTCGCGGCGCTGGTCGCCGTGCTCGTCTGGTACCGCGAACGCCGCGGCGGCCCCGGTGGGGACGCACACCACCCGGCGGCGCCGTGGATCGCCGTGCTGGGGTTCGCGGTGGCCGCGGCGAGCGGGATCGTGGGCATCGGCGGACCGATGCTGACCGTTCCGCTGCTGGTCGCCGTGGGCGTCCCGATGCTGGAATCACTGGCGGCGGCCCAGGTCCAGTCGGTGGTGATCGCGAGCGTCGGCACGCTGGGGTACGTGGCCCACGGCGCCGTCGACTGGCGGCTGGCCGCCCTGGTCGGCATCCCCGAGATCGCGGGCGTCCTCATCGGCTGGAAGATCGCGCGGGCGCTGCCCACCCGGACTCTGAAGTACGCCCTGGTCGCCGCGCTGCTGGCGGTGGCCCCCTATCTGGCGCTCCACGGGTGAGCGCGGACCGGACCGGGTGGGGTGAAGATCACAGTTCACGGGCCTGATCGCCCGCGACGCGGCCCATTACCGTGAGCGGGTGCCGAAGGACCGGAACACGTTCTCATTCAACGCGGCGGCCTCGCTCGGAGCCTGGCGGCGGCGGACCGTGTCGCGCGCCGTGCACCGCGGCTGGCGATGGGTGCAGCAGGCCGGAGCCGTCACCGCGGAGCGCCCCGGCCCGTACCGCTTCGGCGCCATCGGCCAGGGCACCCGGCTCGCGTTCCCCCTCGGCACGGTCTTCGGCGAGCCCTGGATCGAACTCGGCGACCACTGCGTCATCGGCGAACAGGTCACCCTCACCGCCGGAATGATGCCCGGCGTCGACCTCGGCCCCGACCCCGTACTGCGGCTCGGCGACGGCGTGGTGCTCGGCCGCGGCAGCCATGTGGTGGCCTCGCGGCCGGTGACGTTCGGGAACGACGTGTTCTGCGGCCCGTACACCTACGTCACCAGCGACAACCACTCCTACGACGACCCGGCGCAGCCCGTGGGGAAGCAGTGGCCGCGCTCCGCGCCCGTCGAGATAGGCTCCGGCAGCTGGCTCGGCGCGGGCGCGGTGATCCTGCCGGGCGCCAGGCTCGGCCGCAACGTGGTGGTCGCGGCGGGCGCGGTGGTGCGCGGCGAGGTGCCCGACCACGCGGTGGTCGCCGGAGCCCCGGCGCGGGTCGTACGGCGCTGGGACCCGGAGACGGGCTGGCAGCCGCCCCTGCGGACGCCGCCGCCCGTGCCGATCCCGGAGGGCGTCACCCCCGAACAGCTCCTGGCGCTGGCGGAGTCGGGGCTGGAGGCGGACGGCTCCGGGACGCCGGCCTGCCCGGCGGACCGCTGAGCAGCCCTACGGCCGTCCAGAGCGCTGACGGGACCCCCGGCAGGGGGTGTGACGGGCCCCGGCAGGGGCGTGAACGGCCTCAGCAGGGCCCTGACAGCGCTGTGGGGGCCCAGGAGCACTACCGCACGTTCGGTCACTTCGATGCCAGCAGCACCGTCCCCACCAGCGCGAGCCCCGCGCCCGCCGCCTGCACGACGCGCAGCCGCTCGTCGAGGAAGCCGCGCGCGGCGAGCGCCGTCACCACCGGGTAGAGCGAGGCGAGCACCGCCGCGACCGTCACCGGCCCGCTGTGCGCGGCCAGGTTGTACGTGCCGTTGGCCGCCACATCGGCGAGGCCGATGAACGCCAGCGCGGGCAGCGCGGCCCGCACCGCGCGCGTGCCGCCCTCCGGCAGGGCCGGGCTGCCGCGCCGCACGGACACGTACAGCGCGGTGCCGCCGACCGCCACATTGCACACCCGCTGCACGAACAGGGCGAGGAAGAGCCCGGTCAGCGTGTGGGACGACGCGGCGATCAGCGCCATCACCGAACCGAAGCCGAACGCCGCGATCAGCGTGAGCACCAGCGTCTGCCGTGCCACGGGCGCGCCGCCCAGCCGGGGGCCGCTGGCGAGCACGACGCCCGCCACGGCGACCGCGATGCCGGAGAACTGGAGCAGGCCGGGCCGCTCGCCGAGCATCAGCCCGACGCCGAGCGGCACCACGACGCCGCCCAGCGCCCCGACCGGCGAGACGACGCCCATCGGGCCGAGGGCCAGCGCCCGGTAGAAGCAGAGCATCGCGGCCGGCCCGACCACCCCGGCCGCGGCCGCGAACCACAACCGCGGTCCGGCCTCGGACCAGCCGCCGGTGGCGACGACGACCGCGCCGAGCACCGCCACGGCCAGGGCCTGCGAGACGACGACCACGGTGAGGGCGGGCATGCGGCGGGTGAGCAGGCCGCCGCCGAAGTCGGCGAGCCCCCAGAGGAAGCTGGTGGACAGGGCGAAGAGCACGGTCATGCGGAGCCTCGAAGTACAGTGTGTTGGACGGTGCGGTCCAGCCCACCGTAATGCAATCAGTTGGACAACGTAGTTGAATATATTGGACGGACCGTGACGGACCTCGACCAGCTCACCCAGTCGCTCGCCCGCAACCTCAAACGCTGGCGCGGCGAGCGTGGCCTCACCCTCGACGCCCTCGCGGCCCGCTCCGGCGTCAGCCGAGGCATGATCATCCAGATCGAGCAGGCCCGCACCAACCCCAGCGTCGGCACCACCGTGAAGCTCGCCGACGCCCTGGCCATCAGCATCACCACGCTCCTCGACCACGACCAGGACGCGCGGGTACGCGTCGTACCGGCGACGCAGGCCGTACGGATGTGGGCCACCGAAGCCGGCAGCCACAGCACGCTGCTCGTGGGCGCCGAATCGCACGGGCCGCTGGAGCTGTGGGGATGGCGGATCGAGCCCGGCGACGGCAGCGAGTCCGACCCGCACCCGCCCGGCTCCATCGAGCTGGTCCACGTGGCGGCCGGTGAACTCACCCTCGTCGTCGACGGAGCGGCGTACACCGTCCCCGCCGGAGCCTCCGCGTTCTTCGAGGCCGGCACCCCGCACGCCTATCGCAACGACGGCGCCGCACCCGTCGAGATGACGATGACGGTGTCCGTACCGCCCGTGCGCTGAGGTGGCCGGGACCGGCGGAAGCGGCCCGCGCGCGGGCTGTTAACTTGACGCTCATGAGTACGCCGATGGACGCATTCGACGAGGTCCGCCCCGCGACGGAGTGCCTCGACCTGCTGACCGCGCCGGTCGCCGAGGCCGTACGCGGCTGGCGCGGCACCGTCCCCGCCGAGCAGCTGCTGTACGTGGACACCGACCCCGAGAAGGCCGACACCGCGGTCTTCGTGGCGAGCTACGGCCCGTGGCTGCTGGAGCAGTCCGCGAACTGCGTCGTCATCGCCGCCAAGCGCGCGGGCGAGGCCACCCTCGCCGCCGCCCTCGTGCTCGGCCGCGCCCGCGCCGACGTCAACGGCGTCGTGCGCCGCCACCTCGGGGCCCGCAAGGCGTCGTTCGCCGCCATGGACACCGCGCTCGACGCCACCGGCATGGAGTACGGCGGCGTCACGCCGATCGGGCTGCCCGCCGACTGGCCGGTGCTGGTGGACGCGGCCGTCGCCGACAGCCCGCACGTCCTGATCGGCAGCGGCCGCCGCCGGGGCAAGCTGATCGTCCCCGGCCGGGCGCTCGCCGAACTCCCCGGCGCCACCGTGCTCGACGGGCTCGGCGTCTGAACCGGAGCCGGCGCCGCCGCTGCGGTCACCGGCCCGGCCGCTGCGGTCAGCGGCCCCGCTGGGAGATGTCGAGGGACAGCGCGATCGAATGCTCGTGGAAACCGAGGCTCCGGTAGAGGGGTTCGGCCTCCTCGCTGGCGTGCAGATCGACGCGGGACACCCCCTGCTCCGCGAACCAGTCGAGCAGCGCCCCGGTCGTCGCGCGCGCGTAACCACGCCCCCGGTACAGCGGATCGGTGCACACGTTGAAGACGAACCCGAAGAGCCCCGTCGGGCGGCGGGGCGCCGGGAGCCGCTCCTCGACGCTGCCCACGGCACACGCGGCGAGCCGCGCCCGCCCGTCCTCGGCCGCACCGTCCACGACGAACGCCCCGAGCCGGGGCCGGGGCACGGACAACTGCGCGCGGGCCATCTCGACCGCGTCCGCCTCCCACGCGCCCGGGGCGTCCTGGCCGCTCATGGCGCCGAGCATCAGACGGCGCAGTCGGACCAGTTCCGGCGCGTCGGAGGGGCGCGCCGCACGTATCTCGATCATGCGCCGACGCTAGCGCACGTCTCTCCGGACGTCGCGATGCCCGTGAAGGAGGCGGGACCGTACGCGCCATCCCGGCCGTCAGCGCCCCGAGCGACCCTCAGCCCAGCCGCGGAATCTCGATCGCCGGGCAGCGGTCCATGACCATCTCGACGCCCGCCGCGCGCGTACGCTCGTACGCCTCCTCGTCGACCACGCCCAGCTGGAACCAGACGGCCTTCGCGCCGATCGCCACGGCCTCGTCGGCGACCGCGCCCGCCAGGTCGCTGTTCACGAACACGTCCACCACGTCGACGGGGAAGCCGATTTCCGACAGGGACGCGTTGCCGCGCTCCCCGTGCACCGTCTCGGCCTTGGGATGTACGGGCACGACGCGCTTGCCGTAGCGCTGGAGCACCTCGGCCACGCGGAAGGCGGCGCGCCGCTCGTTGGTGGACAGGCCGACCACCGCCCAGGTGTCGCCCGCCGCGGTCAGGATCTTGCGAAGCGTCGCGTCGTCCGCGTACATGGCGTCGTCTGTGTACATGCCCGATCAACGAAAGGCCGCGACGGAGCATTCCCGCCGGCTCGGCCCGCTCGGCCCGTGCGGGGCGCCCGGCGGGGTTCGGCATAGGGTGACGGGATGCAGGAGCAGTACCGGACGGTGGCGCGCGAAGGCGTCCACGAGATCGAGATCAACAAGTCGCGCTTCCTCTGCGCGCTCGCGCCCGCCGCCACCGAGGAGGAGGCGCAGGGCTTCATCGAGCGCGTCCGCAAGGAGCACCCCACCGCCAGGCACCACTGCTTCGCGTACGTCATCGGGGCCGACGGCGGTGTCCAGAAGGCGAGCGACGACGGCGAACCCGGCGGCACCGCGGGCGTGCCGATGCTCCAGATGCTCGTACGGCGCGAGATCCGGTACGCGGTCGCCGTCGTCACCCGCTATTTCGGCGGCGTCAAGCTCGGCGCGGGCGGGCTCATCCGCGCGTACGGAGGGGTGGTCGGCGAGGCCCTCGACACCCTGGGCACCGTCACCCGGCAGCGGTTCCGGCTGGCGACGGTGGTCGTCGACCACCAGCGGGCCGGGAGGCTGGAGAACGACCTGCGCGCCACCGGGCGCACGGTGCGCGATGTCGGCTACGGCGCCGACGTACGCATCGAGATCGGCCTCCCGGAGGCCGACGTCGAACCCTTCCGCGCCTGGCTCGCCAACACCACCGCCGGGACAGCGGGCTTCGAACTCGGCGGCGAGACATATATGGACGCGTGAGGGCCGGGGAACCGGCCCCCGGTGGTCACCTCGGATTGTGTTCGATCGCCGCTTCTATCAGACCGGACGTGGCGGTCGGGAAGTCCAGGGGAACGATGCCGAGGCCGGTCCAGCCCTGGGCCTCGGAGCCGCCGAGGAACTTCAGGACCTGGGGGTTGAGGCGGTTCGCGTTCCACTGGGGCGGCATCAGGGCCGCGGTGCTGACGTAGTTCATGTAGAGCTTGCCGGGTTCGTGCGCGGCCTTGCGGAACTGGGCCTCGATCTTGGGGTACTTGGCGAAGGGCTCCGCCATGTAGTCGTCCTGGATGTCGAAGAGCTGTCCGTCCCCGTAGCGCACCCCGGGCAGGCCGCCGTTGTCGCCGAGCAGGACGACCTTCCCCCGGGCCTCGCCCAGTGTCGGGAGCGTGCCGTCCAGCCGGAACAGCGGCCGCCAGCCCTTGTCGTCCAGGTAGACGTCGAAGATCTTGCGGAAATCCGCGTCACCGACCTCCGAGTACTCCTGCTTGACCCGCATCAGGACGGTCTCCGAGGGATGCGCGCGCAGGAAGTCCTGGCAGGCGATGAGGACGTCGCCGAACATCAGCTGCTGGTAGAAGGCGGCGTGGTGGATGGCGAAGACGCCGTCCACGGCGCGGCAGCGGACGTCCAAGAACCGGATGCCCGCGTTCAGTTGCTCCGCGATGGTCAGGGTCTGGCATGCCACGTACGCGCCGCCGTGCCGCGCGCCCGAGTCGTGCGTGCCCGGCAGCGTGAGGCGCTGCACGGGCACGCTGTCCGCGATTCCGGACAGCCAGTCCTGGCCGGAGAGGGGGCGGGTACGGGCCGGGGTGCGCCCGGGCGCCCGGGGCGACAGGGGTGCGGCCGAGGCCGGGGTGCTCGCGTACCCCAGCACTCCGGCGGCCGACAGCGCCGCAGCGCCCCTCAGGAATCCGCGCCGGTCCACACTCATATGTCCGTCCCCTCGACGATCGGCTGACGGGCCGTCGAGTCACGGCCGTCGATCACTGGCCGTCGGATTATGGCCTGAACGCGCTGGTGGCGTTAAGAGGGCGAATCAAGCCGCCCAGGGTGGTCCATGTGATCTGGGTGGCTCGCGGGGGAGGAGATGCCTGCTCGTGCTCGCCCCCGCTTGCCTGCCTGCGCTCGCCCGTACGTGCTTGGGCTCGCCCGCGGTGCCCCGCCTTGTTCACGGCGGCGCTGTCGGACCCTGGCTATAGAGTCGTGGCATGGCTTCAGACGAGGGGACCGTGCGGGTCGACAGCTGGATCTGGTCCGTACGGCTCACGAAGACACGCGCGCTGGCCGCCGCCGCTTGCCGCGCCGGGCACGTCCGCGTCAACGGCGAGCGCGCCAAACCGGCCCAGCCGCTGCGGTCCGGGGACGAGGTGCGGCTGCGCCAGGCCGGGTTCGAGAAGATCGTCGTCGTCTCGCGCCTGGTGCGGAAGCGGGTCGGCGCGCCTGTCGCCGCCGAATGCTTCGTCGACAACAGCCCGCCCCCGCCGCCCCGCGAGGCGATCCTGCCGGTCGCCCAGCGCGACCGCGGCGCCGGCCGCCCGACCAAGCGCGAACGCCGGGAGATGGAGGCGCTCCGCAGCCGCGAGACGCCGTAGGCGCCGGGCCCGCCCGTACGGCCGTCGTGGTCGGCCCGTATCGGCCGGCACCAGTCCGGCCCCGGTACCGGCCCCGACCCTGGCTCGTACTGGTCGGCGTCCGTCCGGCCCGGCCGTATGGGCCGGTGCCCGTCCGCCCCCGGCCCGTGACGGCTGGAGCCCGCCCCTGGAATTCACCCAGCCGGGGCGCGGGCTCCCCGCGTCAGTCGCGGTCCACGTGCTCGCGCAGGACCTTCCCGTTGGTGACGTCCACGTCGAACGTCGTCTTGTTCCAGTTGCCGGTGTTCACCAGGTCCACGGACCAGATGACGGTGCCGTCGTCCCGGCCGTCGATCTCCACGGCGGTGGTCGTGCCCGGCTTGCGCTCGGTCGAGGTGCGTACCGCCTGCTGCGCGGTGACCTTCGCCTTCCCCAGCCGGTCGGCGAGCTTGCGCTTGTCGTCGCCGTCCTGGTCGGGCTCCGTCCGCGACCGGGTCACCTTGCCGGAGCCCGCGTCCACGTTCACCTCGTGAGCCGTGCCGTCGCGCGCCGCGACCTTGGACCGCCACTCCGATCCGTCGGCGGTCTTCTTCAGCTCGATCTCGGCGACCTTGCCGTTCGGCACGGCCGCCGCCGCGGTCCGTGCCGCCTTCTCGTAACCGACCTTGGCGGTCGGCAGCAGGGCCTTGCGTTCGGCCTGGTCCTCGGTGAGCCCGGAGGTTCCCGCCGACGCCGAACCGGAGGCCGGGGCGGACGACGGGGCCGAGCCGGAGGAGCCGGAAGAGGCGGGCGATCCGGAGGAGGCGGACGAGTCGGAGGAGGACGACGAGCCGCCCCCGCCGTCGTCCCCGCACCCGCTCACCAGGGCCGCCGAGACGACGACGCCGCACAGGACGCCCGCCGCACGGCCCCATCGGGTGCGGACCATGCCACGTTTGTGGACCATGCCGCGTTGCAGATTCACAGATCCGGGTTCAGCGCTCATAGCCGCAGCCTTTCCCCACAAAACAGGGCTCTCACCCCTATACGGCTAAATCACCCGAGCGGTACCGCTCATCCCCGGCCCTCGGCCGGTGGACCGGTCGAAAACTGAGGTCTGTGGTGGGCCAGGTGCGCACGGGCGTTAGCGTTGTTGACGGCCATGGTGCGATCCCGCGCGGGCCCGGACTGGTCACAGGGGCGGAGAAGGGGAGAACATGCAGGTCGGAGCGGTTTCTTGAGAATTCTGCACACGTCCGACTGGCATCTGGGACGTTCTTTCCACCGGGTGAGCATGCTGGAGGCCCAGCGCCGGTTCATCGACTGCCTCGTCGAGACCGTGCGAGAGCAGCGCGTCGACGCCGTGCTCGTCGCGGGCGACGTGTACGACCGGGCGGTGCCGCCGCTCGCGGCCGTCGAACTCTTCGACGACGCCCTGCACCGCCTCGCCGGACTCGGCGTCCCCACCGTCATGATCTCCGGCAACCACGACTCGGCGCGCCGCCTCGGCGTCGGCGCCGGGCTCATCGAGCGCGCCGGCATCCATCTGCGCACCGACCCGGCCGGCTGCGCGGACCCCGTCGTACTCACCGACGAGCACGGCGACATCGCCTGCTACGGCCTGCCCTACCTCGAACCCGCACTGGTCCGCGACGAACTGGCCGCACCGAAGGCCAACCACACGGCGGTCCTCGGCGCCGCCATGGAGCGGGTACGGGCCGACCTCGCCGCCCGCCCGCCCGGCACCCGCTCCCTCGTCCTCGCGCACGCCTTCGTCACCGGCGGCACGAGCAGCGACAGCGAGCGCGACATCACCGTCGGCGGCGTCGCCGCGGTCCCCGCCGAGATCTTCGCGGGCATCGACTACGTCGCCCTCGGCCACCTGCACGGCTGCCAGCGCATCACCGAACGGGTCCGCTACTCCGGCTCCCCCCTGGCGTACTCCTTCTCCGAGACCGGCCACCGCAAGTCGATGTGGCTCGTGGACCTCGGCCCGGGCGCGGACACCGGAGCCGAGCTGAGCGCCGAACGGATCGACTGCCCCGTCCCGCGTCCCCTGGCCCGTATCCGCGGTCCCCTCGACACGCTCCTCGACGATCCCGCCCTCGACCGGCACGAGGACGCTTACGTGGAGGCGACGCTCACCGACGCGCACCGCCCCCACGAGCCGATGGCCCGCCTCACGAAGCGCTTCCCGCACGTCCTGAGCCTGGTCTTCGAGCCCGACCGGGCCCCCGAGGACCCCCTCGCCTCGTACGCGCGGCGGCTGCGCGGCCGCAGCGACCAGCAGATCGCCGAGGACTTCGTGGCCCACGTCCGCGCCGGCCGCGGCCCCGACCCGGTGGAGCGCGGCGTGCTGACCGACGCGCTCGACGCCGTACGGACCGCCGAGACCGAGCACAGCGAGAACGGGGCGGCGCGATGAGGCTCCACCGGCTCACCCTCACCGCCTTCGGCCCGTTCGGCGCCGCCCAGCACATCGACTTCGACGAACTGTCCGCCGCCGGGCTCTTCCTGCTGCACGGACCGACCGGAGCGGGCAAGACCTCCGTCCTGGACGCGGTCTGCTACGCCCTGTACGGCGGCGTGCCCGGCGCCCGGCAAGGCCCGGGCCTGACGCTGCGCAGCGACCACGCGGAGCCCCTGACCCCGACCGAAGTCACGCTCGAACTCACCGCGGGCGGACGGCGGCTGGAGCTCACCCGGCGGCCCGAACAGCTCCGGCCCAAGAAGCGCGGCAGCGGCTTCACCAAGGAGAAGGCGTACTGCGCACTGCGCGAACGGGACGCCGAGAGCGGCGAATGGAAGGCCCTGAGCCGCTCCAACCAGGAGATCGGCGAGGAGATCACCCAGCTCCTCGGCATGAGCCGGGAGCAGTTCTGCCAGGTCGTCCTCCTCCCGCAGGGCGACTTCGCCCGCTTCCTGCACGCCGACGACACCACCCGCGGCAAGCTGCTGGGCCGGCTCTTCGACACCGGCCGGTTCGCCGCCGTAGAGGACCGGCTCGCCGAGCTGCGGCGCGCCGCGGAGGAGCGGGTGCGGGGCGGCGACGAGCGGCTGCTGGCCGCCGCCCACCGGATGGCGCAGGCCGCCGGCGACAGCACGGAACTGCTGGAGAACCCGCTGCCCGAACTCGCCCCCGGCGAACCCGGACTCGCCGCCGCCGTCCTCGAATGGGCGGCCCTGGCCCGTACGAGCGCACGCGAGCGCGAAGCCGTCGCGGCCGCCGCCGTCCTCGCCGCCGAGGACGCCCACCGCACCGCGCGAGAACACGCCGACGCCGCCCGCGAACTGGCCCGGCTCCAACAGCGGCACGCCCACGCCCGCGACCGCGCCGCCGAACTGGAGCGCCGCCGCGAGGAGCACGAGGAGACCCGGAGGCGGCTGGAGAGCGCCAGAGCCGCCGAATCCGTCGCCCCCGCCCTCGCCCTGCGCGACGACGCGGAGCGCGCCTGGCGCGCGGCCGGCGACGCCGAGCGCCGCGGCCGCGCCGGTCTGGACCCCGCCCACGCCGACGCGGGCGCCGACCGGCTCGCCGCGCTGGAGCGGCGGTTCCGCGAGGACCTGGGGTCGCTGACCGCCGCCCGCCGGGCCGAACAGCGCGCCGCCGCCGTCGCCGCCGAACGCGCCGACCTGGACCGCGAGGCACGGGCCGACGAGGACACCGCCGCCGACGCCGCCGAGTGGATCGCCGGCTGGGAGGCCGCCCGCCACGCCCACCAGCAGCGCATCGACGCCGCCCAGGAGGCCGCCGGCCACGCCGAGCAGCTCGGCGGCCGCATCGAACCCGCCCGCGAACAACTCGCCGCCGCCCAGCGCCGCGACGGCCTCGCCGACCAGGCGGACGCCGCCGCCGACCGCCTGCGGCAGGCCCGCGACGACGCGTCGGCCGCCCGCGAAAGCTGGCTCGACCTCAAGGAACGGCGGCTGCTGGGCATCGCCGCGGAACTCGCCGCCGAACTGACGCCGGGCGAGCCGTGCAAGGTATGCGGCGCGGCCGAGCACCCCGCTCCGGCCCGTGCCGAGGCCGGGCAGGTCGACCGCGCCGCCGAGGACGCGGCGCTGGCCGCCTCCCAGCGGGCGGACACCGCGCGCGACGAGGCGGACCGGCAGGCGCAGGCGCTGCGCGAGGCCCTGGCCGGCGCCGCGGCCGCCGCGGGCGGCGCCACCGTCGCCGAACTCACCGAGACCCTCGCCGAGCTGAAACGTGCCTACGAGGCGGCCCGCGCTGCCGGAGCGGACGTGCACGCCGCCCGCGAAGCCCTCGGCCGCGCGGAACGGGAGTACGAACGCCGGCGCGCCGAACAGCAGGAAGCGGAACGCCGCACCGCCGCCCGTACCTCCCGCAGAGAAGCCCTCGACCGCCAGCACGCCGAACTGGCCGAGGAAGTGGCGCACGCCCGCGGCGGCGCGGCCACCGTCGCCCGCCGCGCCGAACTGCTGGAGCGGCAGCTGGCCACGCTCGCCGCCGCCGCCGAGGCCGTACGCGCCGCCCAGGACGCGGCGGACCGCCTCAAGGAAGCCGACGCGCGCCTCGCGGACGCCGCCTACCGCGCGGGCTTCGACACCCCGCGGCACGCGGCACAGGCACGCCTCGCCAAGGACGAACACCGACGCCTGCAGCACCGCCTCGACCAGTGGCAGACCGAGGAGAGCGCGGTCGCCGCCGAACTCGCCGACGAACTGACCGCCGCCGCGGCCCAGCGCCCCGCCGCCGACGTGGCGGCCGCGCAGGCCGCCGCCGAAACCGCCACCCGCCGCCTCCGCGAAGCCTCCGCCGAGGACGCCGCGGCGCGCGCCCGCTGCGGGCAGCTCGACGAGCTGTCCCAGCGCGCCGTCGCCGACGCCCGCGCGCTCGCCCCGCTCCGCGAGGACCACGACCGGCTCGCCCGCCTCGCCGCGCTCGCCGCGGGCACCGCCGCGGACAACGAGCGGAAGATGCGCCTGGAGTCGTACGTGCTCGCCGCCCGCCTCGAACAGGTCGCGGCCGCCGCCACCGCCCGGCTGAGCCGCATGTCCTCGGGCCGCTACACCCTCGTCCACTCCGATGCGCGGACCGGCGGCCGCGGCCGCTCCGGCCTCGGCCTGCACGTCATCGACGCCTGGACCGGCCGTGAGCGCGACACCGCGACGCTCTCCGGCGGCGAGACGTTCTTCGCCTCCCTGGCCCTCGCCCTCGGCCTCGCCGACGTCGTCACCGACGAGGCGGGCGGCGCGCGCCTGGACACCCTCTTCATCGACGAGGGGTTCGGCAGCCTGGACGAGCAGACCCTCGACGAGGTCCTGGACGTGCTCGACTCCCTGCGCGAGCGGGACCGCGCCGTCGGCATCGTCAGCCACGTCGGCGACCTGCGGCAGCGCATCCCCGCCCAACTTCAGATCGTCAAGGACCGGGCGGGCTCGGCGGTCCGGCACCATGTGGCGGGCGCCACGGCCTGAGGGGCCTGAGCCACAGTCCCGGCTGGAGCGGGGGAGGCCCCACCCATGGTCCCCGGGATGCGCCCCGATCGCTGAGCGGATGAGGGGCCGTGCCGCGGCCCCGCCGGCTCGCCCGGCGCGGACAGGCGGCCGCCGAAGCCGCCCCGCCCGCGCCGGGCGCGCGGGTCACAGCGCCGACAGTTCCGCCACCAGGTCGTCCAGGCCCAGCGACCCCTGCGACAGCGCCGCCATGTGCCACGCCTTGGCGTCGAACGCGTCGCCGTGCGCCTGACGGGCCGCCTCCCGGCCCGTCAGCCACGCCCGTTCGCCGAGTTTGTAGCCGATGGCCTGCCCCGGCATGCCCAGGTAGCGCACCAGCTCGCTGTCGACGAAGTCCGCCGGACGCCCGCTGTGCATGCCGAAGAACTCCCGCGCCAGCTCGGGGGTCCACCGCTCGCCCGGGTGGAAGGGCGAGTGGTCGGGGATCTCCAGCTCCAGATGCATGCCGATGTCGACGATCACCCGCAGCGAGCGCATCATCTGCGCGTCGAGATAGCCCAGCCGCCGCTCGGCGTCGGTGAGGAAGCCCAGCTCGTCCATCAGCCGCTCCGCGTACAGCGCCCAGCCCTCGGCGTTGGCGCTGACCATGCCGATCGTGGCCTGGTAGCGGGAGAGCTGGTCCGCCACGTGCGTCCACTGCGCGAGCTGGAGGTGGTGGCCCGGCACGCCCTCGTGGTACCAGGTGGAGACCAGGTCGTACACGGGGAACCGGGTCTCGCCCATGGTCGGCAGCCAGGTGCGGCCCGGCCGGGAGAAGTCCAGCGACGGCTCCGTGTAGTAAGGGGCCGCCGCGCTGCCCGGCGGCGCGATCATCGACTCGACGCGCTTGACGCGGTCCGCCAGCTCGAAGTGCGTACCGTCCAGCGCCTCGATCGCCTCGTCCATCAGCGCCTGCAACCAGACGCGGGTCTCCTCGACGCCCTCGACCGCCTCGCCGTGCGTGTCCAGATGGCGCAGCGCTTCCCAGGGAGTGGCGCCGGGGAGGATCTTCTCGGCCTCGGCGCGCATCTCGGCGTGGATGCGGTGGTACTCCGACCACCCGTAGGCGTACGCCTCGTCGAGGTCGAGGTCCGTGCCGTTCCAGTAGCGGGACCAGAGCGCGTACCGCTCGCGGCCGACGGTCTCGGGGGACCCCTCGGCGGCGGGCTGGTACACCTCGCGCAGCCAGTCGCGGAGTTCGGCGACGGCGGCGGTCGCGTCGGCCGCGGCCTCGTCCAGCTCGCCGCGCAGCGCCTCGGGCCCCTGGGCCGCGAACTCCGCGAACCAGCCGCCGTCCGCGCCGATCCACTCGCCCAGCTGGCCGATGAACGTGGACACCTGCCGCGGACCGGCGTACAGCCCGCGGTCGAGACCCGCGGCGAGCGACGCCCGGTAGCCCTCCAGGGAGCCCCGGACCACGCGCAGCCGGGCCGCGATCGACGCCCACTCCTCGGGGGTCCCGGTCGGCATCAGCGTGAAGATCTGGCGCACGGAGTGGGCGGGGGAGTGCAGGTTGCTGACGGCGCGCAGCGACTCCTGGGCCTCGTGCACGGCCAGCTCGGCGGTGAGCCGCTCGCGCAGCAGCCGGGCGCAGCGCCGCTCGGCGTCGCTGTCCCCGCCGGGCCGCCGCTCGGCCTCGGCCAGCCGGTCGAGGGCCGTACGGGCGAGTGCGGCGAGCGCCTCCTGCCCGTCGGGGGAGTAGTCGGGCAGGAACCGGGCGCTCTCGGCGACCCCCAGGTAGGTCCCGGTGATCGGGTCGAGTTCGATGAGCGCGTCGACGTAGGCGTCGGCGACCTGGCGGGGCAGCGGGCTGTCAGTGGTCTTGAGCATGCGGCCCATCCTCGTACGGAACGGTCCGCCTCGTCACGGGCATTGCCCGTCACGCAGCTGATGCGCCCGTCACACCTGGACGCACCCGGTGCGCCCGCCCCGCTCGAAGGCACCTGAGGCGCCCGTCGCGCTCGAAAACCCCCGTCGCGTTCGCACGCCCGACACCGTCGGCCGGAGCCGTTCGCTCGCTCAGTGACCGGGGCCGGAGGGCTCACGCCGCACGGCGGGTACGGGCGCGGTCTCCGGGGCCGGCGGCGTGGGCCGGTTCGCCAGCCGCGCGGAGATGACCAAGGTGCCCTCCTCGATCTGATAGTCCAGCGGCAGCTCCAGACCGCGCATGGCCGCGACCATCCCCGTGTTGGCCGCCCGGGTGACGGCGTAGACGCTCTCGCACCCCGTGTCGCCCGCCAGCGCGACCAGCCGCGCCAGCAGCCGCGCACCGACGCCGCGGCGCTGCCAGGCGTCCTCGACGAGCAGCGCGACCTCGGTCTCGTCGCCGTCCCACAGCAGATGGCCCAGCGCCACCAGCCGCCCCGACGCGGTGTACGCGGCCAGGGTGCGGCCGTGCCGCGGGCTCAGCAGATGGTCCAGGTAGCGGTCGGCGTCGCCGGCCGGGCCGTGGTAGCGCATCGCCAGCGTCGCGGGCGTGCACCGCGCGTGCATCTCGCGCGCCGCGTCGATGTCCTCGGGGCCCGCCCGGCGCACGGTGATCTCGTTGCCCTCGGGCAGGGTGAGCACGTCCTGGCGGTGCGGCACCCGCGGCCCGAGCCGGGCGTCGAGCCCGACCAGGGCGTGCGCGCGGGCGAACTCGGCCGGCGTGAACGGCAGGTACGGGCGCTCCACGGTGATCGTCCCGCCGGACGGGTCGCGCAGCCGCATCACGGTCTCCTCCAGCACGCCCTCGGCGGGCGGCGCAGGGTCCGTACGCCGCTCGGGCAGCGAGCGGATCGTGCACCGGCCGAGCAGCTGGCGCAGCGCGAGCGGCAGCTCCGCCGCGTCCAGCGCGGTGCGCGTCGCGAGCGCCAGGACCCGCGTCGGGGCGTCCACCAGGTCGTGCGCGTCGGCCCGTTCCACCCAGGTGTCGCCGCCGCCACCGGCCGCTGCCGCCCTCGTCAACTCGGCGGGCAGCAGGGCGGCCGGGGCGCGCACCAGCAGCTCGTCGACGGTGCCGGCGGCCAGCGGGTGGGTCTGGAGGGTCAGGATGTCGACCCGGTGGTGGGCCAGCGCCCGGCACAGCGCCGCGAGGGTGCCGGGTTCGTCCCGTACGGTCGTACGCATCCGCCACAGGGCGAAGTCGCCCGCTCCGTCGGGCCCGGGGGCGGCGGAGGCGAGGGGGTCGGCGGCGTCGGCAGCCTCGGCGGCACCGGCGCCGCTGGTATCACCGGCATCACCCGCCTCATCCAGCGGCGGGGAATGGCCCCGGCGCCGGGAGAACCAGATGTGGAACCCGGCCGTGGCCAGCAGCGCCGCCGCCGAGGACGCCAGCAGCACCGGCCCCTCGGGGCCGTGGGCGATCAAGTTGGCGGCGCAGTCGGCGACCGCCACCGCCGTGAACAGGGCGGCCAGTTCGACAGCGTCGCGCCGCCAGTGGTGGCGGCGCCGGACATTCTTCGCCGATGTCGTATCACTCATGCCGCCACCCTGGCGGAGAGGTGTTGCGTGATCACGAACGTCCTGTGACCGATGGGTAAAGGATCACACTGATCCCTTAACCGCCCTTTATTCTCCCTTTTCGGCTGATCGCCCCTCAGCCGCGCGCCAAACGGCCCTTCAGCGGCTCTTCAGTCGCTCCTCAGCCGTTCCTCGACCGTTCTTCAGTCGCTCATCTCCGCCGAGCGGAGATCGGTGAGCGCGTCCTCCACGCCCCGGTGGAACGTCGGGTACGCGTAGATCATGTGCCGCAGCCGGTCGACCGGCACCTCCGCGTGCACCGCCACCGCGAGACCGTACAGCACCTCGCCGCCCATCGGCCCCGCCGACGTCGCCCCCACCAGCACCCCGCGGTCCACGTCCTCGACGACCTTCACCAGGCCTTCGTTGCCCGCCTTGTGAATCCAGCCGCGTGCCGTCGACGGCACGCGGGACAGGCCCGTACGCACGCGCAGCCCCTTCTCGCGCGCCTGACTCTCGGTCAGCCCCACCGCGCCGATCTCCGGATCGCAGAAGGTCACCCGCGGCAGCGCCCGGTAGTCCGCGGCGGGCCCCGGCTCGCCGAGCACCCCGCGGATCGCGATCGCCGCCTCGTACATCGCGACATGCGTGAACGCGCCGTGCCCCGTCACATCGCCCACGCCCCACAGCCCCGGCGCCGCCAGCAACTGGTCGTCGACCGTCAGCACCCGCGCCTTCGGATCGAGACCCACCGTCTCCAGCCCCAGCTCCGAGAGGTCCGCCCGCCGGCCGGTGGCGACCAGCAGCTGATCGCCGCTGACCTCCTCGCCGCCCTCCAGCACCACCGTGAACCGGTCACCGCTGTGCCGGACCTCCGTGGCGCGCGCCCCCGTCCGCACGGTCACCCCCGACGACTCCATCACCCCGGCCAGCAACTCCCCGGCCTCCGGCTCCTCGTTCGCGATCAGGCCGTCCATCGCCTCGACGATCGTGACCCGCGAGCCGAACCGGGCGAAGACCTGGGCCAGTTCGGCCCCGATCGCCCCGCCGCCGAGCACGATCAGCGTCCGGGGCGGCTCCTTGGCGGCGACAGCGTCCCGGTTCGTCCAGTACGGCACGTCCGCCAGCCCCGGCACCGGCGGGATCTGCGGCCGCGTCCCCGTCGCGATCACCACCCCGCGCCGCGCCTCGAACACCTCGCCGCCGGCCGCCACCTTCCCGGGCCCGGCCAGCTTGCCCCGCCCGCGCACCAGCCTGCCGCCCTTGTCCGTGAAGCGGTCGGCCGCCACCTGGTCGTTCCAGTCGGTCGTGGCCTCGTCGCGGATGCGCGCGGCCACCGGCCCCCAGTCGGGTGAGACCTGCGCCGACCCCGCCATACCCGGCACCCGGCCCGCCTCGGCCAGCAGATTCCCGGCCCGGATCATCATCTTGCTCGGCACGCACCCCCAGTACGGGCACTCGCCGCCGACCAGCTCCGCCTCCACGCCCACGACGCTCAGCCCGGCGTCGGCGAGCGTCCCCGCCACGTGCTCGCCGCCCGGCCCCATACCGATCACGACGACATCCACCTGCTCGGCCATTGCACCGCACCTCTCGCCCTCGGGACCCGCACTCGGGTTACGAACCCCACCTTGGTGCGTACGGGCGCGCCGGGCCAGCCGGACGACGCGCCGGGCCGCGCGGAGGCGGCCAGAGCCGACCCGTCCCGGCCACCCGGCTCCCGGTCGTCCGGCTCCCGCCCCCGCTCAGCCGCCGGACTCGACGCCGGCCGCCTCCGTCGCGGCCGCCTCGTGGCCAAGGGCCGAACGGCCTGCTCCGGAACGACCCGAAGCCGAGCGGCCGGGGGCCGGGCGGGTCGCGTCGAGTATGACGCGGGCGACCAGGGCCGGGTCGTCGTTCATCGGCACGTGCCCGCAGCCGGGCAGCCGCACGAGCCGGGCGTGCGGTATGGCCCGTTTGGCACGCAGGCCCTGGCGGGGCAGGAGCAGCCGGTCGCCGGCGCCCCATCCTATGGTGACCGGGACGTCCGGCACGTCGTCGCGGAAGAGGACGGAACGTCCGGCGGCGAGCGTCGCGTCGAAGCCGGCAGCCGTACGCAGCGCCCTGGTCTCGGCGACCACCGCGTCGGGCGAACGCCGCCCGGGCCGCGCGTATATCGGGCTGACCAGCGCCGCCCGGCCCACCGCCGTACGGGCCAGCCGGGCCACGACCGGATCGGGCAGCACCCGCGCGCCGCGCCGCATGCCGAGCAGCACCCCGAATGCGTACCGCCGCTCGGCCGGTGTCCAGAACCCGCCGGGGGAGAGCGCGGTGACGGACCGTACGAGCCGGAGCCGGCCCAGCTCCAGGGCGAGCAGCCCGCCGAGCGAATTGCCCACCACATGCGGGCGGTCCACGCCGAGCGCCGCGAAGAGCGCGCCGAGCGCGGGGGCCACGCCCGCCAGGTCGTACGGGACTCCGTCCGGCAGGGCCGGGGACGAGCCGAACCCCGGCAGGTCGACGGCTATGACATCGCGCTCGGCGGCGAGTATGCCGCTGACCGGGTGCCACGCCTGGAGGTGGTGACCTATGCCGTGCAGCAGGACGACGGGGTCCCCGCCGCCGCTTCGTTCGTACGCGACCTCGACCGTGCGCCGGCCGGTCGGCGTCTCGACGGGGTAGGAGATCGTCTCGGTCATGGGGCAGCTCCTCGGCCTCCGCGGTCGGCTTCCCGAGACAGGATGTCAGCAACGGTTACCGCTGGGTAGACCGCGGGCCGGCCTGCGGCGTCCGGCGCTCGATACCTGATCGCCGACGCCTGATCGCCGCTGCCCGCCGCCGGCCCCGGTGAGAGCGGGTTCACGTGGACAAGTCCCGGCGGCGTCGGGTGGGATGGAGCGGTGACCCCCAGCGACGCGATGCTCGACGCCTTCGAGGAACACCGGACCGTACTGACCGGCGTCGCCTACCGCATGCTCGGCCGCGTCGCCGACGCCGAGGACGTCGTCCAGGAGGCGTGGTTGCGCTGGTCCGCCGCCGACCGCGGCGAGGTCCGCGAGCCGCGCGCCTATCTCGTACGCATCACCACCCGGCTCGCCATCGACCGGCTGCGGCAGGTCCAGTCCCGGCGCGAGGCGTACGTCGGGCCCTGGCTGCCCGAACCGATCGCCACCGACTACGCGGCCACCGCCCCCGACACCGCCGAGCGGGCCGTGCTCGCCGACTCCGTTTCCCTCGCCGTGCTCATCGTCCTGGAGTCGCTCTCCCCGCTGGAGCGCGCGGTGTTCGTCCTGCGCGAGGCGTTCGGCTTTCCGCACGCGGAGATCGCCACCGCCCTCGACCGGACGGAGGCCGCGGTGCGCCAGCTCGCCGGACGGGCCCGCCGCCACGTTGAGGAGCGCAGGCCGCGCTACGACGTGGACCCCGCCCAGCAGCGCGATCTGACCGAGCGCTTCCTCGCTGCCGCAACCCACGGCGACCTCAAGGGACTCCTCGCGCTGCTCGCACCCGACGTCCGGCTCGTCAGCGACAGCGGCGGCAAGGCCAAGGCTCCGCTGCGGGTGATGCAGAGCGCCGACAAGGTCGGCCGCTTCCTCGCCGCCGTCGCCCAAGAACCCATCGCGGCGCCCGAGTACCGCTTCACCGAGATCAACGGCGCCCCGGCGCTGCTCATCCTGTCCGAAGGCCGCCCCGACTCGGTGGTCGCCGTCGGCGTGGCCGACGGCCGGATCGCGACCATCTACCTCGTCCGCAACCCCGACAAGCTCACCGGCCTGGACCGGTAGGGCCGCGGCTCAGCAGCCCTTCTGGATCTCGCGGTAGTCCCGGTAGTGGTTCGCGGTGTACCAGACCCGCTTGTTCTTGGCGTCCCGGACCAGGCGCAGGTCACCACGGCCGTCCTTCTTGCCGTAGTGCTTCCAGACCGTGCCGGCCTTGTACGACTCGTACGGGACGTCGAACTCCTGGTAGCTCCCTCCCTTGGGGAGCTGCCCGTCCTTGTTGCCGAACGTCCCGCCCGTATAGATGTCCCGGCCGGCCAGCGAACCGCCCTTCTTCGGCACGACGAGCCACTGGCCGGTCTGTCCGGTCTTCCAGTTGAGGGTCTGCCACGCCTTGCACGCGTCGCGCGCCACTTTGGGGGCGTTGGCCACGTTCTGGTACGGAGGCAGGATGGCGGCGGGCGCCGCTGGGGGAGTGGATGCCGCCAAGTTCGCGGGCGACGCCGGGGGAGCGGACGCGGCCGGGGCCGCGTAGGCCGCCGGGCTGAGCGCCATCAGGGCTGCCGCCGCCAGCGCCACCGCCGGCCCACGGGGCCGGGACGTACGGGCGGGCGTCGTCTTGCCGTGCACCTTCAGCATTCCGTTCTCCTCACCTGCGCACACCGCTCGGCGCGTCTTTGCTATCTGATGAACTTCACGCTCTCGAACATCAAGAAGTCCGAGTGCTGTCTCTTCCGCAAGAAGTGATTCGCGGTTCCCAGGCAGTCGTTCCGGTGGAAGATCTCCACGGTCTTGTTGGTGCCGTTGTAGGTGTATCCGTCTCCGGAAATGGTGACGCAGATATTACTCCGGGGGTTGTGCAGCGTCGCTACCGTGCCTGGCTCCGTGTATTGGAAACGTCCTGAGGTGGGGCGATTGACGAACTGGATGCTGTGAAAATCAACGCGCTTATTGCTGTGCGGTCCCATTTCGCCTACAGGAATCCCGGAGCAGCCATTCGTGCTGAAGATCTTCACTGAAGCGTTGGTTTTGTTCCAGGCGTGACCTGAACCATGCACATAAGTGTGGCAGAGATTTCCTGAGAAATCGTGAATGGTGCGGATGGGGCCGGGATTCGTGTACTCGAACGTTCCGACTGTGGCCTGGGCCGGCAGTACGTCGCCCAAAACGAGCAGGACTGAAACGGCCATCACCGCCAGCGCATTGCTTCGGTTCCCCATCCTGACCACCCCTCTCGTCCCCCTCCAACATCGGTGCCGACGGGTCAGCGGATGAACTCGACGCTTTCGAACTCCACATCCGCGGCATGCTGATTGCGCTTCAGGTGGCCGGTGGGTGTTCCTTCGCAGTCATTCCGCGAGAACAGGGCCACCGTCTTGTCTGTGCCGTTGTAGGCATGCCCGTTGCCGGCGATGGTGTGGCAGACGTTGCTGCGCGGATTCTCCAGCAGTGACTGTCCGCCCCCCGGCTTCGTGTACTGGAAGAAACCGACCGTCCCCGACGCGGGTGTGCCCATACTCAGGGTTACTGCTGCGGCGATACCCAGACCTGCCATGATGCGAGTGATGCGCTTCATTCGAATCTCCTGTAGTAGAGTGAATGGCGTTCGGCTCCCCTCTATTGAATTGGAAGGTGGGCGTGCCGGGCAAGGGTTCCCCGTGTCGCCTAAAGAGTGAATCGACGTTTTGGCTTGTCGCTCATCCTACTTATCGGGTGACGGTATTGCCGATAACGAATTGCGCACGCGAAACACCAGCCACAAAAGGCGTCAATGAATATCTCGCGTATCTCGCTTCCCTCGCCGCCTCACATTCCGCCCGCCACCCGCAGCACCGCACCCGTCGTGTACGACGCCTCCGGCGAGAGCAGCCAGGCGACCGCCCCCGCGACCTCCGCGGCCTCGCCCGGGCGGCCCGCCGGTACCCGGCCCTCGGTGCGCCACGGCCGCTCGGGGTCGCCCATCGTGGCGTGGATGTCGGTCACGATCATCCCCGGCTGCACCGAGTTGACCCGGACCCCCTCCGCCGCCAGCTCTTTGGCGAGCCCCAGCGTGAGGGTGTCGACCGCGGCCTTGCTCGCCGCGTAGTGCACGTAGTCGCCGGGGCTGCCGGTCGTGGCGCCGGCGGAGGAGATGTTCACGATCGCGCCGCCCTGCCCGCCGTGCCGCGTCGACAGCTCCAGGGCCGCCCGCCGCGCGCACATCATCGCGCCCATCACGTTGACGTCCACGACCCGGCGCATCTCCGCCACCGGCGTCTCGGTGAACCGGCCCAGCGGACCCGTGATCCCAGCGTTGTTGACCAGCCCGGTGATCGGCCCGAGGGCCTCCTTCACCGTGTCGAACAGCGCGTCCACCTCGGACTCGACGCCGGTGTCGACCTGAACGGCCACGCACGCCGCGCCCGCGGCCCGTACCGCCTCGGCCGTCCGCTCCGCGGCGTCGCGGTCGCGTACGTACCCGATGCCGATGCCGTGCCCGGCGCGTGCCAGCCGCACGGCCACCGCCGAGCCGATGCCGCGGCTGCCGCCCGTGACCACCGTGACCTGCTGCATCCCCGCGCTCCTCGCCGTCCGCCGCCCTCGGGGACGCGGAATGGCGCCCCGGTGGATCGCGACGCTATCCGAGGCGACGGAGCGTCATAACAGGAGGTCGCGCGCCAACATCACGTGAACGCTCTGAGGGACCACTTGTGTGCGGTGTGTGACGGAACGAGGATTGGTCTTGACCAAGGTGGCGTGCCGTCCTATTGTCCGAGTCATACTGCAACAACCTTTAATAAAGAAACGCGCATAAGTGCCGTCGGGGCGGAGGACAGGGTGGGGACCACGCAGCTCGAAACGGTGCCGGAGCCGAAGTACTGGCACCTGAAGACCGTACTCAGCAACGCGCTCGACTCGGAGTTCGCCGTGGGGGAGATCCTCCCCAACGAGCGCGACCTGGCAGCCCGGTTCGGCGTCGCCAGGGCCACCCTGCGCCAGGCCCTGGAGCAGCTCGAACTCGAAGGCAGGCTGCAACGTCGCCGCGGCGTCGGCACCACCGTCGCCCCGCCCCGCGTGGGCGTGGCCGTCGGCGAGGCCCCGCACGCCTGGCCGGGCTCCGGCGGCGACGCCTGGCAGCCCGTGGACAGCTCCCTGCGGCGGCCGCCCGCAGCCGTCGCCAAGCTTCTCGGCCTGCCCGCCGACGAAGAGGCGCACGCCGTCCGCCGCACCCGCGTGACGAACGGTCAGCCGGTCGCCGCCGAGGTGCTGTACGTGCCGGTGGCCACCGTCCCGGGGCTCACCGCGATCGACGCCCCCGCCGGACCGGCCCGCGCCCGCGCCGTGCTGCGCGAGCTCCAGCGGCTCGAACTCGCGGGCCAGGACCGGGCCGTGGAACTGGGCTCCGCCCCGGCGGACGACGCCAAGCAGCTCGACCGGCTGCCCGGTGCGCCCGTGCTCGTCGTCACCACCCGCTTCGTCGCGGACGGCCGTACCGCCGCCGTCGCCGTGGCCACCTACCGGGCCGACACCTGCCGGCTCACCTTCGACGACAACGGCATGGAACTCCTCGCGAGCTGAGACGCCCGCTGCCGTGCCCGACCGCGCGGCGCGTACCGGGCGGTGCTCGACGAGCTGACGGGTTCTCAACCGCCCGGCGGTCCCGCGTGGCTGAGCAGCGCGCCGTGACCATGCTCCGTGAGGCGAGCCGACGGGCCCACCGCCCGGCCGTACGGCGCACCGTGCGGGGCTCAACGAACTGACGGGCCCATCGCCCGCGGCACCCCGCCCCGCTCAGCGGCGCGCCGTGACCGTGCTCTCGACCGCGAAGAGCTGTTCCTCCACGTGGTCGAGGGCGAGGCGCAGCGCGCCCGTGGCCACCGCCGCCTCGCCCAGCGCCGACTGGACCACCTGCGGCGGCCGCAGGCAGTAGAGCGCCAGCTCCGACCGCAGCGGCTCCAGCACCCCGTCCAGCCCGGCGGCCCAGCCGCCCACCACCACGAGCTGGGGATCGAGCGCCAGCACCAGCGCCGCCACATCGTGCACGAGCCGCCGCATATAGCGGTCCTGGGCCGCCCGCGCGCCGGCGTCTCCCTCGCTCGCCATCGCGAACACCCGCGCCACCTGGGCGTCGTCGAGCGGGTGCAGCGGTTCCCCGGTCGTGGACAGCACCACCTCCGGGGTGGCCTCCCGGCCCAGCAGGTGCAGCGCGCCGATCTCACCGGCTGCGCCGCCGAAGCCGCGGTGCAGCCGGCCGCTGATCAGCGAGCCCGCTCCGGGGCTCAGTCCGGCGCGTACGAACACGATGTCGTCCGAACCGGTCGCGGCGCCCGACCAGTGCTCCGCCACGGCCGCCGCGTTGGCGTCGTTCTCCAGCAGCAGCGGACACGCGAACCAGCTCCGCAGCCGCTCACCGAGCGGCAGCCCCGTCCACTCGGGCAGCGCCGTGCACAGCCGCACGGTCCCGTCGGCCTCCACGATGCCAGGGCTGGCCACCCCGACCGCGCGCAGCGAATCGCGCGTCACGGACGAGCGGCGCAGTACGTCGTCGACCGCGTGTCCCACCCGCTCCAGCCGCTCGTCGGCCGGCGCGGTCACCCGGACGTCCAGCGAGACCGAGTCCAGGACCCGTCCGCTGAGGTCGGACAGGAGCGCCGAGGCCCGGTGCGGTCCGATCTCCACGCCCATCAGATGCCCGGCTTCGACGCGGAACCTGAAGCGCCGGGCCGGCCGGCCCTGGCGGCGCGCACCGCCCTCCTCGGCCGACGCCTCGGCCACCAGGCCGGTGTCGATCAGCCCCTCGACGACGCCTTCCACGGTCGGCCTGGACAGGCCCGTGGCCTGCACGAGGTCGGTGAGGGTCGGTGCGTCGGCCGCGCGCAGCGCGTGCAGCACGACCGCGGAGTTGATCCGCCGAAGCAGAGACGGGTCTCCACCGGTGAGCCGCCCCACGTACCGCCTCCTTCGTCTCCCCCGTCACGCACATGATCAACCATCTGTTCGACCGGCTGTACATGTGAGCCGGATGTTATCCGGATCGGGACGGCGCGGCGAGCCTCTGATGTCATCCGGGCGCCACGAATCCCGACTCGTAGGCGGCGATCACCGCCTGTGTGCGGTCCCGCGCCCCGAGCTTCGCCAGCACCGCGCTGACATGCGACTTCACCGTCTCGGTGCCCAGCACCAGGCTCTGCGCGATCTCCGAGTTGGACATCCCGCGCGCCATCAGCCGCAGTACGTCGGCCTCCCGGTCGGTGAGCGCCGCCCGTTCCATCGCCGCGCGGGCCCGCTCGTTGCCGTACGAGGCGGCGAGGGCCCGCAGCGCGGCCGGGAACAGCAGCGACTCGCCGGCAGCCACCAGTCGTACGGCGTGCACGATCTCGGAGGGGTGGGCGCGCTTGAGCAGAAAGCCGTCCGCGCCCGCGCGCAGTGCGTCGTAGACGTAGGCGTCGTTCTCGAACGTTGTCACGACCAGGATCTTCGGCGGCCGGTCGACCGAGCGCAGGACGAGCCGCGTCGCCTCGATGCCGTCCAGCAGCGGCATCCGCACGTCCATCGCCACCACGTCCGGCCGCAGCGACCGCACCAGCGGCAGCACCGCGGCCCCGTCGGCCGCCTCGCCCGTCACCTCGATGTCCGGCTGAGCCGCGAGGATCGCCCGCAGCCCGGCCCGTACGAGCGGTTCGTCGTCCACCAGCAGCACGGATATCGGCACACGATCACCTTAGGGGCCCTCGTCGAACTCCCGCCGCACACGGCCGGCTCATGGACGCCGCTCCGCCGGGCGGGAGGCCGCGCGGTCCGGACCCCGGGCGGGGGAGGGGAGTTCGGCGACGGGCCCGACGCCGTCGAGCGGCAGCCGCACGCGGACGCGCCAACCGCCCTCGTACGGGCCGGCGTCGGCGTGCCCGCCGAGCAGGGCGGCGCGCTCGCGGATGCCGCGCAGCCCGCTCCCGCAGCGACCGGACCCCGTGCCCGCCCCGTCCAGCGGGTTGCGCACGTCCAGTTCCAGTACGTCCCCGGCGACCGCGACCCGTACGGCCACCGGCACCGGGCCCGCGTGCCGCAGCACATTGGTCAGCGCCTCCTGCACGATGCGGTAGCCCTCCCGCGACACCGGCCCCGGCACCGCGTCGAGCGCGCCGTCGAACTCCGCGCTCACCTCGGCCCCGGATCCGCGCGCCGCCGACAGCAGCCGCTCCGCGTCGGTGAGCGTCGGGCGCCCGGCCGGGTGCGGCGCGTCCTCGCGCAGCACCGCGAGGACCCGCTCCAGGTCCTCCAGCGCGTGCCGTCCGGTGTCCTCGATCGCCGCCAGCGCCTGTTCCGTGAATCGCGCGGAATCCGCGGCGCGGGCCGCCCCCGCCTGCACCACCGCGACCGTCAGCGCGTGCCCGATCGAGTCGTGCAGCTCCCGCGCCAGCCGGTTGTGCTCCAGCAGCCGGTCCGTCCGCGCCTCCAGCGCGGCGATCCGCTCCGCCGCCGAGGGCCCCAGCAGCCACCGCGCGGCCCGGTCCTCTCGCTCGGCGTCCTGATCCCGGTCGTCTGCCTCGTCTCGCCGATCCTCGGCGAGGTGACCGGCGGCGTGGGCCACTACCTGCCGGACCGGGCGGGCCAGGCGGTGCTGCACACGGTCTCCTCCGACGGGCTCGGGGCGTGGCAGGGCCTGGCGGTACTGGCCGGGTGGGCGGCGCTGGCGGCCTTCGCGGGATGGCGCGCGGTGGAGCGGCGCGACGCGTGAGACCGCCGCGGGCCGCCGGCGCCCGTCCACACGGCCCGCCGCTCCGGCCGGCTGTCGGCATCGTTCGTACGGTCCTTCCGGCGCCCGTCGCCGGCACGGCCGTACGGACCGGGGCGCCCGCCGTCGGCCCCAGTCCGTACGTTCCATGCGGCGCCGTCCGCAGGGCACGCGACACCGGGCGGCGCTCCCTCGTCACACGGGGGGAGGCGGGGGCGCGCCGCCCGGCGCGGTCAGACCCGCTGCCAGAGCGCCGGCACCGCCGGCGGCTCCCACCCCGCGCGGGCCGTGTGGGGCTGGACGCACCGGTAGCTGGTGCCTCCATAGGTGACCTGGTCCCCGGCCTTGTAGGCGGTGCCCGCGGCCCAGGTGCCCGGCTCGCCCGGTCCGCTGGTCGGGTTGCCGGTGGGCTGACCGGTCGGCTGCGGCTGCTGCCGGACGTTGAGGACGAAGTCGTACGTGCCCTGCTTCGCCGAACCGTCCTGGCGGACGTTCATCAGCAGCGCCGGGTTGAAGATCGTGTCGGTCTGGTTGCGCGGCTCGCCCGGGAAGTACAGCTGTGTGGTGAGGATGCGCTGGTTGGGGGCCTGGACCTTGACGTGGATGTGCCGGGTGCGGCCCGGATACAGGCCCGGCACGATCGTCTCCAGCTTGAACGCGCCGCGCGAGTCGGTGAACTGGTGCCCGCGGAAGCGGAAGCCGGTGTTGTCGTAGGCGCCGTTCACGTCCGCCTGCCAGAAGTCGAGCAGGGCGTTGGCGATGGGCCGGCAGGCCAGTCCGAAGACGTAGCCGCTGACCGTGAGCCGGGTGCCCTGCGTGCCGGGCTCCAGCAGGGACGTGCGCAGCGGCGAGTTGGGCTTGAAGTAGGGGCCCTCGGTCTGCTGCGGCGTCGGGTCGTCGCCGTCGTCGCAGTACGGGGTGGGGACCAGGGGTTCCTGCGTGGTCTTCGCGTCGCGCGCCAGGGCCACTCCGCCGAGCACCATCGGTAACGGCACGGCCGCCAGGGCGACCTTGAGCAGCTTCTTGCGGCTGATGCCCGCCGACTGCTCCCGCTGTCCTTCCTGCCCGTCCTGCCCGTCCTGCCGTACGTGGTCGTCGTCCATCGGGCCCTCCTCGTTGGTCGTGGCCGTTCCGGCAACGAAGTTATGCGGGCAGCCCGGAGGGGTCGATGGACTCGATGCGGTGAACGTGGTGATTCCCGTGTGCCTCGCGGCGGAAGTCACCGGGGCTGACGCCGGTCTCCCGGCGGAAGAACCGGCAGAAATAGGCGGGGTCAGCGAACCCCGCCTGGCGCGCTACCTGACCGACCGTCAAGTCCGTGCTGGCGAGCAGCCGTTTGGCCTCCAGCGTGCGGGCCGCGCGGGTCAGCCGGCCCGGAGTCAGTCCGGTGCTCTGCTTGACGGCTTCGTTCAAATAGCCCACGGACACGCCCAGTTGGGCGGCGAGCGTGCCCACGGCCTGCTCGGCGGCGCCGGGCAGCGACAGCAGCCGGGTGAACTCCTGCGACACCATGGACGCCCGGCCCGTCTCCGTCTCCGGCAGCCGCTCCCCGGAGATCCGCACCGCGCGGGTGAGCAGGACGTGCAGATGGGCCTGGAGGACCGAGACGAACCCCTCCGCCCGCTGGCCGAACTCCCGCCGCATGTCCAGCACCAGCGCCGTCAGCCGGTCGGCCTCCTCGCCGTCGAGGCAGAGCCAGGGGCGCTCCCCGAGCCTGCGCAGCAGCTGCCGGTCCCTGCCGTGCCCGAGCAGGAAGTCGTCGGTGAACAGGATCACCCACCCGCGCAGCCCCGTCGCCCGCTCCCAGTAGTGCACCTGGCCGGGGGAGATGAGGCACAGGTGCGGGGGCACCAGCGGGAGCCGTACGAGGTCGACGACGTGGTGCCCGGTGCCCCCGGTCACGTACGCGATCTCGTAGAAGGTGTGCCGGTGGGGGAAGTCGGCCCGCGACATCGGTCCGATCGTGTCGAAGGACCCCACGGCGAACGGCAGCAATCCAGGCATGGGCACGTCAAGTCGATGCAGCGGCACCGGTCCGTCCGCCGCAGGCAGCGTCTCCTGCGTCCCTCGCGTCACCCCATCAGAGTACGACGGCGGAGCGCAGCCGTCCGTACTCCTCTGCCATCGCCTCCGGCGACCAATGGGCGTTGAGACCACTGGGGTTGGGCAGCGCCCAGATCCGGGTGGCGCCGATGGTCCGCTCCTGCGGACCGATCTTCGCGCGCTTGTCGTCGAAGGCGACGCGGTACGCGGTGACCCCGACGACCGCCAGCCACCGCGGGCGCAGCCGCTCGACCTTCGCCGCGAGGACCCGCCCGCCCTCGCGGTACTCCTCGGCGCTCAGCTCGTCGGCCCGCGCGCTCGCCCGCGCCACCACGTTGGTGATGCCGAGCCCGTACGACAGCAGCTCAGCCTCCTCGTCCGGGCGCAGCTGTCGCGGCGTGAAACCGGAGCGGTGCAGGACGGGCCAGAAGCGGTTGCCCGGACGGGCGAAGTGGTGGCCCGTGGCCGCCGACATCAGACCGGGGTTAATGCCGCAAAAGAGTACGCGCAGGCCGCTCGCGGCCACGTCCGGGACGAGGCGGTCGCGAGCGGCTTCGAGCTCTTCGGGGGTGAAGCGCATGTCAGAGGATGGAGCCCGGCGTGTACGCCGCCGCCTCGGGGTGCCGCCCGGCGATCTCCCCGATCCGCGACACCACCGTCGCCACCTGGTCGGCCGCGGCCCCGGTGAAGGACAGCTTGTCGGCCATCAGCCCGTCCAACTGCGCCCGGTCCAGCGGAATCCGCTCGTCCGCGGCCAGCTTGTCCAGCAGCTCGTTGCGCTCCGCGCCCTGCTCGCGCATGGCCAGCGCGGAGGCCACCGCGTGCTCCTTGATGACCTCGTGCGCGACCTCCCGGCCGACCCCGGCCCGTACGGCCCCCATCAGCACCTTCGTCGTGGCGAGGAACGGCAGGTAGCGGTCCAGCTCGCGGGCGACGACCGCCGGGAACGCGCCGAACTCGTCGAGAACGGTCAGGAACGTCTCCAGCAGCCCGTCGAGCGCGAAGAACGCGTCCGGCAGCGCGACGCGGCGCACCACCGAGCAGGACACGTCGCCCTCGTTCCACTGGTCGCCGGAGAGCTCGCCGGTCATCGAGGCGTAGCCGCGCAGGATCACCATCAGGCCGTTGACGCGCTCGCAGGAGCGGGTGTTCATCTTGTGCGGCATCGCGGACGAGCCCACCTGGCCCGGCTTGAAGCCCTCCGTGACCAGCTCGTGCCCGGCCATCAGCCGGACCGTCTTGGCCAGCGACGACGGCGCGGCGGCGAGCTGCACCAGCGCGGTCACCACGTCGTAGTCCAGCGAGCGCGGGTAGACCTGGCCGACCGAGGTGAAGGCGTGGGCGAAGCCGAGGTGCGCGGCGATCCGCCGCTCCAGCTCGGCGAGGTTCGCGGTGTCGCCGCCCAGCAGGTCCAGCATGTCCTGCGCCGTGCCCACCGGGCCCTTGATGCCGCGCAGCGGATAGCGCGCCAGCAGGTCCTCCACACGCCCGTACGCCACCAGCAGCTCGTCGGCGGCGGTCGCGAAACGCTTGCCGAGGGTCGTCGCCTGGGCCGCCACGTTGTGCGACCGGCCCGCCATCACCAGCTCGGCGTGCTCGCCCGCCAGCTTCCCGAGCCGCGCCAGGACCGCGACGCTCCGGTCCCGTACGAGCTCCAGGGAGAGCCGGATCTGCAGCTGCTCCACGTTCTCGGTCAGGTCGCGGGAGGTCATGCCCTTGTGCACGTGCTCGTGGCCGGCGAGGGCGTTGAACTCCTCGATACGGGCCTTCACGTCATGGCGGGTGACCTTCTCGCGCTCGGCGATCGAGGCCAGGTCCACCTGGTCGAGGACGCGCTCGTAGTCGTCGAGCGCGGCGTCCGGCACCTCGATCCCGAGGTCCTTCTGGGCGCGCAGCACGGCGAGCCACAGCCGCCGCTCCAGCGTCACCTTGTACTCGGGGGACCACAGGACGGCGAGCTCCGCGGAGGCGTAGCGGCCGGCCAGGACATTCGGGATGCGGGGCTTGGCAGTCACAAGACATTAGTCTACTGGCGGTTTACGCAGGCCAGCGCCCCGGCCCGAGTTGTACGTTGCTACGAGTCGACGCGCGTGGCCGGTGCCTCGTACGGCAGCAGCTCCGCGCGCTTGGCCGGCCGCCCGTCCCCCGACGAGCGGCCCGTGAGCCGCCTGCCGATCCACGGCACCAGATGCTCGCGCGCGAACCGCAGGTCCGAGCCCCGCCGCGCCGCCCACCCGGGCCGTACGCACGGGGGCAGCGCGGCGTTCCAGTCCGACTCCGCCTCGTGCCCCAGCGCCTGCCACACCGCCTCGGCCACCCGCCGGTGGCCCTCCGCGTTCAAGTGCAGCCGGTCGTCCGCCCACAGCCGGGTGTCGCCCAGCACCTCGGAGCCGTACAGGTCCACGACCAGCGCGCCATGCTCCTCGGCGAGCCCGTCGATGAAGGAGAACAGCTGATCCATCCGCGGCCGGAACCGCTCCAGCACCGGCCCGCGCCGCCCCGGACTGCGCATCAGCACCAGCTGCCCGCAGCTCGGCGCGAGGGTCTCGACCGCCTCCCGCAGCCGCGCGCACACCGCGTCCACGTCGCACCCCGGCCGCAGCACGTCGTTCAGGCCGCCGACCAGCGTCACCAGATCGGCCCCCATCGCGGCGGCGGGCCCGGCCTGCTCGTCGGCGATCTGGCCGATGAGCTTTCCGCGCACGGCGAGGTTCGCGTACCGGAAGCCGGGCGTACGGGCCGCCAGGCGGGCGGCCAGCAGGTCGGCCCAGCCGCGGTACGAGCCGTCCGGCAGGGCGTCCGACATGCCCTCGGTGAAGGAGTCGCCGACCGCGACGAAACTGGTGTAGGTGGCATTCATGTGCATGGCGCCGCGATCCTACTCCGCGCCGGCCGGGGGCGACCGGGGGCCGGGGCGGTACGGCGCACGCCGTGGCCATTCCACGCGGACGTGCCCTGTCAGCGCGGGGCGTGCCCCGTCAGCAGGGCGCGGGCACGGTCCAGGGCCGAGTCCGGGCCGTGGTCCAGCTCGGCGTCGGTGAACACGGGCGTACGGACGTCCGGCGGGATGCCGGTCACGTCGAAGCTGCGCCCGCTGCCCGGCGCGGTGGTGAACTGCTCGTTCGGCAGACTGAACCGCCAGCCGTTCGGCAGCACGCGGTCCAGCGTGTCGGAGAAGACGCCCTGGGTGTTCTCGCCGATGCGCGTGACATGCGGCGTGCGGCCCATCAGCGCCTGGGTGAACGTCTCGGCGGCGCTGACGGAGGTAATGCCCGTCAGCTCCGCCACCGGCCCGGTGAAGCGCGGCCCCTTGGCGGGACGCACCATGATCGGCTGCGGGCGGGTGAAGCGCGCCGGGTCGTCCGCGTCGTTGCGGGCCCGCTTGAAGTACGCCGGATACGGGCGGTCGGTCAGCCGCGAGGCGATGCGCAGAGCGAGCGCGTCGTCCCCGCCGCCGTTGAACCGCACATCGAGCACCAGCCCCCGCATCCGGTCCGGCCCCTTCGTGTTCGCGGCCGAGAACACCACGTCCAGCGCCCGGTCCAGCTCGGCCGCCCCCGCCGCGTACCCCGGCTCGTCGCCGTAACCGTCGAACCCGTCGACCCGCAGATAGCCGATGCGGTCCGGCAGCTCGGCGTACGCCACATGCCCGCGCGCCCAGGTCCGCACCGGCGGCAGCTCGCGGGCCAGAGCGGAGTCCACCCGCTCCTTGAAGTCCTTGAAGTCGGTCGGGGTGCCGGGGCGGCTGCCGTGGTAGCGGTGCTTCTCGTCCATGACGAGCGCGGTGTGCGCGTCCTGGAGCGGCTCGATCATGTCCCGCAAAATGGAGAACAACTGCTCCGGAGTGGTCCGGTCGGTGACCCGCGGCCGGTACCGGTCCCGCTGTGCTTCCCAGTCCACACCGTGCGCCGCGAAGAACGGATAGTTCTCCGCGTACGTCTGCCAGAACACGTCGAAGACGGCGCGCTGGTTCTTGGGCGCCTGTTCGCCGCAGCGGGACGGCAGCGCGTCCGCGCGCCGCAGTTCCACGTGGCCCACGCTGCCGTCGTAGCTCAGCCGGGCCCGGCCGGGCCCGTCGGGACGTACGGTCAGGACTTGCGCGTCCTCCCGCTCGAACCGCACCGAGCCGTCCGCGCCGGGTCCGCCGACGGCGGTGGCGGTCTCCGGGTCGGGCAAGCAGCTGACCGAGGTGGTCTGCCAGGTGCGCAGCCGTCCGTGGTCGATGCGGAGCGCGGCGCCGTAGCCGTCGGTGCGCCAGACGCCGTCCAGCCGCGTCCGCCCGGCGCCGTTCCGCGCGGCCGCCCCTGAAGCCGGTACGGCGGCCATGGCCGCGAGCGTCGCGGTGAGCGCGAGCACCGCCGTGCCCGCGCTCGCCCTGCTTCGGGAACGACGCATGAAATCAGCCTCCTGTGTGAGCGTCCGCCGGTTGCCGACCGCCGGTCGCCAGTTGTTGCGGGGCTCCGGTTCTCCGGCTGTCCCGTTCTCCGGCTCTCCGGCGAAACGCTATGGACGCTCGGCCGCCCTGGTAATCCGGCAGGCAGGAGGGGCGTACGGGGGCTGTCCCCATGGCTGGCGGCGCGGGGGCAGGGGGCGTCGGGATCAGCCGTCGGCAGGGGCCTCCGCCGCGGCCAGGAGTTCGGCCGTGTCCAGATAGGGCCGGGCCGATGCCTCCGCGCCGTGGTCGAGGAGATACAGACCGGTCGATACGCGCTCCAGGAACCCCCACTCCCAGACCGCCCCCGCGTCCACGCCCGTACGCTCCGCCAGCAGGGAGCAGTACGAACGGGCGAGCCGGACGGCGTCGCCGGCCAGCAACTCGGCGCACCAGCCGCGCAGCGCGACGCCCAGGTCGTAGGCGGGTTCGTCGAGGAAGCCGTCGGGGTCGACGAAGACGAAGCCGGTCTCCGCGCCGGGCCGGGGGACGGTGGCGCGGAGGGCGTTGCCCGGGTGCGGGTCGCCGTGGACGACGACGCACCGGCCGGGGTCGAAGGCGGCGGCCCGGCGCCCGGCGCAGTCCAGCGCCCGGTCGACGACGCGCTCCGAGCAGGGGCGGCCGAGGCCGTCCCACAGGCGCTCGACCATCGCGGCCAGCGCCCGGGCCTTCTCCGGCTCCGCGGCGGCGAGGGCGTCTTCGGCGGCGACGGCGTCTTCGGGCGGCGGTACGCGCCAGGCGCGCCGCAGCGTGGCGCACAGGATGCCGAGCTGCCGGGGTACGGGCAGGCCCAGCTGGTCGAGCGGCGCTCCGAGCGACTCCAGGAGGAGCGCGTGCCGCTGTGCGTCATGGGCCAGCAGACTGACGTATCCCTGCCCTTCGGCACGTTGAAGAGTCCGCAGTGTGTTCGGGAAGTCCGGGTCCGGGACGGCGAGTTTGAGCACGGCGGCACGGCCGTCCCCGGTCCGTACCCGCAGTACGTACGCGCTCGTCGCCCGGTCCAGAGGTGCGCCGGCTGTCAGCGACCACCGCCGTTCCAGCTCCGCGACGAGGTCCGGCAGGCCGGTGAGCCACTCCTGCCCGCGCCTCCCGAGCCGCCGGGCCTTCTCCCGTACGGCCGGCGGCACTTCGGGCACGGGGCGGTTCATGATGCGAGGCCGCGGGACACGAGCCGGCCTCGGTCCGTCAGGGTCTTGTGGAGGTGCACCTTCGCGTGCCCGCCGGGGATGCCCCCGTTGCGGCCGAACTCGGTGAAGCCGTGGCGTTCGTAGAAGCCGGGCGCCTGGAAGGTGAAGGACGAGACGATCGCCCGTTCGCAGCCGCGGCGCACCGCCTCCGCCTCTGCCGCCGCCAGGATCCTGCCGCCCCACCCGTCCGCGCGGAAGTCCTCGCGCACCCACACCAACTCGATCTCGAAGAAGCCGCCCCAGGTCCACCCGGTCAGACCGCCGGCCGGCTGCCCATCCGCATCTGTGATCTTCACCGACAGGCTCTCTGCCGCGTCCGCGCCCGCGGCGGCTTTGTTGTAGGCGATGAGCCCCTCGTTGAGGCGGTCGCTCAGTTCGGTGTCGAGGCCGCCGACGGACAGGGCCGGATGCGGGGCGTGTTCGGTCGTCATGACGCGGAGCATGCCACTCCGTATGGCCTCGGGGCACGCGAATTCAGACCGCGGCGGGGGACTGAGCTCCACGAACTCAGTCCCCCCGGCCGCGTCACGCGGCCGGCGGCTGCCCGACCAGTTCGCGCAGGACGTCCTCCATCGTGACGAGGCCGGCCAGCCGCCCCTCCTCGCCGATGACGGCGGCGATGTGCGTGCCCGTGCTGCTCATCGCCGTGATCACGTCGTCCAGCGGCGTCGCCGCCCGCACCCGCGCGATGGGGCGCACCCGGTCGACGGGCAGCGGCAGATCGCGCGGCTTGGCGTCGAGCGCGTCCTTCACGTGCAGATAGCCCAGGATCCGGCCGCCCGCGTCGACCACCGGGAACCGCGAGAAGCCCGACTCGGCCGACAGCCGCTCCAGCCCCTCGGGCGTCACCCCGATCCGCGCGGACACCACCCGTTCCACCGGCAGCACCACGTCCTTGACCGGGCGGCGGCCCAGCTCCAGCGCGTCCCGGAGCCGTTCGGTGGCGCGGTCGTCCAGCAGCCCGGCCTCGCTGGAGTCGGCGACCATACGGGCCAGCTCGTCGTCCGAGAAAGTGGCCGCCACCTCGCCCTTCGGCTCCACGCGCAACAGCTTGAGCAGCCCGTTCGCGAAGGCGTTGACCGCGAAGATCACCGGGCGCAGGGCGCGCGCCAGGCCCACCAGCGGCGGTCCGAGCAGCAGCGCGGTGCGTACTGGCTCCGCGAGCGCGATGTTCTTCGGCACCATCTCGCCGAAGAGCATGTGCAGATACGTCGCCACGGCCAGCGCGATGACGAAGGAGATCGGGTGCGTCAGCCCGTCCGGCACGCCGACGCCGTGGAAGACCGGCTCCAGCAGATGCGCGATGGCCGGCTCCGCGACCACACCGAGGATCAGCGTGCACAGCGTGATGCCGAGCTGCGCCGCCGCCATCAGCGCCGATACGTGCCGCAGCCCCCACAGGACGCTGCGGGCCCGCCGGTCGCCGTCCTCGGCGTGCGGCTCGATCTGGCTGCGCCGCACCGAGATCAGCGCGAACTCGGCCCCGACGAAGAAGGCGTTGACGACCAGGGTCGCCAGGCCGATCAGCAGTTGGACCGCGGTCACCGGCCGGCCCCCTTGTCGCTCTCGTCGTTCTCGTCGTCGGCGCCGGGCAGGGGCGCCGTCAGCCGTACGCGGGCCGCCCGGCGGCCCGTGGCGTCCATGACCTCGATCCGCCAGCCCGCCGCCTCGACGGTGTCGCCCGCTGCCGGGATGCGGCCCAGCTCGGTGGCGACCAGCCCGGCGAGGGTCTCGTACGGGCCGTCCGGCGCGCGCAGCCCGATCGCCTGGAGCTGGTCGGTACGGGCCGCGCCGTCCGCGTCGTACAGCTCGCGGCCTTCGGGGTCCGTGCCCGCCGGGGCAAGGTCGGGGGTCTCGGCGGGGTCGTGCTCGTCGCGGACCTCGCCCACGACCTCCTCGACGATGTCCTCCAGCGTGACGACGCCGGCCGTGCCGCCGTACTCGTCGATGACGACCGCCATGCTCCGCTTCCCGGAGATCCGGTCCAGCAGCCGGTCCACGGTCAGCGACTCCGGTACGAGCAGGGGCTCCCGCAGCAGCGAGGCCACCGGGTGGCGGGGCCGCCGCTCGGCGGGTATGGCCAGGACGTCCTTGATGTGCGCGACGCCCACGACCGTGTCCAGGCTGCCCCGGTACACCGGGAAGCGGGACAGGCCGGTGGCCCGGGTCGCGTCGGCGACGTCCTCGGCCGTGGCCTGGATGTCGAGCGCCGTGACCTGGACGCGGGGCGTCATGACGTTCTCCGCCGTGAGATCGGCGAGGTTCAGCGTCCGTACGAACAGCTCGGCGGTGTCCGCCTCCAGCGCGCCCTCCTTGGCGGAGTGGCGGGCGAGCGCGACGAGCTCCCGCGGGCCGCGCGCGGAGGCCAGCTCCTCGGCGGGCTCCAGGCCCATCCGGTGCAGCACGCGGTTCGCGGAGTTGTTGAGGTGCTTGATCAGCGGTCGGAAGACGGAGCTGAAGGCGCGCTGCGCCCCCGCGACCCGCCGGGCGACCGGCAGCGGCCGGGAGATCGCCCAGTTCTTCGGCACCAGCTCGCCGACCACCATCAGGATCACCGTGGAGAGCACGGTGCCCAGGACGAGCGCGGTGGAGGAGGCGGCGGAGGCCGGCAGCCCGGTCGCCTTCACCGGGCCGGTGAGCAGCGCGGAGATGGACGGCTTGGAGATCATGCCGATGATCAGGCCGGTGACGGTGATGCCGAGCTGCGCGCCGGAGAGCTGGAAGGTGAGACCGCGCACGGCCTTCAGCGCGCCTTCGGCCTTGCGGTCGCCGCGCTCGGCCGCCCGCTCCAGCTCGCTGCGCTCCACCGTGGTCAGGGAGAACTCGGCCGCCACGAAGACCGCGCACGCGAGGGTGAGCAGCAGGGCGACCACCAGGAGGATCACTTCGGTCATCGGTTCACCTCCGTCCCATGATCGGGCAAGGGCGGACGGAACGCGCGATGTCGACTACTGGGAGGCTCGCCCATGGGCGGACGCTCACACCTTTCACAAGAGGGTGACAGTGGGTGAATCATCCATGGTAAAGGAGGGGCAAAGCATGTGAGGGTCCCGAAGCGCCTCGGCGGTACTGTGCTCCGGCGGCTCCGGCGGCTCCGGCGGCTCCGGCGGCTCCGGCGGCTCCGGCGGCTCGGCGGCTCGGCGGCTCGGCGCCTTGGCGGTCTGGCGGCCCAGGGCCCGTGCCCGTACGGGGTCCGGCGCGCCTCGGCCTCCTCAGCCGCCCAGCGGCTTCGTCCAGCGCCGCCACTGCCGCTCACGCGCGTAACCCGCCGCACCCCAGGCGCGCTGCGCCACCGCGTTGTCCTCCAGGACCATCGCGTCGCCCCGCCGCCCGCCCAGGGCCACGAACCGCCGCTCGGCGGCCTCCAGCAGGGCGGTGGCGACGCCCCGCCTGCGGGCGTCGGGGTGCACGGCCAGCCGGTACAGCGAACACCGCCAGCCGTCGAAGCCCGCGATGACGGTGCCCGCCAGCTCCCCGCCGACCTCGGCCAGCAGCAGCGACTCGCTGTCGCGGGCCACCAGCCGGGCCACCCCGTCCCGGTCGTCGCTGATGCTCGTACCCTCGGCGGCCTCCTTCCAGAAGGCGAGCACGGCGTCGAGGTCGGCGGGGCCCGCGGCCCGTATGTGAAGATCGCTCATGCCGGTATCCCACCACCGGACGCGCCGCGCGGTCGAACATCTTTCCTCGCGGCCGCGGCGCACCGCGGCCAGACCCCGAGGCTCAGCGATCAGGCGCCCCGCCGGCTTCGCGACCAGGCGCCCCGTAGCTCCGCGGCAGGCGCCCCGCAGCTCCGCGGTCAGGTTCCCCGCAGCTCCTCGATCACGGGGCCGAAGGTCTCCAGCGCCGGGTCCAGCACCACGAAGTACGAGAAGCCGAACCGGTCCCGGTGGGCGCGCAACTGCTCCGCCATCTCCCGCACGGAACCGGTCAGCAGCGCCGGATGCGCCAGCACCTCGTCCTCCGACAGTTCGGGCACCTGCCGCATGGCCTCCCGCGCCCTGGCACGCCGGTCGGCGACGGTCTCCACCAGCTGGATCAGATAGTTCAGTTCGGCGGGCCCGGTTCGGCCGGCGGCGAAGCCCTGATAGGCCGTCACCCGCTCCTGAAGGGCGTCCGGGCTGATGAGCGACAGCTTGCCCGCCGCGTCCTCCCGGGCCCCGGTGAACGCGGCGATGTCCGCGTGGCGCGCGGTGAGCCGCAGCACCCGGCCGCCGTTGCCGCCGAGCAGCAGCGGCGGCCGCCGGGCGGTCCGCGGTACGTGCTCCGGGTCGCCCAGCAGCCGGTCCAGCTCGGCGACGGTGCGCTCCAGACGGTCCACCCGCTCGCGCCGCGTGCCGAAGGGGAGCCCGGCGCCGTCGTGCTCCGCCTTCACATAGCCCGTGCCGAGCCCCAGTTCCAGCCGCCCGTCCATGAGCAGGCCGGCCGTCGCGACCTCGCGGGCGAGCAGCGCCGGGTTCCAGAACCCCGCGTTGAGCACGAACGTGCCGAGCCTGGGCCGCTCGGTCGCCTCGGCGGCCGCCACCAGAGCCGGGAACGGCGCGGGCATGCCGAGATGGTCGGGCAGGAGCAGCACGTCATAGCCCAGCGCCTCGGCCTTGCGGCACTTCTCGCGCCACTCTGCGGCGGTGCCGACCGTGAGCATGCTGACGCCGAATCGAAACGGCCTTGCCATATGTCCCCCTGGATCGCGCCGGGCTGACGAATCACCGCGACGGGCCGTGTACGGACGTGCCCGCCGCCCTTCGTGCGACCGAACGGTAAGTGACTCAACAGCCCATCCGCCAGAGGGAGTTCAGGACGGGAGCGGCGGACGCCTGGCCTTCCCCAGCACGCAGGGCGAGGAGGGAACCCGCGTGCTGCCCTCCGGCACCCGCAGCCGGCGGTACGAGACGACCTCGAACCCCGCCGCCTCGATCGACGCCAGCACGTCCCGCGCCGTATGACAGCCGCCGAACAGCAGCGGCCACACCGTACGGTCCGCCGCGCGCTGCACCGCCGCCTGCACCCGCCCCGGCGCCAGTCCGTGCTCGAAGAACCGCAGCTCCCCGCCCGGCCGCAGCACCCGCATCAGCTCGGCGAGGGACCGGTCGACGTCCCGGACCGAACACAGCACCAGAGACGTGACCGCCGCGTCGAACGCCTCGCTCTTGACCGGCAGCGCCTCCGCCGCCCCCGGCACCACGTCCACCGGAACCCCGGCCCGTCGACCGGCCTGCAGCGCCGCCTGCCGCAGCCGGCGCTCCGGCTCGATCGCCACCACCTCGGAGACGGCCCCCGGATAGTGCGCGAAGTTCAGCCCGCTGCCCGCCCCGACCTCGATCACCCGCCCGGACACGCCCGCCAGCAGTTCCCGTCGCCGCGCGCCCACCCCCGCCCGCTCGTCGGCGATCGGGCCGACCTTCTCGTAGAAGCGCGCGAAGAGCGGGTGATGCACGGCATCACGCGGGATTTTCCTGGTACGCCCCGTCATGGCGATGGTCCTCCCCGTAGGTACAGCAGTACGAGGATTCTGCCCGCGCCACGCCGCTTCCAGCCGTCGACGGACCGCTCGGTGGGAGGGTTCGCGGGCGTGGGCGGGGGCCTTTCGCTCGTACGGTCGGCCCGGCCCGTAAGCGGTGGCACACGCGGGGCGGGCCCCAGTGCCGCGCCCGCCCCATCAGCCCTGCTCGGCCCCGAACCGCCCCGCGTCCCACGTCCCGCCCAGTTCCGGGGAGAGCCAACCTGCCGCCGCCTCCCGGAAGTCGGCAGGATGAAGGGCTGCCGCCCGCTCGGGGAGGGCTCCCAGCAGCGGGGCGCCGGCGGACTTCGGGAAGTCGGCCAGGTTGCAGCGGGCGGCCAGGTCCGGGGCGCCGGGCCAGCTGCCGATCACCACGCCTGGGCAGCGGAGGCCGCGCGACCGTAGCGCCTCGGCCGTCAGCGCGGTCGCGTTGAGCGCGCCGAGGCCGGCGGGGGCCACGATCAGGACCGGCGCGTCCAGCAGGCGTGCCGCGTCCGCCAGGGTGGCCCCCGACTCGTCGAACCGCACGAGCAGGCCGCCCGCGCCCTCCACCAGCACCAGGTCGTGCTCGGCGGCCAGCTTCCGGGCCGTCCGCCCGATCTCGTCGGGGTGTACGGGCGTGCGTCCCGCCCGGCGGGCGGCGGTCTCCGGGGCCAGCGGTTCGGGGAAGCGGGCGAGTTCCACCCCCGTCACCGGACCGGCCAGCCGCAGGACTTCCGCGACGTCCCCGGGCTCCTCCGCCGTCACGCCCGTCTGCGCGGGCTTGAGCACGGCCACTGAACGGCCCCGCGCCAGCGCCGCGGCGGCCACCGCCGCCGTCGCGACCGTCTTGCCGACCTCCGTGCCCGTCCCCGTGACGATCAGCACCGACATCTCTCAACTCCTTGTCGCCATCCGCCCCTTCGGGCGGCTTTCCGTTCAGGCGGCGCGGGCGGCGGCGCATACCGCGGCGCCGATGCGGGCCAGGTCCCGCTCACCGGTGATGTAAGGCGGCATGGTGTAGATCAGGTCCCGGAACGGGCGCAGCCACACCCCCTCGCGGGCCGCCGCCCGCGTGGCGGACGCCGTGTCCGCCTCGTGGTCGAGCTGGACCACGCCGATCGCCCCGAGCACCCGTACGTCGCGTACCCCCGGCAGCTCCGCCGCCGGGGCCAGGCCCGCGCGCAGCCCCGCCTCGATCCGCTCCACCGCCGACCGCCAGTCCTGCGCGAGCAGCAGGTCGATGGAGGCGCAGGCCACGGCCGCGGCCAGCGGGTTGGCCATGAACGTCGGCCCGTGGGCGAGCACCGGGACCTCGCCCCGCGAGATGCCGTCCGCGACGCGCGGCGTGCAGAGCGTGGCCGCCATCGTCAGATATCCGCCGGTCAGCGCCTTGCCGACGCAGAGCACATCGGGCGTTATGCCCGCGTGCTCCGCCGCGAACAGCCTGCCCGTACGGCCGAACCCGGTCGCGATCTCGTCCAGCACCAGCAGCACGCCGTGCCGGTCGCACGCCTCGCGCAGCACCCGCAGATACGCGGGGGAGTGGAAGCGCATACCGCCCGCCCCCTGCACCACCGGTTCGACGATCACCGCCGCCAACTCGTCGGCGTGGCGCGCGATCAGCCGCCGCAGCCGCTCCGCGTACCCGGCGTCCGGCTCGGCGTCGAACCCCGACGGCGGCGCGTCCGCGAAGACCTGCCGGGGCAGCGCCCCCTGCCACAGCCCGTGCATGCCGCCGTCCGGATCGCAGACGGACATCGGCTGCCAGGTGTCCCCGTGGTAGCCGCCGCGCCAGGTCAGCAGCCGCTGCTTGCGCGGTTCGCCGACCGAGCGCCAGTACTGGAGGCACATCTTCACGGCGACCTCGACCGACACCGATCCGGAGTCGGCGAGGAAGACGTGTTCGAGCCCGGCGGGGGTGATCTCCACGAGCCGGGCGGCGAGCCGCACGGCGGGCTCGTGCGTGAGCCCGCCGAACATCACATGGCTCATCCGCTCCAACTGGCCGTGCGCCGCCGCGTTGAGCGCGGGGTGGTTGTAGCCGTGGATCGCGGACCACCACGACGACATCCCGTCGATCAGCTCGTCCGCTCCCCATGCCGGTTCGGCCAGCCGCAGCCGCACCCCGGCCGCGGACTCGACGATCAGCGGCTCCTGGCGGCCCGGCATCGGACCGTACGGGTGCCAGACGTGCTGCCGGTCCAGGGCCAGCAGCCGATCGGGGGCGAGCGGCTCAGGCATTGGGCGGCAGATCCGTGCCCGCGCCCCGGCAGCGCACCGCGACCAGGTCCGTACGGGCGCCACGCGACGCGGCGGCCACCGGGGTGCCGCCCCCGACCGCCTCTCCGACCCCGCCGGCCGTCTCCCCGCCCCCGTCGGCCTTCTGCTCGTAGCCCTCCGCGTCACCGCGCGGGCCGTCCTCGCCGCAGTCGCCCCGCGACCCGCAGGCCGACCCGCCGACGGCGGCGAGGGCGTCCGCCCGGTGCGCGGGCAGCGTCGTGGTGTCCGCGCCCTCCACCTCGAACCCCGCGTCCGCGATCATCGCCAGGTCCGCGCTGCCCTCCTGGCCCTCGCTGGTCAGGTAGTCGCCCAGGAAGATCGAGTTGACCAGGTGCAGTGCCAGCGGCTGGAGGCTCCGCAGATGCACCTCGCGCCCGCCGGCCAGCCGCACCTCCGCGTCCGGGCAGACGAACCGCACCATGGCGAGCACCCGCAGCGCGTGCTGCGGCGTGAGGTTCCACTCCCCGGCGAGCGGCGTTCCCTCCATCGGGATGAGGAAGTTGACCGGAACGGAGTCGGGGTCCAGCTCGCGGAGCGCGAAGACCGCGTCCACCAGGTCCCCGTCGCTCTCGCCCATGCCCGCGATCAGCCCCGAGCAGGCCGACATGCCCGCCGCCTGCGCCTGCTGGACCGTCGAGACGCGGTCGGAGAAGTCATGCGTGGTGCAGATGTCGCCGTAGGCGGCCTCGGAGGTATTGAGGTTGTGGTTGTACGCGTCCGCGCCGGCGGCGCGCAGCCGTTCGGCCTGTCCCTGCGAGAGCAGCCCGAGGCACGCGCACACCTCGACGCCCTCGTGCCGCTCCTTGATGGTCTCGATCGTCCGCGAGACGCGGTCCACGTCGCGGTCGCTCGGCCCGCGCCCGCTGGCCACCAGGCAGACCCGCTTCGCGCCGCCCGCCACCCCGGCGGCCGCGGCCTCCGACGCCTCGTCGGGCTTCAGCCAGCTGTACTTGAGGATGTCGGCCCGGGAGCCGAGCCGCTGCGAGCAGTACGAGCAGTCCTCGGGGCAGAGCCCCGATTTGAGGTTGACGAGGTAGTTGAGCTTCACCCGCCGGCCGAACCAGTGGCGGCGCACCCGGCCTGCCGCGGCCACCACGTCGAGGAGTTCGTCGTCGGTGGTCGCCAGCACGGCGAGAGCGTCCTCGCGGGTCGGCAGCTCGCGCCGCAGCCCGTTGTCCACCAATGTGCGCAGAAGATCCATGCCGCCGATCCTCGTCCACGCCGGAACCTCGCACTATGGAGGATTGATACAAGAGCCGTCGAGCGAGGTGTGTGTATTGCCGCACCTTGACCCCGCATCACGAGGGCTACGTTCTATGCAAACCCCACAGAACGACGAGGGGCAGAACGAGAAGGACGGCCGATGCATCAGGACCCGTTCGAATGGATCGACGCGCAGCGCGTCCGGCGACGGCGGGCGGGGCTCGTACGGACCCTGCGGCCGCGCCGCGCCGACTGCCAGCTCCTCGATCTGGCCGGGAACGACTACCTCGGGCTGGCCAGACATCCCGAGGTCACCGCGGCCGCCGCGGCCGCCGCGCGGCGGTGGGGTGCGGGGGCGACCGGCTCCCGGCTCGTCACGGGCACCACCGAGCTGCACGCCCGGCTCGAAGACCGGCTGCGGGAGTTCTGCGGATTCGAGGCCGCGCTGGTCTTTTCCTGCGGCTACGCCGCCAACCTCGCCGCCGTCACCGCCCTCGCCCGCCCCGGTTCCCTCATCGTCTCCGACGCGGGCAACCACGCCTCGCTCATCGACGGCTGCCGGCTCTCCCGCGCGAGGACGGCGGTCGTCGCGCACGCGGACCCCGATGCCGTCCGCAGCGCGCTCGCGGCGCACGGCGGTCCGGCGCTGGCCGTCACCGACTCCGTCTTCTCCGTGGACGGCGACGCGGCGCCGCTGCCCGAACTCGCCGCGGTCTGCCGCGCGAGCGGCGCGGCGCTGCTCGTCGACGACGCCCACGGGCTGGGCGTGCTCGGCGAGGGCGGGCGCGGCGCCCCGTACGCGGCCGGGCTCGCGGGCGCCCGCGACGTGGTCGCCACCGTCACGCTGTCCAAGTCGCTGGGCAGCCAGGGGGGCGCGGTGCTGGGCCCGGCCAAGGTCATCGACCAACTGGTCAACGCCGCCCGCACGTTCATCTTCGACACCGGCCTCGCCCCGGCCGCCGCGGGCGCGGCGCTGGCCGGCCTGGAGGTGCTGGCCGGGGAGCCGGGGCGCGCGGAGCGGGCGCGTACGGTCGCGGGCGAGCTGCACGCGCGGCTGACGGCGGCGGGGCTCGCGGTGCCGAGGCCGTCGGCCGCGGTGGTGTCCGTACGGGCACCTTCGCCCGGGGCCGCGGTGCGGTGGGCGGCGGACTGCCGTGCCGCGGGGCTCGCCGTGGGGTGCTTCCGGCCGCCGTCGGTGCCCGACGGGGTGTCGAGGCTGCGGCTGACGGCGCGGGCGGATCTGACGGAACAGGAGTTGGAGCGCGCGGTCGCCACGATCGTGGCGCGAACGGCATCCCGGTGCTGCTCGCCGGACGCATCATCACCGGAGCGGGCGCGGCCCTCGTCATTCCCGCCACCCTGTCGCTGGGC
>NZ_JBFAIV010000024.1:0-134548 GCF_040654875.1 Streptomyces sp. NPDC050610 | reverse complement strand
AAGACGCCCGCCATCCAGCGGGAAATGCAGGTGCAAGGCCTGCCGGGCGCTCCACACGAAGGCCCCGTACTCAATGAGTACGGGGCCTTCGCCGTTCCCCGGCGCGGCAGGCAGTTGAGGCTCGGCCGGGCCCCCGAGCGACGATTCCCGCCCCGGCCTGGAACCGCCGCAAGTGGACACCACGGCAGTCACGCGCTCACCCCGCCGGAAGCGACGTGTGGGCGATTTCGACCAGAGCTGTCCTGGATCAGCGTCGGGCAGTCACGGGCGGCTGTGTACGCAACTCGCTCAGCCGCCGTTGGTACAGGGGGCCGGCGACGTGCGCCGCGCGCGCCTCGCTGGGGGCCGACTGTTCGATCAGGTGATGGGCCACGGCTTTGAGGTGTGCGGACCACGCCAACACATGCTGCTGAGCGCTCCGACCGCACTCCTGAGGTTCACCGGGAAGGCACAGCGGCAGCCCAGGACCGACCTTGTTCACCGCGTGCCTGATGTAACCGGCGATCGTGGCCCAGTCTTCTTCGGTCCGCTGGACCGCGTTGCCTTCCGCGACCCACCTGCCGAAGCCGTCTTCGTGGTCGTCCACTTGCGCTCTCCCGGTGATCTCAGCGTGTTACACAGGCGCACCGATCGTAGCCACACTGTCCGGACGCACCGGCCGCACATAGGGAAGAATTGCGGCGGCGTTCAGGACTGCGGGCCTCCCCCGTGCACGGCGGTGATGCCGGCCAGTACCACCCTGGCTTGCACGGCCGAGAGAGCAAGTCCGGGCGGCGCCGACCGCGCCGCCCCCGACTCCGCGAGGTTCCGTGCCCCGCATCCGAGTAGTACGCCAGTGAGCGCAAGCCCAGCGCCGGAAGACGGGCCATGATGCAGGCAGGGAACGTCGGCGCGAGGGAGCACTCCAGAACTGCTGGAACAGAGTGTCGACCGGCCCCGAGGCCAACAGCTCCTGCCTCATGCGAAAGCAGTTGCAGCCCTTCCGGCCACCCGCCGCCCAGTAATCGCCCCTCACCCCCCAGAGGGACTTTCCGTGGACGCGCTGACGGCCCCGGTCCCGTCCGCTAGGTTCCCCCTGCGCGAATGGGGTCGACCGGCGCCGCCCGCCCGGCAGTGGTCGCCCGTGGCGGCGGATGCGGGATGGGGGATGGTCCATGGTGCGGAGCCTGTACGGCCTCGACGTGCTGCTCGACGGCCTCGTGCCGGGTCTGGTGGGGCGGGAGCGCGGCGGCGGTATCCGGGCTTTGGCGTATCGCGAGGGCAATCCGGTGATCGAGTTGGTGGGCGGCCGGGACACGGGAAAGAGTGCGCTGCTGGACGCGCTCTTCGCTTCGTACAAGGACCAGGCGCCGCTGGCCCGCGTCGACTTCGCCGACAGTAAGTACGGCGAGCCGGGCCTGGTGGCGGGTGTGCACGACCAGGAGGCGCCGAATGCCTCGCCGGTGAGCAATCTGCTGTATCTCGTCTCTCACAAACTGGGGCTGAAGGCGGGCCCGTTCCACCGGCCGGTGCGGTTTCCGCGGCTGCATCTCGGTCTGCTGGTGGTGACCGCGTGGCGGCCGGACGGCGAGGGGATCGGCCCGCCGGGGCTGCTGCGCGCGCAGGAGGAGTTGCTGCGGCTCATCACGGAGGATCAGCCCGACCCCCGGCGGCGGCGTGCCGCGCTGCGTCAGTGGGTGGACGCGGTGATCAGCAACCTGGGGACGCTCGTACCCGGCTTCCCCGGCATCGACGCCGTCATCGCCGCCACCCTCCAGAGCGCCGCCGACCAGTTGCTGACCCGCCCGGACCGGGGCGCGCTGCGCTGGTGGGGGGAGCATCTGCCGTTCTTCCAGGGTGACGGGCTGCAACGGCTGTTCGCGTCCGTATGGGACTTCCGGCGGTACGGGGAGCGGCGGCGGGAGGCGGAGGGGCTGCTGGTCGCCGCGTTCCTCGACGACATCTGCGAGCACTACGGGCTCTTGCAGAAGTGGAACAAGGCGCCAAGGCCGCTGCTGCTCCTCGACAACGGGCACACGCCGGCGGGCCGGCGGTTCCTGGACCTGCTGTGCGAGCAGTACGCGCGGGCCGGGGGCGGTTCGGAGCGCCCGGCCGTCGTCGTGACGGCGCTCGGCGACGGCCGCGAGCACGCGCCGCCGCACCCCGACGTACGGGACCTCCCCCGGCAGTGGCCGAAGATCTCGCTCGGCGTCCCTGCCGTGACCGGTTCCGCGATCCGGGCCATGCTCAACGCGACCCCGGACTACCCGGCCGAACTGCCGGGCGTCGTCGAGCGGTACAGCGGCGGCCGGACCGGCAGCGCCCGCCTCCTCGCCGACGAGGCGGTGCGGCTGCGGCGGAGCGGCGAGCGCGCGGACCCGGTGCGGCTGCTCGACGCCGCCGCGCCCCGGCTGCTGGAGCGCCTGCTGCCGGACGCGGAGGCACGGGCGGCGCTGACGTTCCTGGCGGCGGCCCGCGACCGGGCGGCGGCCGTCCGGCTGTGGTCCGCCTTCCACCCGGACGGGGACGCCGCCACCCGCGTCGAGCAGGCGATGGACCACCTCGCCGCGGCCCGGCTCCAGGACGACCGGGCTGTACGGGCGCTGCTGCTGCACCGGCTCGCGGAGGACCCGCGGTGGTTCCGGGTGCACCTGAATCTGCGGGCCGGTTACAACCCGAGGGGCCTGGCGGAGTACGCGCCGGACCACTGCGACGAGTTCCTGCACCACACCCTGGCGCTGCGCCGGGTGGAGCCGGTGGCGCAGGCGATGCACCGCCGCTTCGCGGAGGCCCCGCCCGCCCGGTGGCTGGCCTCCGCGAACCTGATCTGCGCCGCGCCGCACCCGCGCGAGGCCCTCACGTCCGAACCGCCCGAGCCGCCGGAGCCTCCCGAGCCCCTGGAGCCGCCGGAGCCGCCGCCCGGGGACCCGCCGACCCGGCCGCCGGCCTGCGCCGCCTGCCCGCACGGCGAAGGACCCGACGACGTGCACTGGGCGATCCGCCGACTGCTGACGACCGTGTGGCGGCTCTCGGACCCGCTGTCGTACGCGCCGCGCCCGGAGGACATCGGCACGGTACGAGCGGAGCTGGAGCGGCTGCACCAGGCCAAGCGCTCCGAGGACACCACGTACCGCCATGCCGCGCAGGAGTGGGCCACCGGGTTGGAGAACCAGACGCGCGCCCCCGACCTGCGGATTCCGGAGGGTCAAGGCTGATGAGGTTCGCAAGGGGCCGGGCCTCGGGCCCGCAGACGGGGTTCGCGAGGTTCCGGGCGTGGGGCCCGCTGACGAAGGCCGCGGCCGGGCTGCTGGCGCTGGCGGTGCTCTCGGTGGGCGGCTGGGCGCTGTACGACTGGCTGCGGCCCGACCGTACGTGCGCGTCGGGCGTGGACCGGCGCGGCGGGGAGTGCGTCGGCGTGACCGACGGCGGCTTCAGCTTCGCCGGGAACCTCGACGAGGTCAGCGCGCGGATCAAGGCCGAGAACGACAGCGTCGCCCGCGTGCCGCACGTAGCCGTGGCGATCATGATCCCGATGACGGCGTCCGAACCGTTCGAGCAGCGCAAGGTCCTCTCCGAGGTGCAGGGCATGTACCTCGCCCAGTACCGCGCCAACCACCGCTCCAACGACCAGACCCCCAAGATCCGGCTGCTGCTCGCCAACCCGGGGCGCGACCATACGTACTGGCCCGAGGTCTCCGACGAGCTGGCGCGCCGGGCCGCGACGAAGGAGAACCTGCGGGCGGTCGTCGCCTTCAACGTCAGCGTCCGCGCCACCCAGCAGGCCATCGCCCGCCTCACGAACGAGCGGCACATCCCCGTGGTCGGGGGCGCCGTCACCGCGGGCGACATCGGCAACAGCGCCGCGCATCCTGACGCGTACAAGGGGTTCGTCCGCGTGCTGCCCACCACCCGTGACCAGGCGGCGGCCCTCAAATCGTTCAACAAAAACGCGAATCCGGAGCGCTCACTGGTCGTCGAGGACCTGCGCCAGGACGACAATTACACGGTCACCCTCAAGCACGCCTTCCACGAGCTGACGAAGGGCGCGCCGCGCGCGCCCGAGCAGTTCCGCTCCCCCGCGGACTTCAGCAAGGAAGGGAGTACGTCCAACGATTTCCACCAGATGGTCAACACCATCTGCAACTCACCGGCCGAGGACATCTACTTCGCCGGGCGGCCCGTACAACTGCGTCAGTTCATCAACGAGTTGGGGGCGAGGGCCTGTACGGACAAGGAGTACCGCGTCGTGTCCGGATACGCCGCCTCCACCCTCTCATCGGACGCCAAGCTGAACTGGGACGCGCTGCGCGATGGCGTGACCGTCGAGTACGCGTCCGTCGCCCACCCCGATGCCTGGACCGCGCCCGACGCGCCCGCGACCGGCGGTTCCAAGGCCGCGTACGAGCAGCTCAGCGGCCTGGCGGCGGAAGCGGCGCGGAAACCGGTGGGGCCGGTCGGCCGGGTGGACCTGACGGATTCGCGGGCCGTCACGACGCACGACGCGGCGTGGACCGCGATCACGGCGATCCGCAACAACTCCCGCAACGGGTCGGACGTCCCCAGCCTGGACCAGGTGCGCAACGCGTGGCTGCGGCTGCACGGCGCGGACAAGGTGCAGGGGGCGAGCGGCTGGATCTGCCTGGACAACTACGGAAATCCGTACGACAAGGCGGTGCCGGTGGTCCGGCTCAACCCGCGCACGAAGAGCGTGGACTTCGTGGGGCACGCGTGGCCGGAGCACGGGAAGCCGCCGCCGGAGGACTGCACGGCGAGCGGGGGGTGACCGGGCGATTGGGCGACTGGATGACCGGGCGATTGGGCGGCCGGGCGACCAGACGACCGGGCGGCCGGATGACCGGATGACCGGGGGACCGGGTGATCAGTCGCCCCGCAGCAGCGTGACCTCGACCCCGGCGACGATCGCGGCCAGCCCGGCCTCGAACCCCTCGTCGTACTCGGCGAACATCTCATAACCGGCCGCCGCGGCGAGCGGGTGCCCCCGCAGCCGCTCGGCCCGCTCGTCCACGTCGTACGCCCCTTCCCCGGTGGACAGGTCGCCCCGCGTCGACTGCTCCTCCACGACGTACCCGATGGTGTAGGCGTACGCCGTCATGACCGCCCGCGCGGCTGCGGCCAGCGCGAACCCCGCCTCCGTGAGGGCGGCGAACTGCCGGTTCAGATGCGCCGCGTACTCGGTGCCCTGGAAGCGCGTACCGCCGAACACCTTCCCCCCGTCGCGGTGGCGGAGGAGTACGCGCCGCGTGGAGCGCATGGCCTCGCTCAGCGTCTCCTGCCAGGTGGCGTCGGCTGGGCCCGAGCTGTCGCGGGCGGTGCCGGAGCCGCCCCCCTCCCGCACCTCGCCGCAACCCTCCCGCCCGGCGGCGAAGTCAATGGCGGCGCGGCGCAGCAGTTCGGTGGCCATCTCGTCGAGCAGGTCCTGCTTGCTCTTGACGTGCCAGTACAGGGCGGGGGCCTGCACGCCCAGCTCGCCGGCGATGCGGCGCAGGGTCAGCCCTTCCAGGCCGACGTCATTGAGGACGCGCAGGGCGGTGCCCACTACCTGTTCGCGATCGATTCGAGTTGCCACCTTGACAGTTTAACGGCGTTCAGCGCACCCTTAACAACGTTAAATTGAACGTCGTTAAGGAGAGGTGCGAGCCATGCCCGAAGCGATATCCGAAGCCGCCGCCGGAACTGTCCTCGTCGTCGGGGCGGGCCCGGCCGGCCTGGTGATGGCCCTGGAACTGAGCCGGCGCGGCGTCCCGCACCGCCTGATCGACGCGGCGGACGCCCCCTTCCCCGGCTCCAAGGGGAAGGGGCTGCAACCGCGTACGCGAGAGGTCTTCGACGACCTGGGTGTCATCGAGGCGATTCACGCCAAGGGCTCCCCGTACCCGCCGATGACCACTTGGGAGAACGGCGAGCCCGGCCGCGACTGGGAAATGATGACGCGCGGCGAGCCGACGCCGAACACTCCGTACGCCGAGCCGTGGCTGCTGCCGCAGTCGCGCACCCAGGAGGTGCTGCGCGACCGGCTTCGGGAGCTGGGCGGAAAGGTGGAGTTCGGGGTCAGGCTGACGGAGTTCGAGCAGGACGAGGGCGGCGTGACGGCGGAACTGACCGGTCCGGGGGACACGACGGAACGCGTACGGGCGTCCTACCTGGTGGCGGCGGACGGGGGCCGCAGCACGGTACGGGCGGCGCTCGGCACGCCGTTCACGGGCGAGACGGTGGACCCGGTGCCGATGCTGACGGCGGACATGGAGGTGCCGGACCTGCCCCGTACACACTGGCACACCTGGAACACGCACCCCGACGGCACCATCGCCATGTGCCCACTGCCGCACTCGAACCTCTTCCAGACCTACGTCCGCTTCGATGCGGGCGAGCCGGACCCCGACCCCGAGGCCGTGCGGCGCCTGGTCGGCGAGCGGACGGGCCTGAAGGCGGGGAAGGTCCACTGGTCATCGGTGTTCCGCACGCGGGCGGCGATGGCGGAACGCTTCCGTGAGGGCCGCGTCTTCCTCACCGGCGACGCCGCCCACATCCACTCCCCCGCCGGCGGCCAGGGCCTCAACACCAGCATCCAGGACGCCTACAACCTGGGCTGGAAGATCGCCGCCGTGCTGCGGCAGGGCGCGCCGGACGCCCTCCTGGACTCGTACGAGGCGGAACGCCTCCCCGTAGCCGCCGGCGTCCTGGGCCTGAGCACCCGCATCCACCGCGGCGGAACCGCCGGCCCCCTCTCCGGCCACCGCGGCCCCGACAACCACCAACTGGGCCTCGGCTACCGGGAGAGCCCGCTGTCGGCGGAGCGCCGCGCGGGCCTCGTCGAGGACGCGCTACGGGCGGGCGACCGCGCACCGGACGCCCCGTGCAAGGACGCGGGTACGGGCGAGACGAGGCGGCTGTTCGACGTGTTCCGGGGACCGCACTTCACGCTGCTGTCACTGGGGGACGCGGAACTCCCTTTGTTGAACAAAGAGATGGCTTCGACGATCCACACGTACCGCGTCGGCGGATCGTCCCCGGATCTCCTGGACCCGGACGGCCACGCGGCGCGCGCGTACGCGGAACACGGCCTGTTCCTGATCCGCCCGGACGGCTATGTGGGGCTGGCTACGGAGGAGGCGGGGGATGTGACGGGGTATTGGCCGATCGGGGGCTGACTGGCTTCCGCGCGGTCCCGCCGGGGGGCGTCGGGGCAGAGCACGGCTTTGACCTGCGGTGCCCCGGAGTGGTTGAGACGAGGGTCGTCGTTTTCGTCTCTACGATCTCGGGGCACCCCCCAGCACGAACGTGGTGATGGGGTGGTGATGGGGTACGGCACGCAGCGGACGTCGGAACCCGGCTTCGCCCGCCCGGTCAACCGCTGCCCGAGACGCCGGCCGTGCCGGATGCGGCCCCGCTGTGCGCGATGCGGGAGGTGTGTGGAAGGCGTGCGGGAGGCGTGCGGGAGGCGTCCGGTGCGGCTCCCCGCTCGTGGATTCAGGGCGAAAGCAGGTTCATCATGACAGGTCAGCGCCGTTTTTCGTAGGACGGAACGCACAGTTCGCGAGGCTTGTCCGGTCCGTTCCCCACCTCTCAGAATCTCCTTCGTGCGTCATCCGCAGACAGGGGGAATGGTGACGACCGATCACGACGCGGTGCTTCGGGCCCGCGTGCTGCTAATGGGGTCCGGCCGACCGAGTCGGGCCGAACTGGTCGGTGCGTACCGGGTCCTGGCCGAGGTGAGCCCGAAGGTGTACGTGCCGAAGTTGGTGGACGCCCTGCTCGCGCTGCGCCACGAGAGCCGGGACCCGAAGGCGGACCTCATGCTCGCCGCCGAGGCTTCCCGGGCCGCTCGCACGATGGAGGCCGAGGCGCCGAACCGGGCGGAGCAGCCGCATCGGACGGAGCGGTTGCAGCGGGCGGAGCGGTTGCGCCGGGCCCTGGACGCCTATCAGGCTTCGTTGTTCGCCCTCGGGCACAGGGCGGAAGGACGCGCAATCTGTGAGGAGCTGGCCGAGGCCGGCCGAAGCGAGCCCCTGGCGAGCGTTCTGGCCGAGGAGGGGCGCTTCAGGGAGGCCACGGAGCTCGACGAAGAGGCCGCCCGGAACGGAAGCCCGGAGCACTCCTTCTGGAACATGGTCCGGTGGGCGGCGAACCTGGAGGGCGCCGGGCTGCACGACGCCGCATCAGCCGTCTTCCGCGAGCTCCTTGAGGAGACCCGGCGCGAGGCGGCCGAACAGCGCACCGCTCTGGCGATACTCACCTGGGGGTTGGTTCACTTCTCCCGGATGCGGGAGGCCGTCGGGGATGAGGCGAGTGCCGCGGCCGCCCGGCGAGAGGCCCTGAGCGTCCTGGAGGAGCTCGCGACCACGGGCGAGCCGAAGAACTGGAGTTGCATCCTGGGGTGGTGGAGGACGCTCTTCGTCCTGTCGGGGCGGGCAGCCGAACCCGCCGCGAGCCCCGAGTCCCCGATGCCGCCGTTCGGCACGGAGCCCCCGTGGTCGGGCGATGTGCGGGACGGTTTTCTCGGCATGCTGCCGGCCCTCGAAGCGGAGGCGGCGAGACTGCGCGGGGCCGATCGGCTGCCCGAGCTGATCGACGTCCGACGCAGGATCGGCATCCGCGCAGCCGTCCGCGAAGGCACCCACCCCTACCTGTTCAAGGACCGGTTCACGCCGTACTTCGACGAGGGTGTGACGCTCGCCCGCCGCCTGCCCCACAACCACGCACGCCTCGCCCGCGCCCTCACCGACCGGTCGATGTTCCTCGTCGCGGCACGATCCTTCGAACCCGCGCATGCCGACTTCGCCGAAGCGGTCACCCTTCTCCACGACCGCTGATCGCGCCGCCCTCTCTTGCTCAGTGAGCCTTTCCCAACCTCAAGTTGAGGGTGAGTGACGGAGAAGACCGCAGTGCTTCCTCGCCTACGGTTGCCCGACTGCGTCGTGTCGTCGTCGCGCTACCAGTGATCAGCTGCGGTCTTCGGCGCTGCTGTCGGTGATCGCTCGGAACAGCTCGCGAGCCCGCTCGCAGAACTGCTCAACATCCGTGGCGTCTGGCTCGTCACCGTCCGCCAACATCCGGGCCTGGAGCTGCTCGGAGCGCAGCCCGCCGTAGCGGGCCCGCACCTCAGCGGTTACCGGCTGGACCGCGATGTGCAGGTGCTTGCGCGCGTCGCGGCCGTGCGACCACATGCAGACGTAGGTCTGCTCGGGCTGACACAACGTCTCCACGACGCGAGCGGTATCCCGCAGCAAGGGGCCGAGTTCCGCCGCTGCCGGGTCGTCGAGTTCCGCGATGGCCACGACGTGCTCCCGCGGACCGACGATCAAGGTGCCGAGATTCATCGGACCGACGACGTGGTTCACCACCCAAGCAGCCGTTTCGTGCAGCACGCCCCCGGGCAGCTCCCGGCGCCCTGTCAGAAGGTCACACCCAAGACACCCCGTCACATCCACGCACACCAGCCTATACAGAGCCCGCAGCGATGAAGTCGACCCCCAACTTGGCTGACGGGTCTGCCAGTTAGCCTGCACACACGGTGAATCTCCTGGTAGACGGGCTCACGACCAAGATCGCCCATGCCGCCAGGAGCTTCATGCGCTTGTCTGCCCGTCTGCCTCGACCTGTCCACCCGGCACCTGCGGTTCCTGCCGCATCTGCGGTTCCTGACCGACCGGCTGGCCGCGCATCGGGGGGGGCCGTGCGGGACTCGGTGGCGCCGACTGCCCGCCGGCCGCCAGGCGCTACTGGTGCTGGCGCACCTGCGCCTTGGGCACACCTACGCGCAGCTCGCGGCCGGGTTCGAGGTGGGCGTGAGCACGGTGTACCGGTACACCGCGGAAGCCGTCGGACTGCTCGCGGTGCGGGCGCCCGACCTCGCCACGGCGGTGACGGCCGCCTCGGCAATGGCGCTCGTGATCCTGGACGGGACGCTGCTGCCGATCGACCGGATCGCCGCCGACCGGCCCTTCTACTCCGGCAAACACAAGAAGCACGGTATGAACGCGCAGGTCCTCGCCGATCCACACGGGAAGCCGCTGTGGGCCTCGCCCGCCCTGTCCGGTGCAGTGCACGACATCAAGGCCGCCCGAACCCACGGCATCATCGACGCCCTCACCTAGGCGGGCCTGGCCTGCTGGGCGGACAAGGCTTACCAGGGCGCGGACGGCACCGTGCGGTTGCCCTTCCGCGGCCTGTGGGACCAACTCTCGGCAGGTCAACGCGCGGTCAACGCCGCACACGTCCGCATCCGGGCCCTCGGCGAGCAAGCCATGGCGACCTCGAAGACTTGGCGCCTGCTGCGGAGACTCCGCTGCAGCACCACCCGAATCACCAGCCACGTCCAAGCCGTCCTCACCCTCCACCTGACCTGCTCAAACTGAGGTTGGCAAAGGCTCAGCGCTCTCTTGCTCAGTGCTCTCTTGCTCAGTGCTCTCTTCGCGATGCTGTTCGTGGAACGGTCACCGTGTCCGTTCCACGAACGATTCCGCCTTCTTCATTTCTTGGGTGTCCGTACTTTGCGATTGCCTTGCAGCCACGCTAGATTTCGAAGATGCCGGTATCAATCCACCATGTACAGAAGGTCTCACTGGGCCTGAAGCGTAAGTACCGGATCTCCGTCGATGACGGGGCGGGAAAGCCCGGCACTCCGATTGGTTACGCGGACAAGGAACTCAAAGTCTCCGACGAGTTGACGATCTACCGCGATGAGCAGCGCACCGAGAAACTGGTGAGCGTGCGCGAAAGCAGCCAGGGTTGGCTGGCCTCGGTGACCGGGTACGAGGCGTTCGATCGCGAGGGGCGGCTGCTCGGCTCGTTCGGCGTACTGATGAAAAAGTCGCTGGACCGTACGACCTGGCAGTTCGACCAGCCCGACCTCGGTCGTTTCATCGGGACCGAACGCAGCGCGAAGACGGCGCGGGCACGCCGCCTGATGGGGTTGGGCGGCGCCGTCGGCGAGATCGCCGGCGCATTGGTGAAGTACCACTTCGATTTCGAACGGGACGGAAAGACGGCGTTCAGCATCGAAAAGCCCAAGGTATTCGATGACTGGTACAAGCTGACCGTGCACGATGACGCCGTCGACCTGCAACTGCTGTTTGCTCTTGCAGTCACCATGGAAGCCAGGCAGCGCGGCTAGGCTGGGTTGGATTAGGTTGGGTTGTTTCGTTCAGATCAGTGGATCGTCGGCCCGGGTGTGGCATTAACTGTCGCGCGGCGAGCGCGGATTGGGCCGCTGCTGCCGGACCGTACGCCCCCTCACCCCGGCCCGGGCGCTTCAGGCGGCGCGTTCGGTCGCGTCATCGGTCGCGCCGTCGGTCGTATCGCCGGTCGCCTTCATGCGGCGGACCGTATCCAGGTAGTCGGCGATCGAGTCCCGGTTGCGGGTCAGGCAGTCGATGCGCTGGGTCAGGTGGTCGTGCTCGCGCTCCAGGACGGCGACCATTTCCGGGGTCAGGCCGTCGAAGTAAATGCTCCTGGGCTGGTCGAGGCACGGCAGGATCTGGCGGATGATCCGGGTGGGCAGTCCGGCGTCGAGCAGTCCCTTGATCTGCATGACGCGGCCCACGTGGAATTCCGCGTACTCGCGGTAGCCGTTGTCGGAGCGGCCGGGCGAGATGAGCTCCTGTTCCTCGTAATAGCGCAGCAGCCTCCGGGAGGCTCCGGTCCGTTCCGCCAGCTCTCCGATCTTCATGGGACCGAGCCTATGACAGCACCGGCCAGGCCCTCGCGATCGCCGTTTGACCTTCACATCGATGTGAGGGCCGGAGACTCGCAGAGCGGTTGGAACGCAGCCGCTCGCACTCTCTGATGAGGAGTTCTCCCATGGCTTCGTTCAATGTCCCCGCCTTCTACCAGGAGTGGGCGAGGCGCAGTGGTCTCGCCTTCAGCGCGGCCGCCGGAGAGGGGCCCGAGAGCCTGGAGGCCGTCCGGCTCGGCTACCGGAAGTTCTTCCAGGACTCGTTCCCGCCGCCGGATGGCGTGACCTTCGAATCCGTGGACGCGGACGGAGTGCCCGCCGAAATCGCGGTCCCCGAGGACGCCGTCCCCGGTCGGCACCTGGTCTACCTGCACGGCGGCGGCTACCTCGCGGGAGACCCGCAGGGCTACCGCGGCCTCGCCGGGACTCTCGCCCGGCGGCTGCGCGCCCGCGTCCTCGTGCCGGACTACCGGCTCGCGCCCGAGGCGGTCTTCCCCGCCGCCGTCGACGACTCCGTGACGGCCTACCGCTGGCTCCTGGCGCAGGGCGTCGCGCCGCGGGACATCGTGTTCGCCGGCGACTCCGCCGGTGGCGCGATGGCGGTCAGCGCCCTGGTCGCCGCCCGTGACCTGGGGCTCGCGCTGCCGGCCGCCTCGATAGCCATCTCGCCCTGGGCCAACCTCGAACACACCGGGGCCTCGATGGTCACGCTCGACGGCGTCGACCCGTCCGTAAGCCGCGCGGGGCTGCGCCAAGCCGCGGCCATCGCCCTCGGCAACGCCCCGCAGAGCAGCCCGCTGGCCTCACCGGTCTTCGCCGACACCCGCGGACTGCCCCCGGTCCTGATCCAGATCGGCGGACACGAGGTGATGCTCAGCGACGCCATCCGGCTGGCCGCGAAGCTGGCCGAGGACTCCGTACCGGTCCGCCTTGACGTCGCACCGGGGATGGGGCACGTGTGGCACCTGGTCGTCGGACACCACCCCGCCGCGGACAAGGCGGTCGCCGACGCCGTCGCCTTCGCCGAGGAACACCTTCCTGCGGCATGAGGCCGCTTGGCGGGAGGCCCGGCCTGTCACCCGTACGGGCCCCCGCCGGCCCATCACCGTACGGGCCTCCCGCCGGCTCGTCTCAGCGAGAAGAAGCCCCCGGGGAGGTCAGGAGAAGGCGCCGGTCACGACCGACGTCCACGGCACCACCCGTCAACCCCATTTCGACGCCGTACGGGCCGCGTTGCAGCGAAACTTGAATTCCGGCGAGGAAATCGGTGTTTCGCTGGTCGTCGACATCGACGGCGCGCGCGCCGTCGACCTCTGGGGCGGCGGCCACCGCGACCCCGCCCGCACCCTCGCGTGGGCCGAGAACACCGTCACCAATGTGTGGTCCGTCACCACAACCGTCACCAGCCTCGCCGCGCTCATGCTCGTCGACAGCGGCGACCTCGACGTCCATGCGCCCGTGGCCCGTTCCTGGCCCGAATTCGCGGCCAACGGCAAGCAGGATGTGCAGGTCCGGTACCTGCTCTCGCACGTCCCCGGAGTCGCCGACCTCGACGGGCCGGCCACGGTCGCCGACCTCTACGACACGGAGAAGACCACCGCCCGCCTGGCCTGGCAGGCACTGCGGTGGCCCCGCACTCCTTCAGACCGCGCCCCGGTGGTGAGCACGCCCCGCAGACCCACCGCACGGGCCCCCGCGCGGCGGACTACTCGGTGACACCCACGCCGATTCCGGGCCTCGGCTACGACCAGTCATGACGTTGAGGCCAGGGGGCGGCCACTTCCGACAATCACCGTCGCGACTGACGTTGCGGGCACTCCGGTTGGACTGCTTGCGTTGTTCCAACAGACGACCCTGGGTCAGCAAGTAGGAGATTTGCACTGTATGCCGGAATCTGCACAAGTGGATAAAAACCAAGGCCCGCCGACCTGAAACCGCATGTCACGAAGGGTGCTCCCCGCACGTGCGGGGGTGGTCCCTGGTGGCCCATGTCGGCCTCGGCCTCGGCGTAGTGCTCCCCGCACGTGCGGGGGTGGTCCCGAATCCGACAGACCGAACCGCCGTGTCCCTGCGTGCTCCCCGCACGTGCGGGGGTGGTCCCTGGCCGGACACGCGCGAGCCATCGCCGCCGAAGTGCTCCCCGCACGTGCGGGGGTGGTCCCACACAGACTCGCTACGGAGTCACGAGAAGAAAGTGGTCCCCGCATGTGCGGGGGTGGCCCCGAGGGGGCGAGGCCCACCTTTGCGCGGCCCCGGTGGTCCCCGCGTGTGCGGGGGCAGCCCCCACACGATCCGGCACGCCCCACCAGTCGCCTTCACCCACCCACCATGCGCAACACTCCCCGCGCCAGCACCAGCACCAGGCCCCCGCCGCCAAGCACCACTCGCAGGAACCCACGCCACCCGCCAGCCGCCCCGGACGCCAGGCCCCGGGTCCAGGGCCACGGGGCCGCCGTCAGACTGCCCCCGCAGCCCGGCGAGCGGAGAAAGCGGCCTCGGCTCGGGATTGTCGGCAGGGGCCGCAGTGGGTCTCGTCGGCTGCGGGGCGAAAGACGTGCTCACTGCCGGGACCTTGGCAGGGCGCAAACCGGGCCAGTGGCGACGGCGATTGGTCCATACGGGAACGCCGTTGCTGTTCGGCGAAACTCAGCACCTCTGGCAGTCTGTCGACGAGCCGACGACGCACGAATCCCGGCGCATACCGCCCCCTTCAGGCGGCAGGCCGGTCGTGAGCGCGTCTCGCAACTCCCCGGAACGGGCCCCGCGCAGAAACCACTCGGCGACGGCTCCGGCCAACTCCCGGACCTCGGCCGCGCCCAGCCACGACGTCGGGCGAAGGGGCGGCCACTTCCGACAATCACCGTCGCGACTGACGTTGCGGGCACTCTGATTGGGCTACTCGCGTTACCCCAACAGACGGTCCAGGGTCAGCGAGCAGGAGGTTTGCACTGAATGCCGGAATCTGCACAAGTGGATAAAAACCACGCCCCGCCGACCTAAAACAGCAGGTCACGCAGGGTTCTCCCCGCACGTGCGGGGGTGGTCCCACCCCGGCGCGGCTCACCTCCCGAAGTCGTCAGTGCTCCCCGCACGTGCGGGGGTGGTCCCGTGTTCCTGGGCGGGATCGACGCGGGGACCGAGTGCTCCCCGCACGTGCGGGGGTGGTCCCCACTCCTCCGGTGCCTCCGGCTCCCGGCATCGGTGCTCCCCGCACGTGCGGGGGTGGTCCCGACCCGCAAACGACCCGGCAAAACAGACCATAATGCAGTTGGAGAGCGAGGTCGGCGTGGCCAGGACAACGGTCCGCAAAGCGACCGCCGCGCTGCGGGACGAAGGGCTGATCGTTACGACCCCCGGCATGGGGTCATTCGTCAGCCAGTCGCGGCATCAACGGCAATGAGGGCCAGGACGACAGGTAGCCCCGCCCGAGCACTGCGGGGGCAGTACGCGAGCGGGGCCAGTCGAGATGCCTTCTCCTCCGAAATAGCACCCCTGTCGTGGAGGTCGGGGTGTCGCCACTCCGTCATGTTGTGCCTGTGGTTCGCCGCCACCCTGCGATCGAAGTCGTTAGGGGCAGTCGAAGTTCCCGGCGGAGGGTGCGGGTCCGTCCGCGTCGCTGTCGCTCTGCCGTCGATACAAGGGCAAGGCGTCCAGCAACTTGCCCGCGTCGCCCAGTCGAAAGGCGCCCAACTCGACGTAGGCGCGCCCCCTGGCAGTCACGAGCGGGCGAACCCGAGCGGCCTCATCCTCCGAGATCCCGGCGCGCATGAGAGCGGCGCGCAGTAGATCGGCTACGTGCTCTGCCTCTGCACGGACACCTTTGTACTCCGCCAAAGGGATCACGTCCGCCGGCGCTTCGCTGAGTGAGGATGCCTGCGGATCTCGACATTCGCGTCTGAGACCTTGGACATGTCTCCCGCCGTGCGCGCATCGCCACGCTCCTCGGCCAGTACGGCGCATACGTCGCAGCCTGGCTCCGGGGGCGGTTCGGCGTCGGTTCTCAGCGGAAGTTCAATGGGTGGGCCTGGGTAGGTTGCCGGGTTGTTCATGGGGTTGTCCCCTCGCGTCGTCCTGAGGGCGACAACGCTAGGCACGTTGGTTATCCAACTCATAGTCAGTTCTATGTTGTTGCACACACATTTTCAGCGGATCACTTCAAGAGCCGCAGCAACGAGCTTCCGAGCTTCCGCTCCGTACACGGCCAGTTCTCGCAGATCCACGAATGCCTTTACGTACATGGCCACCTCTCCAGGGGCCGTGAGCGTCACCTGAGCGGTCAGCAGTTCTACATGCACACGTTCGTCATCAAAGACGTTGAACGCCTCAAGTGTCCACATGCCGCGTTCCCGTGCCGCGAAAGGGATCACACCCAAGCAGACAGCGGGCAGCGACATGACCGAAAGCAGATGCCCCAACTGACCGGCCATCGTCTCGGCATTCCCGATTTGGTACCGCAACACGGACTCTTCCATAAGGAGCGTGAAGCGATGCCCCGCACCATGCAGCACGTTGGAACGGGAAATGCGCGCGGCTACTGCTTCTGCCGTATCGTCCGGCGTGCCGTGGAAGCGCCCGATGACCGACAGCAATGCGGTGGCGTACGCGGGCGTCTGGATGAGCCCCGGTACGACGTGTGAGGCATAGCCCCGGTGCAGTTTGGTCCGCTCGTACAGCGGAATGCGGGACTCTTGCAGACGTCGTAGGCCGGTGCGCTGTAGTCGCTTCCACTCCAGATACATGGAGTCGGCTGATCGCGAAGCAGCGATGATGTCGGCGGCCTGGTCGTCGGCATCGCACCCCGCACACCACTCACGGATATCAGCGTCAGAGGGGGGTGTGCGGGCGTTTTCGATGCGGGAAACCTTGGACTTGTGCCAGCCGCAGCGACTGGCCAGCTCTTGCCCTTGCAGCTCGGCATCCAAGCGCACTTCGCGCAGTCTCTCCGCCACGGCTTTACGGGCGGTCTCGACACTCGATGACTGGTAGTGGGGCATGAGCTAGCCGACCGCTGACGCGGGTCAGATCGTGAACCTTTCGTGTGGTGTGCCGAGATGCCAGACAGCTTCGAAGGCATCAGCGCACAGTTTGATCACGTCCGGGTTCGTGTTGAGTTCGTGACCAGCAGATGAACCGTCGCCGGCGAAGTGACCGAAGCGGATGAACTGGTCGTCAAACAGCCAGAAGTCAGCACCGGGAAGAGCGAGCGGTGCCGCCTCCCTTCGGGGCAGCCAACGGACCAACTCTCCGGCCTCGACGTTGAGATACGTACCAGCATGTTCGTAGTGGATGTACTCACTGACCGGTACGGAGACGATCCGGGCGCGACGCATGACCACGCCACGGTTTACCACCTCGCGCACCAAGCTCAACCAGGGTTGGCGTCGTTCGACAGATCCGGAAGAGATCTGCCCGCGCGCTTGCCACTCCTCGAAGTCGTCAGCCTCAGCTGCCACGCCGTATACGTCGCGCATCTCCAGGTGTACGGCGGAACGCCGACATTCGCTGATCAGCTCAGCGAAGGGCGGCACGCTGTTCGGCTTCATCGCACGCCTTCCTGACCAGCGGCACCATGCGCGACGGAATTCGAATCACTGTTTCAGTGTCGGGGATGTGACCGACGATCCGGCATTCCACTTCGGTCACTTCATCGGCTTTCCACCCCTGGAACACCAGGTCCGCCGTTGTGTCATCCACCCACACGGTGGGGCAGTCGTCGCCGTTGGTGTTCGGGTCCTTGCCGAGGAACAGTAGAGTCATGACCTTGACCCCTGCCTGGTCGGTTCTGTCTGATTGCACACGAGCGTCGCTCGTGCGACGTGCCCCGTCAAGTGCGCAGGATTCCCCGACACTTGGTCTGATCGGCACAACGGGCGATCGCAACGCCAGAAGAGCCCCGTACCCGCCGCCCCGGCCAGGGGAGACGAGCATGGGGCTCTTTGATGGCGTCAGCCGTTGAGTACACCGGTAGGACGCGCAACGGCCTTTCCGCCGAACACTCCTATGCCGCAGTAGAACTCAATGCGGGTTCGGTAGACAGGCATCGACTTGATCTGGCCGAGGTCATCGGACCGTACGTCGCCGTTGGTGAGTCCGGTAACGGCTCGATCCTCTTCGTCCCCGCCGAACCTCACCGCATAAATTTCTGAACCGTTCACTGTGGGCGCGGCGACCGGCGGCACGGTGGCGTGGTCCCCGCGCGCGGCGTGGTCCCGGGGTGACGGTCTGGGATTCGCCAACGCACCGGGTGGTCCCCGCGCGTGCCGGGATGGTCCCCGGCCCCGGCCCTGGGCGCCGGACTGGCGCCTGCGATCCGCCTCGCGTGCGGGGGTAGCCCCCAAACGAACCGGCACGCCCCACCCACCAGCTTCGCCCACCCACTATGCACAGCACTCCCCGCACCAGCGCCAGCACCAGACCCCCGCCGCCGAGCACCACTCTCAGGAACCCACACCACCCGCCGGCCGCCCCGGGCCCAGAGTTCAGGGTTACGGTGCGGCCGTCAGACTGCCCCGGCGGCGCGGCGAGCGGAGAAAGCGGCCTCGGCTCGGGGCGACAGGGGCCGCAATGGGTCTCATCCGCTGCGGGGCGGAAGACGTGCTCACTGCCGGGGCCTTGGCAGGTCGCGAACCGGACCGGCGGCGACAGTGGTTGGCCCGTACGGCACCGCTGTTGCTGTTCGGCGAAGCTCAGCACCTCCGGCAGCCTGTCGGCGAGGCGACGGCGCACGAACCCCGGCGCGTACCGCACCCCTTCGGGCAGCGGGCCGGTCGTGAGCGCGTCCCGCCCCCCCCGGCACGGGCCCCGCGCAGAAACCACTCGGCAGCGGCTCCGCCGACTCCCGGACCTCGGCTACGACCAGTCATGGCGTTGGGGCAGGGGGACGACCACTTCCGACAATGCCCGTCGCAACTGGCGTTGCGGGCACTCCGGTCGGGCTGCTTGCGTTGTCCCAACAGACGGCCCCAGTCGGCGGGAAGGGGGTTTGCGCCGAATGCCGGAATCTGCACAGGTGGATAGAAACCAAGGCCCACCGACCTGAAACAGCAGGTCACGAAGGGTGCTCCCCGCACGTGCGGGGGTGGTCCCGAGCCGGGCCAGGGGGCTGGTGGCCCAGTGCAGTGCTCCCCGCACGTGCGGGGGGTGGTCCCTTCCGCGCCGGTGCGCAGAGTGATGGGGTCAGGTGCTCCCCGCACGTGCGGGGGTGGTCCCATTCAGAAGTTCTTCGCGATGCAGAATCCGGAGTGCTCCCCGCACGTGCGGGGGTGGTCCCCAGATGAGCCCGCCGGTCTGTTGAACGAGGGGGTGCTCCCCGCACGTGCGGGGGGTGGTCCCCGCTCTGGTCCTGCTTGCTCTTGTCGCCCTCGGTGCTCCCCGCGCGTGCGGGGTAGTCCCGCCTCGTAAGGAGTCTCCTCACAGTGTGAGGAGTGGCCCCCGCGCGTGCGGGGGTGGACCCTCAGGTCCTGGTACGGCCAACCCCCGGTCACGTCCGCTTTCTTGAGGCCGGTGTGGTCCCCGCACGAACCAGCACTCCCACCTGTCCACTCCGCCCACCGTGCGCAGCACTCCCCGCACCAGCGCTAACGCCTGGCCCCCGCCGCCGAGCACCGCTCGCAGGAACCGACACCATCCGCCGGCCGCCCCGAACCCCAGGCCCAGCGCCCAAGGCCCCGGTGCGGCCGTCAGACTGCCCCGGCAGCCCGGCGAGCGGAGAAAGCCGCCTCGGCTCGGGTCTGGCGGCAGGGGCCGCAGTGGGTCTCGTCGGCTGCGGGGCGGAAGACGTGTTCGCTGCCGGGGCCTTGGCAGGTCGCGAACCGGGCCGGTGGCGACGGCGGTTCGTCCATGCGGGAACGCCGTTGCTGTTCGGCGAAGCTCGGTGCCTCCGGGAGCCTGTCGGCGAGGCGGCGGCGCACGAATCCCGGTGCGTACCGCACTCCTTCGGGCGGCAGGCCGGTCGTGAGCGCGTCTCGCAGCTCCCCGGCACGGGCCCCGCGCAGAAACCACTCGGCGGCGGCCCCGGCCAACTCCCGGACCTCGGCGGCGCCCAGCCACAAGCGCCGGTCGACGCGGCGCAGCGACAGCAGTACGCGTTCCGCCTCGGCGAGGTGGGGTTCCAGGATCTTCCTTCGGAGTGCGGCCTCAGGGTCGTCGGCGACGGCGGGTTCGGTGGGTGGGTGGGAGGATTTCTTCTCCTCAGTCTTCTTCTTACGGAGAGAGCCGCCGACGCTCCGGCCACTCGGCGCACCGACCGTCGGATACTGCACACTCGGCGGCTCGCCGTCGCGGACGCGTACGGCCTCCTCGGCGCTCAGCACGACATTGGCGAACACCTGCTCCGTCACCCACCGCCCGCGCTCCGTCTGCCAGCGCCAGTCGTGGAAGTAACCGCTCTCTACCAGCAGCCGCTTGGCCTTCTGGAACGCCCGCCCCGTGATCCCGAGGCGCGCCGCGTGCTCGCCGAGCGGCTTGGCCGTCTCTGACTCGGGCAGCCCCTGCACGTAGAGGAGAAGAATCTTCGCGTCACTGTTCAAGCGCGCATGGCGGACGACGTCGTTCGAAGCCTTCGTGTAGCGCCCCGTGGGCGCGATAGCATGCCGAAGCATCCTGGTGGACCTTCTTCCCTTGCAGGGTGACGTCCACTGGTGATGAAGGCCCTCAGGCGGTGTTGCTGCACCACTGGGGGCCGCTCCGCGTATGAACACGGAGCGTGTGGACGCAATTACGGTACACCGGGGCATGTCGTCGGCGCGGCACCTTGCCCCACTCCCCAAACCCCTCCCTCACCACCACAAACACCCGCCCCATGCGGCTTGTTGGCCCACTTCCGCTGAAACCTGTACCACTGAGCAGCACACGGCCCGTAGCGCTGCTTCATGAGTACGAGCACGAGTACGGACACGGGTACGCGCGCAGAAAGCCCGCCGTCACCGAACTGTGGTAACGGCGGGCGCACGTGGCACTCAGCGGCGGTCGGACCTCAGGCTTCGCACCCGGCAGCGAACGCAACGAACGACGCCCACGCCGCACGGCTGCACACGATCGCCGGCCCATGTGGGTTCTTGCTGTCGCGGATAGGGACCCCCGTCACATGCCCATCTACGACCTCAAGACAACTGCCGTTGCTACCCCCGCTGTAGCTGGACTTTCGCCAGCCCCTCAAGGACGACGCGTCGGGTATGACACGCTCACTGCTCATGCCCGTGCTCCTCTGCTACGTCGCTGTGCGCTCGGACAGTGCGGGCGGCCTTCCGCTGCAAACTTCGCACCCGACAGCGAACTCGACAAACGACACCCACGCCTCCGGCGAGACCCTGAGCACCGGACCCTGCGGGTTCTTGCTGTCGCGAACCGGGACGACAGTGCCCCCTGCACCTCGGGCTACCTCGACGCAATTTCCGCCGTTTGCACCGCTGTAGCTGCTCCTGGACCACGTCGCCACGCTGAGATCGTCATCCATAGCCATGCCCTCGAACCCTTCCCTCTGGATCGGGATGTCCGCACACGAACACGAATCGGGCAGACGCAATTGGCGGGCGCACGCCGCACTCGGCAGCCGTTCGACTTCAGGCCTCACACCCGGCAGCGAACTCGACGAACAACACCCACGCCTCCGGCGAAACCCAGAGCACCGGCCCCAGCGGATTCTTACTGTCACGAACCGGGACGACAGGGATACCTGTACCTCGGGCCACCTCGACGCAATCGCCGCCGTTTGCACCGCTGTAGCTGCTCCTGGACCACGTCGCCACGCTGAGATCGTCATCCATAGCCATGCCCTCGAACCCTTCCCTCTGGATCGGGATGTCCGCACACGAACACGAATCGGGCAGACGCAATTGGCGGGCGCACGCGGCACTCGGCGGCCGTCCGACTTCAGGCTTCACACCCGGCAGCGAACGCGACAAACGACGCCCACGCCTCCGGCGAAACCCTGAGCACCGGACCCTGCGGATTCTTACTGTCACGAACCGGGACAACGGGGAAACCTGCACCTCGGGCCACCTCGACGCAGTCGCCGCCGTTGTTTCCGCTGTAGCTGCTCTTGACCCACGTCGCCACGCTGAGATCGCCGTCCGTAGCCATGACTTCCGAACCCTTTCCTTTGGATCGGGACGCCCGCACACGAGCGCGAAGCATGCAGACGCAGTTACGGTACCCAGCCGGCACGGTGTTGAGCCTCGTACACGTAGCACTCCTCCGCGCATACGGAAACAAAAGGCCCGCCGCCACCGAACAACAGTGACGACGGGCGCTTTGGGGGAAGTACTCGGGGCTTGAAGAGGTCCTGCCCTCAGGCTTCACAACCGGCAGCGAACGCGACAAACGACGCCCACGCCTCCGAGGAGACCCTGAGCACCGGACCCTGCGGGTTCTTGCTGTCACGAACGGGGACGACGGGGATACCTGTGCCTCGGGCCACCTCGACGCAATTTCCGCCGTTGTTTCCGCTGTAGCTGCTCTTGATCCACGTCGCCGCGCTGAGATCGTCTGTGGTCATGCGATCCGTACCCTTCCATGAAGCGCCTGATCAGAGCGGCAGACTCAAAGGCTGACAGAGCATCCGCCCTGAGCACATCATAGGTCCGCGCATGCCGCGCGTGGGCCGCTGGATCGTCGCTGAAGTAGCCACGATCCAGAGACTCCGAATAGACCCACTCCTGACCATCGGGCAGCGTGATCAGCGACATTGACGTGTTGGGACGCACTATGGCGGTCTGCGGTGCGGCAGGGGCCACCTGGATGCGGATGTTCGCCCTCCGGCCCACGGACAGCAGGTGCGCACACTGCCCGTGCATCACCTCACTGGACCCCACCACGGTACGAAGCGCGCTCTCGTCGAGGACCGCCATCAGCAAGGGCCCGTCAGCGGCCAGGAAACGCCGCTGTCGGCTGAGTCGCGCGGCGACACGCTCTTCGAGCAGTTCTCCGGAATCGACCTGTGCAAACAGCGCCCGCGCGTAGTCCTCGGACTGAAGCAGCCCCGGAACGACCTGTGTCTGGTACTCGCGGAGGGACACTGTCGCCGCATCCATCCTCGCTCGCCGCCTGAACCAATCGGGATGTTCCACGGCCGGATACCACTCGATCTTGCGCCAGAGCTTCAGGAGCGCTCCGCCCGTGCCCAGCAGTTCGTCGCAGAGGCGCGCGAAGCTCTCTTGGGGGACCCGTGTGCCCGACTCGACGCGGGCGAGGGTCGAGCGGTCACAGGGGATCTTCCCCGCGAGTTCGTCCTGGCTGTAGCCCGCCGACTGGCGGTAATGCTTCAACAGTTCGCCGAACACAGCTCCCGGAGTCTGTACCGTGACCGCTTGACCGTCCTGGGCATTGCGTCGCCGCATGGTGAACTCCTTTGTTCCAATTGTTTGTTGGAACACTGAAACTCTTGTGAGCGTACTCCCCGTGACGCGACGCTTGCCTTGTCAGTCCATTGTTCGCCCATACGGGTCACCTATGACCTCAACCAGGGCATGGCGCAAGGCGGTTGGTCACCTATGAAGAGCACAGCACGGGCCGAGCTTTCACGACTTATCGAGGAGCGTGGGATAGACGGTTCGCTCCTCGTGCCGAAATCGCCCGTCAAGCATGACGAGTCGGAGTACGGGGAAAACACGGCGTTCGGCACGACGATCTTCTCCCTTTGCCGAGAACCAGAACGCGATGGCGACGCACTACCGTCGCCCACGGCACATCGGAATCTGGTGCCGGCCGTCGGACCGCCGCCACCGGCCGCCCCCTTCTACGAGGCGTTCGCACTCCCCCACGCCCCCGGCCTGTGGCCCGAGTACGGAGTCGTATGCGTCTCCGACGAAGAGGGAGACGCAGAGCAGTGCGGCGACGGGTTGCCGTCCGCGACGCGGGCGGGGTGGGTCGATGAGTGGATGCGGCGGCACTCGTACGAGACCGGGCACGCGCGTTTTCGCCGGACCGTAATCGACTACGCGACGCTGGAACCACCGGCGGAGTTCGCGGTCCGGGTGGTCCCGGGCGGTAGGCCGAAGTCGCCGCCGAACGCCGCCGGAGCGGTCCGGGGCGACGACCGTAACCGTAGATGAAGCGCGTGTACACGGGAGAAGCGGTCGCCGCGCTATTCGCGTTCACGGCGTCGGTGGCGGTCGGGCTCACCGTGAGCCTCGCGTTCACTCACCGTCTGAACAAACCGGCTTCGCCGACCCTCCCCGCACACCCCACTCGGAATGCGCGGGCCGACGGGGAGCACGTCCCCGAACGTACCGCCCGCATCATCCAATTCCCCGTACCAGAAAGGGATTCCGTGCGCCGATCGGCCAGGTGCGAAGGGCCGGCATTCGGCCGGATGAACATCGTGTGCACTCATCCGGAAGGGCTCGTCCCCGATCTCGGAAGCGAGTCGTGCTGTGCGTGCGGAATCGTCCGGTGGACGGCCTACGGGGCGCTCTCTCCCCGCCTGGACCCGAGAGAGTTCGTGGAACGCGACGCCTCCAACGACTACGGCGCGGAGGGACGAACGTAGAAAGGTGAGCGCGTACGGCTCGTACGGGTGGGGGCGTCCCGCCCGTACGAGCCGTACGCCGCCGGCCCCGGCAGCAGAAGGAGCGGATCGGCTCAGGACGCGGAGGGCGTGGGGTCGGCGGCGGGTTCTGGAGTGCTGGGCTTGGCGGTGGGCGGGCCCTTGCGGAGCGGTACCTCGATGACGAAGAAGGCGGCGACGCAGGCCACAGCGGCGAGTGCGGCGGCGAGGAGGAAGATGTACCGGGTTCCGTCGACGAAGCTGTCGACTTCGACGTGGCCGTTGTGGCTGCTCAGTGCGTGGTTGAACAGGGCGCTGAAGATGGCGACGCCGATCGAACCGCCCACGGAACGGAAGAGGTTGAGGGAGCTGCTGGCGACGCCGAGGTCGCGCATCTCCACGGAGTTCTGGGCGATGGTGCCCGCCATCTGCATGCACTGGCCCAGGCCCGCGCCGAGGATCACCATGTAGCAGCCGATCAGCAGGCGTGGAGTGTCGGCGCTCATGGTGGCGAGCAGGGCCAGACCTATGGCCATCAGGGCCGTGCCGACGATGGGGAAGATCCGGTAGCGGCCGGAGGCGGACATGACCTTGCCCGCGATCGTGGAGACGACGAGTACGGGCAGCATCATCGGCACCATCAGCAGGCCGGAGTTGGCGGCCGAAGCCCCCTGCACCGTCTGCTGGAACAGCGGCAGGTACAGCCCCGCGCCCAGCGTGATCGCGCCGACGGCGAAGATGATCCCGATCGACAGCGGGAAGTTGCGGTGCCCGGTGAAGATCCGTAGCGGCAGTACAGGCTCGGCGACCCGGCGCTCGACCGCGATGAACCCGGCCAGGGACAGCGCGGCGACGACGCCGAGTGCGGCGATCTGCCAACTCCCCCAGGCGTAGCGGTCGCCGCCCCAGGTGGTGCCCAGGACGAGGGCGGAGATGGCGGCGCCGAGCAGGCCGATGCCGGTCCAGTCGATCCGCGCCTTGACGCGCTGGGCGGGCAGCCGCAGCAGCACGGAGATCCACACCAGGGTGATGAGGCCGAGGGGAAGGTTGATCCAGAAGGCCCAGCGCCAGCTCAGGTGGTCGGTGACGAAGCCGCCCAGCAGCGGGCCGCCGATGGTGCCGATGGCCATGACGGAGGCGGTCAGGCCCTGGTACTTGCCGCGTTCGCGCGGCGGGACGAGTGAGGCGATCAGGGCGAACGCGCCCGCGCCGATGCCTCCGGCGCCGATGCCCTGGAGGGCGCGGGCCGCGATCAGCATGCCCATCGAGGCGGCGGCGCCGCAGAGCGCGGAGCCGGCCATGAAGAACGCGATCGAGGCCAGATACATCCGCTTGCGGCCGAAGAGGTCGCCGAACTTGCCCCACACCGGTGTGGTGACCGCCGTGACCAGCGCGTAGATCGTGACGACCCAGGAGAGGGAGGCCATGCCGCCCAGGTCGCCGACGATCGTCGGCATCGCGGTGCTGACGACCATGTTGTCGAGCATCGACAGCAGCATGGCGAGCATGACGCCGAGCAGCACCCAGCGGACGTCGCGGGGCACGGCGGGCGCAGCGGATGGGGACGGGGATGGGGATGGGGACGGGAGTGGGGATGGAGATGGGGGTGGGGTGGTCATGACCGCCTCCTCAGAAGGGGTCCAGCAGGGGGCCGGAGCCGCATGGCCACCACCGTACGAGAAAGTTTGAGTGACTCAAAATTTTGCGTGGCCCTATGATTGAGCCATGGGACTTCGCGAGACCAAGAAGCAGCAGACGCGGCAGGCGATCGCGGACGCCGCGCTCCCGCTCTTCCTGGAGCACGGGTTCGATCAGGTGACCGTCGCCGAGGTGGCACGCCACGTGGGCGTATCCGGGCAGACGGTCTTCAACTACTTCCCCACCAAGGAAGACCTGTTCTTCGACCGCCAAGCGGAGGTCGAAGGCGAACTCGCCCGCCTGGTCCGCGAACGGGAACCGGGCTCCTGCCCCGCCGAGGCCATCCGCGACCAGCTCCTGGAAGCCCTGGGGCACCAACTCCCCCCGTTCCCCAGCGCCGAAGAAGGGCTGCGCTTCCACCAGGTCATCGCGGACAGCCCCGCCCTGCGCGCCCGCGAACGCGAGATCCGCGAACGCGCGGAAGCGGTCCTGGCCGCCGAACTGGAAGCGGAGGGCTCCGTCCCCGCCCCCGCCCTCCTGGCCGGCGCCCTCGCCGGTCTCCACCGCGCCGCCCTGCGCGAACTGCGCCGCCGCCTCATGTCCGGACAACCCGCGGAATCGGCCTGCCGAGCCCTCAAGGAATCCACCCGCACCGCCTTCGACGCCCTCTGCCACGGGCTGCACGGCGGCTGAGTCACGGGCCGCACGGCGGCTGACCGGGGTGCGGTGCCTACGGGCAGTGGTCTCGCGGGCCGCCGAAGGGGGAATGGGAAGCGCTGGCGCTGGGCGGCGACGTCCGTCCCTACGCGCGTACAACCTGTAGGCCCGCCTGTACGGACGTACGCTCCCTCCGCCCGTACTCGCCGTACTGGCCGTACCGGCGGCTCGGGCCCGTACGCCCGCTACAACACCAGCGACAGCAGCAGCAAGCAGCGCGAACAACACGATCCCGACCACCGAAATGGTCGTCTCCAGTTGCTACAGATCGTCAATTGATCGGTTCTCACGGGACTGGTCGCTGTGCTGGTCCTGCGTAAGGGTTTCAAGGAGACGGCAGTGCGGCATTCGCGCCCTCCGTCCGCTGCCGCGCCGAGTGTTCAGGCGCATTCACGGGAGCATCACGCGAGCATTCACGAGAGAAGGAAACACGCCCATGCGCGCCCTTGTTGTCGATCACGGCGAGGCCGGACCTGTCCGGTTCGCCGATGTCGATGAGCCCGTGCCGTCCAGTGACGAGGCGTTGGTCGAGATACGACACATCGGTCTCAACTTCGGAGAGCTGAATTACCTGGACAGGTGGCCGGCCGGCGCTGTTCATGGTCACGACGCGGCCGGTGTCGTGGCGCGCGCCGCGGCCGATGGTTCGGGGCCGCCCGTAGGTACGCGCGTCGCGCTGGGGATGTCCGCCCACGCGTGGGCGGAGCGGGTGGCGGTCAGCCCCGCCTCGCTCGGCACCGTTCCCGAGGGCGTGAATCTGGCCGACGGCGCCGCGCTGGGGATCGCCGGAGTCACCGCACTGCGGGTGCTGCGCAAGCGTTCCCTGCTGGCGCGCGACGTCCTGATCACCGGTGCCAGCGGGGGCGTGGGGCACTTCGCCGTCCAGTTGGCGGCGCTGGCGGGCGCACGGGTGACGGCCCTCGTGGGTTCGCCGGACCGGGCCGCCGGACTCCGCGAGCTCGGGGCCGACGAGGTCCTGACCGATCTGGCCGAGAGCGAGTACCGGTTCGACCTCGTCCTGGACACGGTCGGCGGGCCGGTGACGGCCCAGGCGTGGAACTCCCTCGCCGAGGGCGGCACCATCCACGTGGTCGGCTACTCCTCGGCGCAGGACACCACGTTCCCGTCAGGGAACTTGTTCGGCTTCGGCGAACCCCGCAGCATCGCCACCTACGGCGACATGACGCCGACCAGCGCGGAGCTGACGGACCTGCTGCGCCTCATGGCCGCCGGGAAGCTCTCGGCGCCGGTCGGACTGCGCGGCGACTGGCATGACGTGGCCGACGCCGTCCAGGCGCTGTTCGCGCGGAAGGTGCACGGAAAGATCGTTCTCGACGTGGTCTGATGCCCGTCGACGAGAATGCAACGATGGACGTACTCGCGGAGGCCCTGCGCGTATCGGGGGCGCGAGGGGCGCTCGGGGTCGTGCTGAAGGCCGGAGGAACCTGGGGCCTGTGGCTGGAGCCCTATCCGGGAGCGGCACTGCACGTGGTGTCCCGGGGCACGATGTGGCTCCACGTGCCGGGCGGGAAACCCCTGGAAGTGCGGGCGGGAGACGCCGTCCTGTTGTCGCCGGGCACCGCCCACGGGATAGCCGGCGGGCCGTCCAGTACGACGATGAGCGCCTGTGACCGGCAGGCGACGGACCAGGCCCTCACTGACGGCAGCGCCCTGCACCTGGGCTCGGCGCCGGCGGAGACGGAAGTGCTCGTCCTGCGCTATGCGCAGGACCCGGAGGTGAGTACGCCGGTGCTCACCTCCCTCGCCCGGCCGATGCACGTCACGAGCCGGGAGAACGCACAGCTCAGAAAGACCGTCGAGCTTCTGACGGCGGAGCTCGCGCAGCCGCAGATCGGCACCACCGCCGCCGTCAACAGCATCGTCGACCTTCTGCTCATCCAGTTCGTACGCGTCTGGCTGGCCCGCCACCCTGAGGAGCGGTCCGGCTCCTGGCTGGGCGCGATGCGTGACCCGGTCGTGCGCGACGCCCTGGAATGCGTCCACGCCCGACCGGAACACCCCTGGACCACCGAGTCCCTGGCGGCCGCGACGGCGGTCTCCCGTACGACGCTGTCCAGACGCTTCCGGTCCGCCCTCGGACAGACGCCGGGCGCGTACGTGACGCAGTGGCGCATGGACCTGGCGTCCGTCCGGCTCCGCGACACCGACGAGCCGGTCGAGTCGATCTCCGGCGCGGTCGGCTACGCCTCGCCGCACGCTTTCAGCCGCGCCTTCCGACGTGCCCGAGGCATGCCCCCGGGCGAGTACCGATCTCGGCTCCGCAGCGATGGCAGGCAGGCGATCCCCGGCGGGAGCTGAGCACCAACCTGTGGGCCCGCCTGTACGGACGTACGCCCGCCCGCACCCCGCCCGTACGTCCGTACGCCCGCCCCGCCACCCGTACTGGCCGTACTGGCCGTACCGGCGGCGCGGGCCCGTAAGCCCGCTACAACACCAGCGACAACAGCAGCACGAACACGATCCCGACCACCGAGATGATCGTCTCCATCAGGGACCACGTCTTGACGGTCTGGCCGACGTTCATCCCGAAGTACTCCTTTACCATCCAGAAGCCGGCGTCGTTGACGTGGCTGAAGAAGAGGGAGCCGGTGCCGACGGCGAGGACCAGGAGGGCGGTGTGGGTGGTGGACATGTCGGCGGCGAGGGGGGCGACGAGGCCGGCGGCCGAGATGGTGGCGACGGTGGCGGAGCCGGTGGCGAGGCGGATGGCCACCGCGATGAGCCAGGCGAGGAGGAGGGCCGAGATGTTCCAGTCCTTGGAGATGTCCAGGATCATCTGGCCGACGCCGACGTCGATCAGCGTCTGCTTGAAGCCGCCGCCCGCGCCGACGATCAGGAGGATGCCCGCGATCGGGGCCAGCGACTTCTCGACCGTCGTCGCGATGCGGTCGCGGCCGAAGCCCGCCGCGCGGCCGAGGGTGAACATGCCGACGATGACGGCGGCGAGCAGGGCGATCAGCGGTGAGCCGATGACGTCGGTGACGCGCTGGACGTGGTTCGACGGGTCGTCCACGACGATGTCGACCAGGGCCTTCGCGAGCATCAGCACGACCGGCAGGAGCACGGTCGAGACCGTGGCGCCGAAGCTCGGGCGGCGTTCCAGGTTCTCCGAGGCGCGCTGCGGGGTCAGGCCCTCGGGCGGGGTGATGTCGACCCAGCGGGCGGCGTAGCGGGCGAAGACCGGGCCCGCGATGACCGCCGTCGGGACGGCGATCAGCACGCCCAGGGCCAGCGTCACGCCGAGGTTGGCGTCGATGGCGTCGATCGCCGCGAGCGGGCCCGGGTGCGGCGGGATGAAACCGTGCATGACGGACAGGCCCGCGAGGGCGGGGATGCCGATGCGCATCAGCGAGTAGTTGCCGCGCTTGGCCACGAGCAGGACGACCGGGATCAGCAGCACGATGCCGACCTCGAAGAAGAGCGGCAGCCCGATCACGCCCGCGATCAGCACCATCGCCCAGGGCAGCGCGCGCCCGCTCGACTTGGCGAGGATCGTGTCGACGATCTGGTCCGCGCCCCCGGAGTCCGCCAGCAGCTTGCCGAGGATCGCGCCGAGCGCGATGAGGACGCCCGTACCCGCGACCGTGGAGCCGATGCCCGTCGTGAAACCGGCGATCGCCTTGTCCAGCGGCGCGCCCGCCACCGCCCCCAGCACCAGCGAGCCGATGGTCAGGGAGAGGAAGGCGTGCAGCTTGAACTTGGTGATCAGCAGGACGATGGCGGCGATTCCGGCCAGTACGGCGATGCCCAGCTGCGCGTGGCCTGCCGAGGTGATCGGCGCCGCTGCGTCCGCTGCCAGCATCTCGACGCTGAGATGAGTCACGGCGGGTTCCTAACGTCTGAAAGTTGTTCTTCTGGTGGGGGTGGTGGGGGGGCGGGTGCGGTGGGTGTGCGGCCCCTCTAGCTGCCGTCCACGCCCCTCAGCGCCGCCACCGCCCGTTCGGCGATCTCTCCCGGCGTACCGGCCACATCCACCGCCACACCCGCCTCGTCCGCCCCCAGCGGCTGAAGCGTGGCGAACTGCGAGTCCAGCAGCGCCGTCGGCATGAAATGACCCTTGCGCTCCGCCATGCGGCCCTCGATCAGCTCGCGGTCGCCCGTGAGGTGGAGGAAGACGAGATCGGGCGCGGCGGCCCGCAGCCGGTCGCGGTAGGCGCGCTTGAGCGCGGAGCTGCTCACCACGCCGCCCAGCCCGGCCCGGCGGTGCGCCCACGCGCCGATCGCGTCGAGCCATGGCCAGCGGTCGCCGTCGTCCAAGGGGGTGCCGGCCGACATCTTGGCGATGTTGGCGGGCGGGTGGAAGTCGTCGCCTTCGGCGTAGGGCACCCCGAGCGCGGCCGCCACCAGGGGGCCGATCGTGGTCTTCCCGGTGCCGGCCACGCCCATCACGACGACCACGTGGGGGGTGTCGGCCGCGTCAGGGGTGCGGGTGCTCATGGGGGCCTCACTGTCCGCTGCGCGCGCTGCCGCCATCGGCACGCGCTGTCTTCATTGACATCGGTGACATCGGTACGTCGCCACACTGAAACCCATACGTACGACGTATTCAAGAGCTTGTGACGCAAACGTCATACTTAATATTCCGCCGGGGACCCCGGCGGAGCGGCCCGTAGGCTGAGCACATGGACACGCAGGGGCTGCCGCCTGGCACACAGGGGATACGCGGGCTGCACGAGCGCGTGCTCTCCTGCCTCGGCCCCGCGATCACCGCGGGCGAGTACCCGCCGGGCACGGTCCTGCGCACCGACGAGCTGGAACGGCGCTTCGACGTCTCCCGCACCGTCATACGGGAGGCCATCCGCGTCCTGGAGTCCATGCACCTGGTCGCCTCGCGCCGCCGGGTCGGCGTGACCGTACGCCCCACCGAGGAGTGGAACGTCTACGACCCGCAGGTCATCCGCTGGCGGCTGGCCGGGGTCGACCGGCCCCGGCAGCTACGGTCACTGACGGTGCTGCGCTCCGCCGTCGAACCGGTCGCGGCCGGCCTCGCCGCCGCCCTCGCCACCCCCGAGCAGTGCGCCGCCCTGACGCGGCACGCGCTGGGCATGGTGGAGACCTCGCGCGGCCAGCAGCTCGACGGCTACCTCGTGCACGACACCGCGTTCCACCGGGTGATCCTCAACGCGTCCGGCAACGAGATGTTCGCCCGCCTCGGCGACGTCGTCGCCGAAGTCCTCACCGGGCGCACCCACCACCACGTGATGTTCACGGACCCCGACCCGGCCGCCGTCACCCTCCACGTCCGCGTCGCCGAGGCCGTACGGGAACGGGACTCCGCCCGCGCGGAGGAGCTGACGCGCGAGATCACGGTCGGGGCTATGGCCGAACTGGACGTCCTGGCTCCTTAGCGCAGCGTCGGGCGACGTTGCGTGCGTCTGCTCCTCGACCTTTGGCGTCGCTCGTCGTCTGGCGTTGATTGTCGCCTGGGGTTGCTCGTCGTCTGGGGTTGCTCGTCGTCTGGGGTTGCTCGTCGTCTGGCGTCGCTTGCCGCCCGGCGTCGCTCGTCGCCCGGCGCTGAAGGAGCTGTCGTTCGGCGTTGGAGGAGCTGTCGTTCGACGCTGGGGGAGCTGTCAGTCGTCCATCTTTCTGTTGCCCGGCTCGTCGCGGCAGGAGTAGGTGTCGATAGCGTCGCTGGTGGGCCTGGCGCTGTCGCGGATGTCCTTGGGGACACCTGACAGGTTGAGCTGGAAGTCCCGGTCCCAGTCATTGCTGAGCGCGTACTCCGTGAGGGCTTGCCGGAGCTTCTTGCAGTCGCCGCGGTGGCCTTTGGCCATGGCGATGCCGTAGTAGTTGGGCGCGCCGAATGCGAAGGACCGCACGACGGTGAGCTTGGGTTCGACTGCCATGAATCCGTAGAGAAGCAACTGGTCGGTGGAGACGGCGGCGACGAGGCCGTCTCGCAGCAGTTTGACGCAGTCCCGCGCATCTGTCTTCGAGGTGGTGTGGATGAGCTGGTACGCCGGGCTCTTCAGCAGCGCCTCGGAGGTGGTGCCTTCCCAGACGCAGACCTCCTCTCCTTCGAGGTCCTTGAGCTTCTTGAAGCGTCCGGCGTCCTTGGTCCGTACAAGGAGGCCCTGTTGGGTGGCTGCGTAGGGGCCCACGAAGTCGACCCCCACATGGTCTTTCGACGTCGGCGCCATCCTTTCCTTCGTGATCGAGTAGGTGGCCGCGATGAGTTGGACGTCCCCCTTGTCCAGGGCGCCGACCCGGTTCTTGGACAGGACGCCTTTGAAACTGGGGGTCTTGACCCCCACCCTGTCGAGCACTTCCCTGGCCACCGTGATGTCGAAGCCGTTGAACTCGCCGTCGTGGGGTGAATAGCTCGTGCCCGGCTGATCGCTCTTGGCGCCGACCTCGACCTTTCCTTCGGCGAACAGCGACGGGGGATCCGAGGAGCAGCCGGCCAGGACGACTCCCGCGAGGGCCGCTGCCGCGGCCCAGACGCGGATCGTGCGGGAACGATTCCCTGTTCTGCCCATGAACGGTCTCCAGTCGCTTCGTCTCAGTCGTTGTGCAGCGTTCCGCGGGCCCGCGCGAGGCTCATGGAACAGCCTGTCTCCGGCCGCACGGTGACCGCGAATTGGAGAGGCCCGTGGTGCCCGCCGAGGTCGAAGTCGACGGTCGACCGCGCGGGCACCTCCCGTGTGCTCGGGGTGACGCCCGGGGTGACGGCGGTGATCCCCGCCTTGATCATGCCGACGCAGGTGGCCGTGTCCGGAACGCTGTCGGTGATGGCCAGCGTCAGACGCAGCTTGTTCCGTGCGTCGCCGGAAGCCGGCCGCGCCATCTCCACCGTGAATGTGCCGCCGTTCTCGTCCACGGCCTTCGGGCCTGAGATGGTCATCTCCGCCTCGACCTCGCCGGTGAGGTCGACGGCCACCCAGGCGAGCGCGCCGCCACCGCAGCAGAGCGCGGCGACGCCGACGAGGATGGCGCGGACCATCCCGCGCCGCCGGGCGTCGGCGGCCCGCCGCACGGCATCGCGGGCCTGTGCGGTCCGGCCGGCCGGGTACAGGGCGGCGGCGCCGGCGATCAGCAGGGCGAGGGCCCCGAGGACGTAGGCCCACACGTACTGGCTCTGCGGGCCGCCGGGCCACTGGGCGACGGCGAAGACGGCGAAGCCGATGGTCGCGGCGATGACGAGACAGGCGGACACGGGGAGCCATGCGACGTTCGTCAACGTCCGCTTGAGCTCCCATTTGAACGTGGCGTGGTCACCGACCGCGCCGAACGAGGACGAGCCGTCGCCGCTGGAGCTGGAGCTGACTTTGCCGGTCTCGGGGCCCTTGTCCGCGCCGGAGCCGGCGGATCTCACGACCCGTCCTCGTGACGATCGCCGCCGCCGCCGAAGCGGAAGGTGGCGCCGTCCCCGACCGAACCGATGGCGGCGGAGTTCGGGCCATGGGCCGTGACGTGGTACGCGCGGGCGGGCGCCGGGGCGGCTGACATGAGCTCCGCCAGGCGGGCCTCGTCCGGAGTGCTGTCCCGCTGTTCGCCGAGCCATGCCTCCAGGGCCGCGGCCAGCCGGTGCCTGTCCTCCGGGGAGAGCACGCCGAGCAGATGGTCGGCGCGCTCTTCACTGCGGCCCTCAGGCAGGGCGATCGGGGCGTCCTCACCGCTACCGCGGCGGAAGAGCCGGCGAAAGTAGCCCTGGCCCGCGTCGATCGACCCGTCCGCGATGCGCTGCGCGGCGCTCGCCACCATGGCGGCGCCCAAGGTCTCGGTCGCCAGCGAGAAGTAGGTGGCGAGTTCAGCGGAGATCTCAGGAAAACTGGACATGGGCGCCCCGTCACTGATCGTTAGTGCGCTGCTTCCAAGCTGACAACTCGCTTATGCTAAAACGCTTTTGATGTTCTGTGTAGGTGTTCCATGCGCGCCCCGCATGGGTGCGCGTGCGGCCTGATCCGGTACGTCCGATCGGGCAGTGACAAGGGTTCGCGTGGTGTCCCGTGCCTCATCAGGCGACGTTGCTCCCTCACGAGTGCACGGACCGACGCACGGACCAACGTACGTACAGACGCACGGACCGACGTACGGACCGACGTACGGACCGGCGCCCCTCGCCGGTCCGTACGCCTCCTCCCCCCTCCCCCTCCTCCCCCTACGCCCCCGTCAGGCCCCGTAGTCGTTCTGCGCCGCGAAGCGGCCCGCCAGCGCCGTGAGCAGCTCCGGCGCGTCGTCGCGGGAGAGCACCGCCTCGATCAGCACCAGCTTGTCCGGCGTACGCGCGGCCAGCGCGAGCGCGTCGGCGAGCTGTGCGGGCGCCTCCGCGCGGACCGAGACCGCGCGGTCGCCGCCGCCGAAGGCCGCGGGCAGCGCGGTGTAGTCCCAGGCGGCGATGTCGTTGTACGAGGCGGTAGCGCCGTGGATGGCGCGCTCGACGGTGTAGCCGTCGTTGTTGATGACGACGATCACGGGGGCGGCCCCGTACCGCGTCATGGTGCCCAGTTCCTGGGCGGTGAGCTGGAGCGAGCCGTCGCCGATGACGAGGACCGAGCGGCGGTCGGGGGCGGCGAGCTGGGTGCCGAGCGCGGCGGGGAGCGTGTAGCCGATCGAGCCCCACATCGGCTGGCCGACGAAGCGCCCGTCCGCGGGCAGCGGTACTTCCTGGCCGCCGAAGAAGGACGTGCCCTGTTCGGCGAGGAAGACGCTGCTCGGGGGCAGGAACGCCGCTATGGACGACCAGAGTTGACGTTGCGTCAGCAGCGTGTCAGTGGATGAACCGGCCCCGGCCTCGGCCTCCCCATCCGTACGTCCGTACCCCGCCGGCTCCGGCAGCTCCGCGTCCCGCAGCAGCTCCGTCAGCCCGGCCACCGCGTCCGCCATGCGCACCCCGTCGTACCCGGCCCGGCCCACCGACGCGCCGTACGGCCGCAGTTCGATGGTCCGCTCGGGGGTGAAGTGGTGGCTGAACCCGCCCGTCACGCTGTCGGTGGCGACCGCGCCGACCAGGATCAGGCAGTCGGCGTCCTCGACGGCGACCCGCGCCGCCTTCTGGCTGAACTCGCCCGTGTACACGCCCGCGAAGCCCGGCGCGGCCTCGTCCACCACGCCCTTGCCGCTGGAGAACACGGCGGCGCGCACCGGGGCCGCCGCGAGCAGTTCGCCGAGCGGCTCGCGCTGCCCGTACCGCTCGGCCTCGTGCCCGGCGAGCACGGTGACGGTCCGCGCCCCGTCGAGCAGGCGCGCGCAGTCGTCGAGGAAGGCGCGCAGCAGCGCGGGGTCGGTCGCCTCCTCGGCCCCGGCGGCTATGAGGGGGCCGTCAGGGGCGGGTACTCGGGCCAGTACGACGTCGGTGGGGAGGTTGAGGTGTACGGGCCTGCTGTGCCGGAGCATCGCGCGCAGCACGCGGTCGATCTGCGCGGGGGCGGCGGCGATGTCGGCGGCGGACGCGGCGGAGAGGGTCGCGCGGTCCACGGTGACCTCGGCGAACATCCGGCCGAAGTGGTCGTACTCGCCGTCCATCAGCGTGTGGTGCACCCGTTCCCCGGCCGTCGCGACCGCCGTCGCGGGCATGCCGGTGACGGCGATGACCGGCACCGACTCGGCGTACGAGCCGGCGACGCCGTTGACGGCCGACAGCTCGCCGACGCCGAAGGTGGTCACGAGGGCGGCGGCGCCGCGGAGGCGGGCGTAGCCGTCGGCGGCGTAGGCCGCGTCGAGTTCGTTGCAGTTGCCGACCCAGGTCTGTCCGGGCGAGTCGAGCACCTGGTCGAGGAAGCCGAGGTTGTAGTCACCGGGCACGCCGAAGAGGTGCTCGATGTTCAGCTCGCGCAGGCGGCGGAGCAGGTACGCGCCGACGGTGATGTCCGACATCGCGGTCACTGGCCTTTCTTCGTTCCGTTCTGTGCCGTGTCGTGCCGCGCCACTTCACGTCTCGCCACGCCGAGCGCTTCGCGAGGCCGCCGCCGATCGGGCGGGCGACACGCGGGCGGGGCGGGCGGGCAGTTAGGCAGCACACCGGCATCATTAGGTCAAGCTTATTGACCTTAATCGCGAGCATAAGGAGGTGCGGGCTAATATGTCAACATGCTTGACCTTAATCGTCCGGACGGCTTCGACCGCGACTTCACCCTCTTCTACTTCGCCTACCGCGCCTTCACCGGCGCGGCCGACGAGGCGCTCGACCGGCACGGCATGGGCCGCGCCCACCACCGCATCCTCACCTTCCTCGCGTACTCCCCCGGCATGAGCGTCGGCGAACTGTGCGCCACCCTGCGGCTGACCAAGCAGGCCATCAACGGGCCGCTGCGCAGGCTCATCACCGAGGAGATGGTGCGGGTCGCGCCCGGAGCGGACGACCGGCGGCGCAAGGAACTGCACCTCACCCCGCGCGGCGCGGAGCTGGAACGCGAGCTGCACGAGCGGCAGCGCGAGCTGTTCGCCGAGGCGTTGGAGGAGTCGCTGGGCGCGGCGGGGCCGGAGGCGGCGGAGGGCTGGCGGGCCGTCATGACGCCGCTGGCCGGGGAGGATTGGGCGCGGTTCTCCCAGTCCGTAGCCGAACGCGAAGGCCAGTAGGGATCGAGTCCCCTCGGCAGTCCCCTCAGCCCTGACGCCCCGGCTCCGGCGGCCACCGCTCGTACCACCGCTGATCCGCCTCCAGTTGGGCGGCGAGGGAGATCAGCAGGGGCTCACTGTCCGCCGGGCCGAGGAGCTGCGCGCCGACCGGCAACTGTGCACCGACCGGCGACTGCGCACCGGCCGACAGCCGCGCGCCGACCGGCAGCCCCTCCCCCTCCCCACCCACCGCCACGAACCCGGCGGGCACGCTCACGCCCGGCCAACCCAGCACGTTCCACGGCCAGTTGTACGGGCATGCCGTGATCATCGCCTCGTCCGTGCGCCAGCTGCCGAGCCCGGACAGCGCCCCGATCCGCAGCGGCGGCACGGCGGTCGTCGGCGTCAGCACCACGTCGAAGCGGCGGAAGATCTCCCCGACCCTGCGCCGCAACGGGTCCTCCGCCGCCCGCGCCAGCCGCTGCACCCCGCCGCCGCCGAGGAGCAGCCCGTTACGGGCGTTGGCGCGCGTACGCGGGTCCAGCAGCCGCGCCTGCGGGACCCGCTCCGCCCACTCCCGGACGCCCGCCGTCGAGCGCGGCACGAAGGTCAGCCCGATCGGCCCGTACCGCGGGTCCGCCTCCGCCACCTCGTGCCCCAGCGCCGCCAGCCGCTCCGCGATCCGCAGCACCCGGGCCCGTACGCCCGGGTCGAGCCGGTGGCGCACCGCCGCGAAGGCAGGCCGGAAGGACAGCGCGATCCGCAGCCGCCCCGGGTCGCGCGTGGCCGCCGAGCGGACGTCGACCGCCGGCGGAATGTGCCGGTCACCGGGGTGCCGGCCGCTCACGACGTGCAGGAGGAGCGCGGCGTCGGCGACCGTACGGGCCAGCGGGCCGAAGCAGGTGATGCCCCGGAACGACTCGGGTTCCGGCCAGGTCGAGATCCGGCCGCGCTGCGGCTTGACGCCGACCAGGTTGGTCCAGGCCGCCGGGATACGGACCGACCCCGCGCCGTCCGAGCCGAGCGCCGCGGGCACGATCCCGGCGGCGACGGCCGCCGCCGAGCCCCCGGACGACCCGCCGGGCGTGTGCTCGGCGCTCCAGGGGTTGCGGGTCTCGCCGAAGGCGGCGCCCTCGGTGTGCGGCCACTGGCCCAGTTCCGGGGTGTTCGTCTTCCCGACGATCACCGCCCCGGCCGCGCGCAGCCGCCGCACCGCCTCGCTGTCGGCGGACTTCGGCGGAAAATCCCCCCGGCAGCCGAAGGCGGTCGGCTCGCCCGCCACGTCCATGTCGTCCTTCACCGCGACCGGCACGCCCAGCAGCGGCAGCCGCTCCCCCGCCGCCAGCCGCAGATCGGCGGCGCGCGCCTCCGCGAGGGCGGCCTCGGCCCGTACGAGCCGGAAGGCGTTGACCGTGGGCTGGGTGCGGGCGATGTGCGCGAGGGCCCGTTCCACCAGGGCTTGCGCACTCACCTCGCCCTCGGCGAGAGCCCGTGCCTGACCGGCGAGCGTACGGGCGTGAGTGGCGGGGGCGGCCGACGTGTCGTTGGACGGCGTACGGGCGCGATCGCCCGGCCCGTGCGGTATGAAGCCGGTCACGGTGCTCCCCCTCATGACGGGTGCCGCTCAGACCAACGAACCGTAACCGCCCGCGAGTTCGCCGCGCACCGGCGCTGTCCGGCCCGCGTGTCCTGAATCACTCCCCCTTTACCGGGCTGTGCGCCGGCCGCACTGTGAGGGGATGGGAGGGGCATAAGGGACATCGGACGAGAGTTGGCGGAGATGGCAGAGATCGCGGCGAGCCGGGCCGGTACCGGCGGGCCTTCCGACAAGAACAAGATCGTCGAGCAGGTGGTCGGCTGGGCCCTGGTCGTGGTGCTGGCGATGCTGGTGACGCAGTTGGGGCTGTTCTAGCCCCCAGGTAGCACCCCTGACGGCTTCTGGTCCGCCGGATGGGCACGGGCTTCGCGGGCCACGACGATGGCCCGCATGAGCCTCTGGAACCGAAGAACCCTCGCCTTCCCGCTGGCGGCAGCCGCGGCGGCGCTGACGATGACGGCCCCCGGCGCGGAAGCCGCTGGAACAGCCACTGGAACGGCCACCGGCACAGCCGCTCCGCCCGTTCCCGTCACGTGGTCGGCCTGCGAGGGCAAGGGCCTCGACCCGCGCCAGGAGTGCGCGACCGTGTCCGTACCCCTGGACTACCGCGCGCCGGACGGCCCCCGCCTCGACCTGGCCGTCTCCCGCATCCGTAGCGAGCACCCCGACCGGCGGCGCGGCGCCCTCCTGCTGATCCCCGGCGGCCCCGGCGGATCGAGCTGGAAGGACCCCAGCGCCAAGCTCGCGAAACTGCCGCGGTCCGTGCGCGACACGTACGACATCGTCGGCTTCGACCCGCGCGGCGTCGGCCGCTCCGCGCCCATCAGCTGCGGCCTGTCCCACGAGGACGTGGCCCTGACCGCCATCCGGGCCTGGCCCGGCCCCGGCGGCGACATCTCGCGGAACGCGGCGAGCGCCCGCCGCACGGCCGACGCCTGCCTCCGCGACGGCGGCCCCGTGCTGCGCGGCGTCAGCACCGTCAACGAGGCCCGCGACATCGACAGCGTCCGGCGGGCGCTGGGCGAGGAGAAACTGTCGGCCTGGGGCGTCTCGTACGGCACGTACGTCGGTTCCGTCTACGCGACGATGTTCCCGGACCGCACCGACCGCGTGGTGCTGGACAGCAACGACGACCCGAACCCCGCCCTGGTCGAGCGCGGCTGGCTGGCCAACGCCGCCGTCGGGGCCGAGGACCGCTTCCCCGACTTCGCGAAGTGGGCCACCGCCCGGGAACGCGGCGCGGACCGCCTCGCCCGCACCCCCGCCGAGATACGGCCGCTGTTCCTGCGCCTGGCCGCGCGACTGGACCGGCACCCGCTCCCCTGGCCGGGCGCCAACCCGGCGGAGCTCAACGGCAACGTACTGCGCCAGACCCTCTATGACGCGCTCTACGACGACGGCCGGTTCGCCGCCCTGGCCCAACTGATACGCGCCGCCGCCGACCCCGGGCACCGCGCACTGCCCGCCCCCGCCGGCCCATCCGACGCGACGATGCAGAACAGCGCCGCCATGGCCGTCGCCACCCTCTGCAACGACGTGTCCTGGCCGAAGTCGGTCCCCGCCTACGCCGAGGCCGTCGCCGCGAACCGGACCCGCTACCCCCTCACCGCGGGCCAGCCGGCCGGCATCACCCCGTGCGCGTTCTGGCCCACCGCCCCGGTCGACAAGCCCATACACGTCACCCCGCGCGGCCCCTCCAACATCCTGCTGATCCAGAACCTCCGCGACCCCGCGACCCCGTACAGCGGAGCCCTGAAACTCCGCCACGCCTTCGGCGACCGCGCCCGCATGGTCGCCGTGGACGCGGGCGGCCACGGCTCGTACCTCGCACACGGCAACGCCTGCGGCGACGCGCTGGTCACCGCCTACCTGGCGACGGGGCAACGGCCGGAGCGGGATGTGACCTGCCCCTCGTAGACCGGATTCCGGGGCCGGGCCCCGGTTGTCAGTGGGGCTTTGTAGGCTGCTGTCCACAGGGGGGTGGGTGCGGTTGTCCACAAGGGGGGTGGGTGCGGTGTCACTGACGGATGAGGTTGCCGCGGTTCACGCGGAGCGGGGGCGGCCGGCCGCGATGGTCGGGGAGCTGCGGCGTACAGCGGTGCTGGTGCCGACGGAGCCGACGGACGTGCCGGGCGAGGACGGGCTGTTGTCGGTGGAGTTCGGGGGAATCCGCTGGATCTGCGCGTTCACCGACGAGGCGGCGCTGGCCCGGTTCGCCGCCGCCCGCGGGGGCGGCGGGGGCCGTGGGGGCGGCGGGGGCCGTGGGGGCGGCGGGGGCCGTGGGGGCGACGGGGGCCGTGGGGGCGACGGGGGCGCGGACTGGGAGTACCGGTCCGTGCTCGGCGCCCGGTTGCTGGACGTCGTCGTGCCCGGCGTCGGCGTCCCGGCGGGGGTGGCGCTGGACGTCGGCAGCGAGCACCCGATGATGTTCCCGCCGGTGGTGGGCATCGTGCCGGACGCCGTCGCGGTCGACGCGCCGGAGAACTGGCGGCCGGAGGCCCCAGAGGCATCAGAAGCGTCAGAGGCCCCGGAGTACTCGGCGGACTCAGCCGGTGCGGCGGGCTCAGCAGGCCCTGCGTACTCGGAAGACCGTACGGGCTCAGCAGGCCGTACAGGCTCAGAGGACCGTACGGGCTCAGCAGGCCCGGAGGCGTCCCGATGAGCGGCGGGGACGGTCTCAAGGCCGGCAAGGAAGCGCTGGACAACATCGCCAAGGGGCTAGACGGGGCCATCGACGAGTTGAAGAAGGTGGGTTCGCCGGGTGACGCGGCGGTCGGGCGCGGCTTCTCCGAGCTCGCCCTGAACGGCCTGGAGGCCGGGCACGAGGACCTGACCTCGTCCTTCAAGACGTTCTGCGACCGCTGGGAGTGGGGCGTACGGGCCCTGGTGCGCGACGGCAACGAGCTCGCCCACCGGGTGGGCCTGGCCGCGGGCTACTACCACGAGACCGACGAGTACATCTCGAACACCCTCAAGGTCACCACGAACGCGGCCATGGGCAATCCGCACCTGACGGAAGAGCAGGTCGAGAAGCAGTCCTGGGGAGAGACGCTGGCCGACAACCCGTACACGCAGGTGCGGGACGCGGACTACAGCGCGAAGTCCTTCCAGGACGCGGCCGGGAACGCGAAGGAGACCTGGTCGAGGACGGCCGACGACGTCAAGACGGGCTGGGGGCTCGGGCCCGTCGGTCCCGCCGCCCATGGGGTGAGCAAGATCGAGGACTACGGCTGATGGGGTTCACGGACTGGATCGACAAGGGCGGCGACTGGGTCGAGGGGAAGGTCGAGCAGGGCAAGAAGCTCGTCGGCGAGGGCGTCGAGTACGCGACCCACAAGGTCAGCGACGGCCTCGACCACGTCGGCCTGCACGACTGGGCCGAATCGGTCGAGGACTGGGGCGACGAGACCGCCTCCGACCTCGGCGCGGAGGTCGACGAGAAGCAGCTCGGGCAGACCGAGGAGGCCGACGAGCTGATCCACGGCGACGTGAAGCGGATCGAGGCGGCGGCCGAGCACCTCAAGAAGTTCCACACCGCGTTCGACACCGTGCACGCCGGGCTGCTGAAGGTCGGCTCCGCGGAGTGGGAGGGCGAGGGCAAGCAGGCGTTCGCCAAGAAGTTCGCAGAGCATCCGAAGAAGTGGGCGCGGGCCGCCGACGCCTGCGAGGACGCCGCGGGCGCGCTCACGGCGTACGGGCACACGGTCACCTGGGCGCAGAAGCAGGCGAAGGAAGCGGTCCGCCTCTATAAGAAGGGCAAGGCCGCGTCCAAGGAGGCCGTGGACGCGCACAACAAGAAGGTCGACGCCTACAACGCGAAGGTCGACAAGGGCGAGGACCCGGGGCCGAAGCCGGGCGAGTTCCACGATCCGGGGGTGGCGGACGGCAAGGAGGCGCAGCGCGTCCTCGCCGAGGCCCGTAAGCAGCGCAACACGGCGGCCGCCACCGCCAAGGCGAAGGTCGACGCCGCGACGAAACTCGCCCCGGACAAGCCCGAGTTCCACGACCGGATGGCCGGGGACGCGCTCGACGGGTTCGAGGGCGGCCAGGTCGAGCTGCTGCACTTCACCGGCGGCGTCATCCGCTCGGGTACGGACGTGCTGAAGTTCGCCCGCGGCCTCAACCCCACGGACCCGTACAACCTCACGCACCCCGCGGCGTACCTCGACACCGTCTCCAACACCGCCGCCGGAATCCTCTCCCTCGCCTCCCACCCGGAGCGCCTGCCCGGCGCCCTGCTGGGCACCGGCTGGGGTTCGGACCCGTCGGAGGCGGGCGGGCGGCTGTTCGGCAACATCATCATGGCCATCGGCACCGGCGGCGCCGGTACGGCGGCGAAGGCGACCGAGGGCGCGGTCCTCAATGCCACCAAGAAGGCGGCAGAGGAGGGCGCGGAGGCCGGCGCGAGGCAGGCCGGCAAGGGTGCGGCCCGGCGCGAGGCCGAGCGGGGGCCGCACGAGGGCACCCGCCCGGACGGCACGAAGGCCACCAAGGGCACGGACCCGGTCGACCTGGCCTCGGGCCGGATGTTCCTGCCGCAGGCCGACGTGGTGCTGCCCGGTGCGCTGCCGCTGGCGTTCGTACGCAAGGCGCAGTCCGGGTACCGGGCCGGGCGGTGGCTGGGGCCGTCGTGGTCGAGCACCGCCGATCAGCGGCTGGAGATCGACGCCGAGGGCGTGGTGTTCGTCGGCGAGGACGGCATGGTGCTGTCCTATCCGCACCCGGTACCGGGTGTCGCGACGCTGCCGGTCGAGGGGCCGCGGTGGCCACTGGAGATTCCGGAGGACGGCGGCTATGCCGTCCGGGACCCGGCTTCGGGGCGGGTGTGGCACTTCGGGGTGTACGGGGGCGGGGCGTACGGGGGCGCGGCGGCTGGGTTCGGAGGCGGGGCCGGGGGTGCCGACGGTCCGGGCGGGGCGCGCTCGTACGAGAACGGGTCGGCACCGAGTCCGGCCCCGGCACCGAACAGCTACGGCGACGGGACCGCCCCGCTGGAACAGATCTCGGACCGCGACGGCCACTGGATCGCCTTCGAACGGGACGCGGACGGCGTGCCGACCGCCATCGTCCACGACAGCGGCTACCGCGTCCGCGTCACCACCGGCGCTACGGACGGCGGGCCGCGCATCACGGCGCTGCACCTGGTGGGCGGCGGGCCGGGCGGGGAAGACGCGGAACTGGTGCGCTACGGCTACACCGGCGGCGACCTCACGGAGGTGGTCAACTCCTCCGGGCTGCCGCTGCGGTTCGAGTACGACGAGCGCGGCCGCATCACGGCCTGGACGGACCGCAACGACAGCCGGTACGAGTACACGTACGACGAGTGGGACCGCTGTGTCTTCGAGTCCGGGGCCGAGGGCCATATGCGGGCCACCTTGGAGTACGGGCCGCGTGACCCGGACACCGGACTCAGCGTCACGACTCTCACCAACTCCCTTGGCCACAAGAACCGTTACGTCATCAACCGGGCACTCCAGGTCGTCACCGAGATCGACCCCACGGGCGCGGCCGTCCACTCGCGATGGGACCGCTACGACCGGCTGTGCGCACGCACCGACGCGCTCGGCCGCACCACCGAGTACCGCAGGGACGAGGCGGGCCGGCTGACCGCGGTCGTCCGCCCGGACGGCCGGGCGGCCACGGCCTCGTACAGCTCGCACAATTCGGACGGCACGCACAGCTCGCACGGCACGCACAGCACGCAGAACGGGCTGGGCAAGCCGGAGACGATCACGGAGCCGGACGGCACGACGTGGCACCAGACGTTCGACGACGCGGGCCGCCGCACCTCCGTCACCGACCCCGCCGGGGCGACGACCCGCTTCACGTACGACGCGCTGGGCCACCCCGCCTCGGTGACGGACGCGCTCGGCGCCACCACCCGCATCCGGTGCGACGCGGCCGGGCTGCCGGTGGAGATCACCGATCCGCTCGACGGAACAACCACCTACCGGCGGGACGCCTTCGGCCGTATCACCGCCATCATCGACCCGATGGGCGCGACGACCCGGCTCTCCTGGTCGGTGGAGGGGCAGCTGGTGCGCCGCGTCGAGGCAGACGGTTCCGAGCAGTCCTGGACGTACGACGGCGAGGGCAACCGCACGTCGCACACCGACGCGCTCGGCGGCGTGACCCGCTCCGAGTACACGCACTTCGACCAGCTCAGCGCGCGGACCGGCCCCGACGGGATGCGCCACGAGTTCCGGCACAACACCCAGCTCCAGCTCGTCGGGGTGGTCAACCCCCAGGGTTTGGAGTGGAGTTACGAGTACGACCCGACGGGCCGCCTACTGGCCGAGACGGACTTCGACGGGCGCACGCTGACGTACGCGCACGACGCGGCGGGCCGCCTCACGTCCCGTACCGACGCGCTGGGGCAGACCATCGGCTACGAACACGACGTGCTCGACCGCGTCGTCGCGAAGGACGCGGCGGGCAAGGTCACCCGGTTCCGGCACGACGTGGCGGGCCGGCTCATGGAGGCGGCGGGCCCGGACGCGACGCTCGTCTACGGCCGCGACCGGCTCGGCCGGGTCAAGTCGCAGACGTGCGACGGCCGCACCCTCACCTTCGCGTACGACGAGCTGGGCCGCCGTACGCGCCGAGTCACCCCCACGGGCGCGGTCAGCACCGGGTCGTACGACGCGGCGGGCCGCCGCACCTCCGTGTCCGCCTCCGGGCACGCCTTCGCGCTGGAACACGACGCGGCGGGGCGGGAGGTCGCGCGCCACTTCGGCGACGCGCTGTCGCTGACCCAGGCCTGGGACCCGGCGGGCCGCCTGACGGACCAGACCGTGACGGCGGGGCCCTCCGCCGCCCCGCTCCAGACCCGCGCGTACACCTACCGCCGCGACGGCAACCTCACCGCCGTCGACGACCTGCTCTCCGGCCCGCGCTCCTTCGGCCTGGACGCGACGGGCCGCGTCACGTCGGTCGACGCCCCCGACTGGACGGAGCGCTACGCGTACGACGCGGCGGGCAACCAGTCGGAAGCCGACTGGCCGGACGACCACCCGGGCGCCGAGGCCAGGGGCGCCCGCTCCTACACGGGTACTCGCGTAACTCGGGCGGGCGCCGTCCGCTACGAGTACGACGCGCTGGGCCGCGTCGTACTCCGCCAGAAGACACGCCTCTCCCGCAAGCCGGACACCTGGCGCTACGAGTGGGACGCCGAGGACCGCCTCACCTCCGTGACCACCCCCGACGGCACCCGCTGGCGCTACCGCTACGACCCGCTGGGCCGCCGCACGGCAAAACAGCGCCTGACGGAGTCGGGCGAGGTGGCGGAACAGACCGACTTCACCTGGGACGGCCCCACCCTCACCGAACAGACCACGACCACCTCCACCCACCCGAACTCGGTCACCCTCACCTGGGACCACAACGGCCTCCAGCCGATCGCCCAGACCGAACGCATCACCGCGGCCGAGGCGCCCCAGCAGGAAATCGACCAGCGCTTCTTCGCCATCATCACCGACCTGGTCGGCACCCCGAGCGAACTCGTAGCCGAATCCGGCGAAATCGCCTGGCGCAAAAGATCCACCCTATGGGGCACCACCACCTGGCCGGCGAACAGCCCGGCCTACACTCCCCTCCGCTTCCCCGGCCAATACTTCGACCCGGAAACCGGCCTCCACTACAACTACCACCGCCACTACGACCCGGAAACGGCCCGCTACGCCACGCCGGACCCGCTGGGACTGGCTCCGGCTCCGAACCCGGTCGCGTATGTTCATAATCCGCATACGTGGGCGGACCTCTTGGGGCTCGCTCCAGGTTGCGGCGACGAGATCAGCCTCTTCAAAGCACCAGCCAGAGGGCAAGGCCAATACCATTATGACAACGGATTCCTGGAAAGCGATTTCCCTGGCGGCCCTCATGATCCATACGCGGACGGTAAGGCATATTTCGCCAAAGAACGCGAACTGGCCGACAACTACGCTAAACATTACGGCGACGGAGTGATCGAGGTCAGGATACCGGCGGACAAGTATGCGGAACATTTCAAGGAATACGAATATCTATACGAAGGAGGCCCTCTAACGGAGGTCGTCATCCCAAAAGAGCATGTCGAAAAACTCAACGAGCACCCGAGGGATTGGCACCGATGATCGATGACACCACCTGGCGAATCGCGAAAGAAAACTTCCCGATCGGGATTCGCGTATGCGGAGCGGTAAAAGAGAAAAGACCTTTCGGATTCTTTCTGGATATTCCCGAGGCTCCCGGAACAGTAGCCGTAGTAGACGCAATCTCCTACCTGCCACACGGCTCACCCGTCCCGCCTGAAGAATGGCCCGCACCCGGCGACAGCATCGAAGCAAAGGTCGTGGCCCACGCCGAGCACAATCGACAGATCAAACTGAGAGTGGAGCCACGAGAAAGCTCTGCACAGGAGTAAAGTGACGTGGAGTACTGGAAGGTATTTTGGCATCACGATCTTACCGAAGAGCCCGTTGCGCTTTTCAGTGAAATTGGAGCGGACGGCTACGAGGTACGGAAAGTGCAAAGATACCGCGATGGCCGCCTCCTGTGAGCAGACCACTTGCACGAGTCGGACGCCATCGGGCTGAGTGAGGTCCCTGTGGGCTCCGGCTCCATTGAAGACGTGGAAGCCCAGGCAGAATTTACAGCCGCCGTGATCCACAAGGTCGAGTTCGTCGAGGTTTGGAACCAGGCTTCGTGGACGGACTGATCATCGGAGCACCCCAGTTTCAAACGACTCTCCAACTTTTGGGCATATGGCACATTTCCCAGATTTGTCACCCTACAGTTATTCAGACCCCACTCCCCCGGCCCGCAACGTGGGTTGGCTCTCGTCAAAGCATGAGTACTCGTGCGGGCCCATCCCGCTCGGTCTACTTTCCCAGCTGCGGGAACTGGCGAAGAACCCGGAGAACGTATACCGGGGCGTGCACTTCTGCGAGCTCTGCCCTACGTTGGATGCCGCCAGGGACCACCTCGACAGCGAGGGCCTGTCTCTGGGAAGCGGGGAAATTTGGGTTACGGGCAGCAGCGGGACCACCTACGCGGCGCCTCTGCTGATCGTGCACTACGTCGCCGACCACGGATATCTGCCGCCGGAAGAATTCTGCGCAGCGGTACTGGAGGCCGGGCGCAGGAACGCTGGCTGAGCGCTCGGCAGCCACAGCCTCGCCCCGTCCCGTCATCTTGGAGACGAACACAATGCAGCCGGTCGGATTCTTTCGTGAGCTGGAGCCCGATTCCCCGCGGGCCTATCAGGGGTCGATCCGGGACTCTCTCACCCTTCGCCACGAGTATCCCAGCGGGCTGGTCGTTCAATACCTCAGCGCAGGGCACCCGATCCTGGACGTCATGGAAGGGACCACAGATGTCCTTGAGGGAGCCTTCCAAGTACTCGGCGGTTCATCGATCCTGACGGATGGTACTTTCGTTTGGCGACTGGATTTGGCGGCCTACGTCGAACGGTATCCAATCCAACTGCCAGATGATTTCATGACGTTCATGACGGAGAATCATTTCGAAGTCCCTGCCGTGCCCTGCGAGCATCTGATCGAAATCTCCCTGTCCGCCTCCGATTTTCTGGGCTTCAGAGCTGACCCCGGAACCGGACCTCGGCGGTCATAGCCCTTGATGGGGCACTCCCCCGAGGGGGAGGCCCGAGGTCGGGGCGGCCGGCTGGCGGCGATGTCTGGCCGGCTTCCTGGTGCCTGAACCGGCACGGCCCCGCCTGCGCCCCCCGGCGTCGAGCTGCTCGTACGGGAAGGGTCCCGCACGGTCACCGCCGCTCGGTTGTGCGGCGTGTTTGACCAAGGGGTGTAACCCGGCAGCCCGTCACCCCGCCGCCAGCACGAACCACACCCCCTTCCCCCACATACCCCCCAACCCCATCGGAGCGCCCTGGCATACGCCCCACTTGTCCGCCAGCGCGCCCACCAAATGCAGGCCCCTGCCGTGTTCGTCGAAATCGGGTGCCGGGTGGGAGGTCGGTTCGGCGGGGTTGTCGTCGTAGACCGTTACGCGGACCGTGGGGAGTTCGATGGCCAGCCAGAGGACGGAGCCCGCGCCCCTGGTGTGGAGGTAGGTGTTGGTCACCAGTTCCGACGTGCACAGGGCCGCCGCGTCCACGGCCGCCGTCAGGTCCAGGGTGCGCAGGACCGAGGTTACGAAGTCGCGGGCCACGCGGGGAGAGGTTCTGAGGGGCGGGCAGTAGAGGGTGTACGAGTGCGGCACCGCGAGGCCGTCAGCAGGGCAGGCGGCATTAACTCCCATGGGGGGCTTCTCTCTGTGGGGGCCGTGCTGGGTGCGCTTCCGACTCACGGGCAGGCCAAGGGAGTTGGGCAGCGGATCGCGACCCGTACCCTTGCGTGAGGGATACGTTACAGACCGTAGAGGACATGGTTGATACGTCGCAACCGTGTCCGTGGGGCCCGTAAGCCGTTTCATAAACCGTGGGATGGTGTCGCCGCACACTCAGTGACCAACGCAAGGGAAGGGCCGCATGCCGCCGAGGAGCAATCCAACGGCACGTCAGGGGCGACTGGGCGCCGAACTCCGCAAGATGCGCGAGGCGGCGGGTGCAACCGCTCGTGAGGCCGCCGCGCTGCTCGGAAGCGGTCAGACCCAGATAAGCCACATCGAGGCGGGCCGATTCGGCGTCAGCGAGGACCGGCTTCGCAGGCTGGCGGCGTTCTACGCGTGCGACGATCGCCAACTCGTCGACTCGCTGGTCGCGATGGCGAACGAACGCGGCGGCGGGTGGTGGGAGGAGTACCGCGGAATCCTGGCCCCGAAGGCGCTGGACCTCGCCGAAATGGAGCACCACGCCACCGGCCTCCGCACCATGGAGATCGCCCACATCCCCGGGCTGCTCCAGACGGAAGCACATGTACGAGCCGCTTTCTCTTATGTCGACCCGGAGTTGCCGCCCTCCGAACTCGATCCGAGGGTCGAATACCGCATGCGTCGGCAAGCCGTCATCGACCGCGCCCCGCCCTTGCCGTACGACGTCGTCGTCCACGAGGCCGCGCTGCGCATCAAGGTGGGCGGCACGGTGGTCGCACGAGCGCAGCTCGCACATATCCTGAACGCCTCCGACCGAGAGAATGTGACCGTACGCGTCATCCCGTTCTCCGCCGAGGACTTCGCCGGCGCCGGGCATTCGATGCTCTTCGTCCGCGGCTGTGTTCCGCAGCTCGACACAGTGCAGTTGGACGCCGCGCACGGCAGTACGTTCCTGGACGCCGAACCCCAGCTCAAGCCCTACCGGGCGCGTCTCGACAGAGTCGGTCGCTCGGCGCTGGATCCCGGGAAGTCGCGAGAGCTCATCCACCGCATCGCAACGGACATGTGAAAGGGGTATTCGTGCCCTCATCAATCGACTGGCAGAAGTCCTCGTTCTCCGGCGGCGGCGAGGAGGAGAACTGCGTCGAGGTCGGCATATCCGCCGGCCACGTCCACCTCCGCGAGAGCGACACGCCCGCCGTCGCCGTCACCACCACCCCCCTCGCCCTGACCGGACTCCTCCGCCTCATACGCGGGGACCGGCCGATGTGACGTCCCTCAGGCTCGTGAGGGTTTCCCCTACGAGGTCTGCAGCCACGCGCAAGAACTCTGAGAGGACCCACCGTGACCACGCCCGTAAAGATCATCTGGCAGAAGTCCTCCTACTCCGGGGGCGGCGAGAACAACAACTGCGTCGAGGTCGGCATATCCGCCGGCCACGTCCACCTCCGCGAGAGCGACACGCCCGCCGTCGCCGTCACCACCACCCCCCTCGCCCTGACCGGGCTCCTCCGCCTCATACGCGGGGACCGGCCGATGTGACGTCCCTCGGGCTCGTGAGGGTTTGTTTCCCGGAATATGACCGGACGATGACGGGCGGCGATCGGCGGTCATCCGGCTGATTCTCTCGGCGCATGAGCAACGCAAACAGCAAGAACAGCAGGAACCGCAGGAACAGCGATGAGAAGCACCGCTCCCCCTACCGCCCCGTCCTGACCGCGATGGCCTCCGTCGCCGTGCTCGGTGTGGCCCTGGTGGGTTGCGGGCAGCAGGAGTCGGGCTCCGGGGCGCCGGATGAGCACAAGCAGCAGGCGGCCTCGGGCGGCGGGGCGAAGGTGTTGTGGGTGGGTGACTCCATCGCCGCGGCCGAGGCCCCGGCGATCGGCGCGGCGCTGGAGGCGAGCGGCGTGAAGTTCAAGGACGCCTCGTCCGACGGCGGCGGCACGGTCGTGGACAGTGGCGAGAAGATCACGCAGATGATCTCCGGTGACACCTGGAAGCAACTGGCCGAGAACATCAAGGCGTTCAAGCCGACCGTGATCGCCTACCAGGTCACCACGTATGACTGGGGAAGCGCGGACCAGCAGCGTGCCGCGTACGAGAAGCTCGTACGCACGGCGAAGGACGCCAAGGCGAAGGTGGTGTTCGTGCCGTCGCCGCCCATCAAGATCGACGACTTCTACAAGCAGCACGAGGCGCAGATGCGCACCGCGCCGAAGACGGCCGAGGAAGTCGCCGGGAAGAGCGGGGGAACGGCGACGTACCTGGACGCCTCGCAGTTGTGGGGCACCGACAGGTCGGCCAAAAAGGCGCAGCGCGGGCCGGACGGTATCCACAACTGCCAGCAGGGCGCGGCCGCCTTCGCCAAGTGGTTCGGCGAGGAGCTCGGCAAGAGCGAAGGGTTCAAGCCCGCGCCCGTCGACAAGTGGGCCAAGGGCGGGTGGACCGGTTCCGACCGGTACGGCAAGCTCAAGTGCGAGAGCTGAGGGGCTGTGGCAGCCTCGTCGGCGGCAGCTCTTGTCCCTGCCGTTCCCGGGCGGCACCGGTCCCCCGATAGCCGGGGAACCGCCCGTAACCACGTCTCCGCGCTCGACGGGCTGCGCGGCTTCGCCGTGGCGGCCGTACTGCTCTTCCACGCCGGCCGGCTGAACGGCGGGTTCCTCGGAGTCGACCTCTTCTTCGTCCTGTCCGGGTTCCTGATCACCGGCCTGCTGCTCGGCGAGGCGGCGGACAAGGGCCGGGTCGCCTTGGGCGCCTTCTGGTGGCGCCGGGCCCGGCGGCTGCTGCCGGCCCTGGTCTGTGTGGTGGCGGTCGTCCTGCCTGCCACCTGGGCATGGGGCGGCGGCAACTTGCTGCGGTTCGCGCTGGACGACACCCCCTGGGTCGGGGCCCAGGCGGTCAACTGGCACTACATAGGTGAGCAGATCGGCTACTGGGACGGTTCCGGCACCCGGGTCTTCGCCCACCTGTGGAGCATCGGTGTGGAGTGGCAGTTCTATCTGGCCTGGCCGCTGGTCGTGGCGGTGGCCGCCCGGGGGCGGTACGGCCAGCGGATCGTGGCGGTCCTCGCAGGGGCGGGCGCCCTGGTCTCGCTCCTCCTGACCGTCTGGCTCGGGACGGCCGTGGACACCACCCGCGCGTACGAGGGCACCGACACCCGCGCGGCCGCCCTGCTGCTCGGGGCGCTGGCCGCCACCGCCCCGCTACGGGCCCTGGCGCGGCGGGTGCCGCGCCGCGCGGCCGACCTGGTGTGCCTGGGGATCGCGTGCGGCCTCGCCGTGGCCTGGACGGTGACCGGGGGCGAGGGCTCGCCGCTGCTCTTCAAGGGCGGGCTGTTCCTGCACTCACTCGCCGCGGCCGTGCTCATCGCGCTCCTGACGCACGTACCGGATACGTACGCGGCGCGCGTCGCCGGAAGTCGGCTCCCGCGGGGCCTCGGCGCGCTGTCGTACAGCCTCTACCTGTGGCATTGGCCGGTCTACCTGCTGTTGCTGCCCCGGCTCACCGGGCTCGGCCGGTTCGGTTGGCTCGGCTGGCTGGGCGACTGGGGCGCGACGGCCGTGGCCATCGCCGTGTCGTTGCTGGCGGCGGCGCTGACGAAGGCCGTCGTGGAGGACCCGGTGCGGTTCCGGACGGGCTGGGCGCGCGGCCGGCGCGGGGCGGCCGCCGTGGCCGTGGCGGCGCTGGCGACGGCCGTGTTGTGGGCGACGGTGCCCGAACCGGTGACGGGCGCGGGCACCGTCGACATCGAGCAGTTGCGGTGAGCGCGCCGTTGAATCGGCGGCCGTACGCTTCCTGCGTCATCGAGCCGTCCTGCGTCGTCGAGCCGTCCTACGTCGTGGGGGCGGCCTGTTTCGTCGGGCCGGCCTGGGTCGTGGTGAGGTCGGCCTCGGTCGTCGGGCTGGCCTGCGTCGTGGGGGCGGCCCGTGCCATGGAGTCAGACCGCGTCGTCGGGTCGTCCTACGCCGTGGAGTCAGACTGTGTCGTGGGGCGGCAGCCGTACGTCCACCGCGTCGGGGGAGGCGGAGGCTGTACGTCCACCGCGCCGCAGGAGCCGACGGCTGTACGTCCTGCGCGTGGAGTCGACGACCGTACACACCCTGCGTCACGATATGACCCGATATGACATCTGTGCTCGCTGCCCAGGAGGTCCCGTCCATGTCCCGCGTCCTGCTGATCGAGGACGACCCGGCCGTCCGCCGCGGCATCGTGTTCGGCCTGAACCGCATGGGCCACGAGACGGAGGCGGTCGGCACCGGCGAGGACGGCCTGGAGGCGCTGGAGGCCATCAGACCCGATCTCGTGCTCCTGGATCTGATGCTGCCGGGAATGAGCGGCCTGGAGGTGTGCCGCCGCATCCGCGAGACCAGCCAGGTACCCCTCGTGATCCTCTCCGCCCGCGGCGACGACGTCGACATCGTCGTCGGCCTTGAGGCGGGCGCCGACGACTACGTCGTCAAGCCGGCCAGTGCCGCGGTCATCGAAGCGCGGATGCGCGCGGTCCTGCGGCGCGTCGCCCCGGCCCAGGACGCCGCCGGAACGGCCACCGGCCTGACCCAGATCGGCGACTTGGAGATCGACCGTGACTCGCTCATCGTCCGCAAGAGGGGTACGGACCTCACCCTCGCCCCCTCGGAGCTGAAGCTGCTGCTCTTCCTCAGCGCCGCCCCCGGGCTCACCTTCAACCGCCAGCAGCTCCTGGAGGACGTCTGGGAGCACAGTTACTACGGGGACGCCCGCCTGGTCGACGCCTGCGTCATGCGGCTGCGCGGCAAGATCGAGGACGAACCGCGGGAGCCCGTGTACGTCCAGACCGTGCGCGGCTTCGGCTACCGCTTCGGCCCGCTGCCCGCATGAGAAAGCCGCCCGCGTGAGAACACCGCCTGCATGACAACTCCGCCGCATGACAACTCCGCCGCATGAACGCCGCCCGCTGTAGATGTCCATCCGCACGAGAACGCCACCCGCATGAAGGCACCGCCCGTATGAAGGCACCGCCCGTATGGAGACAGCGCGCGCATGAAGGCACCACCCGTATGAAAACACCGCCCGCATGAGAATCACGCCATCCCGTGGCCTGCGCCCGCGCCTGGTCGTCGCGTTCCTCCTGGTCGCGGCGGTCAGCGCCCTGGTCACCGCCGCCCTCACCTTCCGCCAGGCCCGCCAGTCGATCCTGGACCGCGCCCAGAGCAGCGCCGTTCACGATCTGCGCGTCCAGGCCGACTCGCTCGCCCCGAACCTCCCGGTCAGCCCGACCGACGAGGACCTGCGCGCCCTCGCCCGCCAGCTCGACCGCGCGACCGGCTCCCGGGACTGGCACACCGCCGTCTCCCGCGACGGCGGACCGCTCATCGGCGCCGCGGTCGACGTCAGCGGCGCCCTGCGCGACGCGACCGCCAGGAGCGGCGACGCCAGCTTCTACGAGCGCGTCGACCGCGACGGCAGGCCGCGCCTGCTCATCGGCATGCCTGTCGGCTACGACCATCACGGCCGGCGGAGCACGGCGAAGCCCTCGGGCCTCGTCATCTACGCCGCCCTCTCCCTGGACCGCGAACGCACCGACATCTCCGCACTGATCACCGCCGCCTGGGCAGGCGCGATCCCGGCGCTGGCGTTCGCGGTCGTGCCCGCCCTGTTCGCGGCCCGCCGCGTACTGCGTCCCGTACGGCGGCTGCGGACCGCGGCCGAGAAGATCACCGAGGGGGCACTCGACACCCGCCTCGACGCCACGGGCAAGGACGAACTCGCCGCGCTCACCGGCACCTTCAACACCATGGCCGGCGCGCTGGAACGGAACGACACCAAGCTGCGGCGGATGGAGGCCGACTCCCGCCGGTTCGCCGCCGACGTCACGCACGAACTGCGCACCCCGCTCGCCGCGATGGCCGCCGTCACCGACGCCCTCGACGAAGACGCCCGTTCGGGCGAGCTGCCGGCGGACACCGCCGACGCGGTCCTCCTCATCAGCGACGAGACCCGCAAGCTGACCACGATGGTCGAGGACCTCATGGAGATGTCCCGCTTCGACGCCGGGGCCGCGCACCTCCACCTGGACGACGTCGACCTGCGCACCCTGATCGGCAAGACGCTCCAACTGCGGGGCTGGCACGAATCGCAATCACAATCACGGTCGCAGACGCCGTCCCAGTCCCAGTCCCAGTCACAATCCCAGTCGCCGTCGCAGTCCCAGTCCCAGTCGCCGTCGCCGTCGCCGTCGCACCAGGTCATCACCGATCTCCCCGCCGACAGCCCGCGCATCCGCGTCGACGCGCGCCGCATCGACGTGGTCCTCGCCAACCTCATCGGCAACGCCCTGCGCCACGGCGCGGCCCCCGTCACCGTACGGGCGACCACCACGCCCCACTCCCTCGTCATCGGCATCGCCGACAGCGGGCCCGGAATCCCCGACGAGGTCCTGACCCATGTCTTCGACCGGTTCTACAAGGCGGACACGGCGCGTACCCGGTCCGAGGGCAGCGGCCTGGGACTGTCCATCGCGATGGAGAACGTACGCCTGCACCACGGAACCCTCACCGCCGCCAACCTCCCGGACGGCGGCGCGGTGTTCACCGTGACGCTGCCGCAGCCACCACCCCCGGAACCGGAAGAGGCCCCGTCGTGAAGCGCTCACTCACGTACATGGGGGCCGCCGCGCTGACGCTCGCGCTCGCGGTGACCGGCTGCGGGACCGGCTCCACCGGCCCGGTCCGGGCCGGCGCTCCGGCTTCCGGGCTGCGCGAGCCAGGGTCCGGGACGGAGTACGCGCAGCTCTACTTCGTCAGCCCCAACGGTCTCCAGTCGACCGCCCGCGAGGTCACCGCCCCAGCGCCACCGCAACAGGCGCTCGACCTGCTCCTCAAAGGCCCCGACGCCACCGAACGCTCCCGCGGCCTGACGACGGAAGTCCCGCCGTTCCACGGCCGGTTGGCCGCACAGGCCGCCTACGGAGCCGTGGACGTACGCCTCCCCGCCCCCGTGTCCCAGATGAACGGCGGCGGCGGCCTCGGCCTCAGCCAGATCGTCTGCACCGCCGCCAACGCCCGCCTGCCCGGCGGCAAGCAGCCACCGGACGTGACCGTACGAGTCCACGAGCCCGGCTACAAGACGCCGTGGACCGTACGCTGCGACGCGGCGGGCAACGTCGTCCCCATCCCCGGCCACTGAACACGACCGCTGAACACGGCCGCTGAACACAGCCGGGCCCTGGAATTCGCCGCGTCCAGAGGGCATCAGACATCAGGCATCAGGCGGGCGAAGCCTTCCCGGGCAGGGGCGGCAGAGGCCGGGAACACGTCGATTCCGGTATGAATACGAGGCCGTCGTACTCCTCGGCCAGGACCGTCGGCATAGAGCTCAGCCGGTAGACGAAGCGCGGAACGTACGCCCCGAAGCTGCGCTGGGAGTGGCTTTCGCGCAGCCACTGTTCCACGGTCGGCGGAGCGTCGCCGTCGGTGCGGAGGTTCACCATGTGGCTTCCGGCGGAAGCCTCGGACAGCTTCGCTTCCACGAAATCGGAGCCGGCCGCGCCGATCGTGTTCCTGACGGGCCGCCGCGGCGCCGAAGCGGGCCGGGCGAGAGCGCGCCGCCCGCCGCGACAGGCCCGAAAGGCCCCCTTGCCGAACAGCAGGCCGAGCCCGTAATACGCCTCGCCGTAGCGCTGCCGCAGGTGTCGGCCCGCCGCGGGGACTCCGCCGCCGTAGTGGCCGGTCATGATGTGGCCGTTGTGCGCCCACAGGGCGACCTTGGCGGCGTCATCGCGGTCGAGCAGCTCCGCGACGGCCTCGGCCATGTACCGGTCGCGGGCGACGAGGGCGCTGCGCTCCGGCGCCTCATGGTGCGGGGGACGGCTGACCACATCAGCGGCCCGGACGACGAGGCGGGCGTGCCGACGTGCTTCATCGACTCTTGTCGCGGAGGTGAGTTCGGTCAGCTCAGCCGCGTCTCGTTCCAGATAGCCGACGAGCTCCTGGGTATCGCGCAGCCACTGGCGCCGTGCTGCGAGGGGCGCGCCCGGTGTCGCGTCGGCGAGTCCGCCGAGCCCCGCTCGAAACGCTGCCGCCCTCTCCGGCGCCGCCGCGCGCAAGAAGGCGTCGAGCACCGTGATCGAGTCCCCACAGCGCTGTGGATCGATGCCCACGAAGCGCACCTTCTTGTCGTCGGGCTTGTCGTCGGGCACCCCGCGGTTGTACGCGCGCATCCACTCGATCATCGCGAGCACCTCGTACGTGCGCCAGGTCCAGAAGCCCAGCCGCGCCAGCACGTCCGCGGCCTCACCGGTGCCGTGCAGGACGTACTGGTCGACCGCGAGGCCCGCCGAGGCGCTGGCCTCCATAGCCAGGACGGAGAACCCCATCTCCGTGACCAGGAACTCCAGCAGCCGGTGCTTGAGCAGGAAGAACTCCCGCGTGCCGTGCGTGGCCTCCCCCAGCCCCACGACCCGGACCCCGTCCAGGGTCCGCTTCAGCGGCTCCAGGTCTCCGGTGGGCGACCCTGCCGTGAGGCTGTCCAGCGGGACGGCGTTCGCCGCCAGCCAAGCCGTAACTTCTGCGGTCACTGCTCTCCTCGAATACAGACGGCTTCGGACATCTGACATTTCTTCAGTTGGATCAAAGTTCTCGTCGACCTGCCCTCTCCCCATCCACCGTTCCCAGCCCACGAGTTGGCACAGGCCCCGTCAACCCCACCCTCTCCCCCCGCGTCCCCTCCCCCATGGGGATTCGCAGCAGGAACACCGCCGTATGCATCGCCCTCGCCGCCGGACTGCTCGCCCCCGGTTCACCCGCGCACGGCAAGGAGCCTCCGGCCCCGAGCCGCCGGTCGTCGCCGAACTGGGAGACCTGCCACGACGCCGCACTGGACGCGGCGAAGGCCCGCTGCGCCGACCTGGTCGTACCCCTCGACTACGCCCACCCCCACGACGGCCGTACCGTCACCCTCCGCGTCTCACGCATCGCCGCCACCGACCGGGCGCACCGGATCGGCGCCCTGCTGCACAACCCAGGCGGCCCCGGCAGCCCGGGGCTCGGCATGCCCGTGAGGGCGCGACGGGCCATGGGGGCCGAACTGGCCGCCCGGTTCGACCTTATCGGGGTGGACCCGCGGTTCATCGGGCGGAGTTCGGCCGCCGACTGCCGCTGGAAGGTGCGGAGTTGGGCAGAGGCCGCCGGGCACGACCTCGAAGGATTCAGGCGGTCGGCCGCACGACAGCGGGAGTTGGCGCAGGCGTGCCGTGTCCACGCCGCCGACGCCCTGCCGTACGCGGGCACCGTCTCCGCGGCCCGCGACCTCGACCGGGTGCGCGTCGCGCTGGGCGAGGAGCGGGTCTCCTACCTGGGCGAGTCGTACGGTACGTACCTCGGCGCCGTCTACGCGCAGTTGTTCCCCTCCCGCGTCGACCGGCTCGTACTCGACGCACCCGTCGATCCGCGCCGCTGGCCGCTCCGTACGCTCCAGGGGCAGGCCGCGTCCACCGAACGCGCGCTGCACGCGTGGGCCGGCTGGGCGGCCCGGCGCGACGACGCCTACGGGCTCGGGGCCACCCGCCAAGAGGTGCTGCGCACCGTCGCTCACATCCAGCGCGCCGCCGCCCGCGCGCCGCTGCGGCTCGGCCCGTACACGCTCGGCGAGCGGCAGTTCCCCATCGCCCTGTACGCGTTGCTCGCCGACGCCCGGCGGGACCCGCAGCTCGGCGAGGTCCTGAGCCTCTTCCGTACGGCCGCCGACGGGAAGCCCGCGCCGCCGCCCAGCGGCGGGGCGGCCGAACAGCTGCTCCGCGCCATGGCCGCCCCGCCCGACGGGCCCACCGGCGCCGACGTCCTGGTCTCCTGCGCGGACGGGCCCGCGCCGCACGACCCGATGGCGTACTGGCGCGACGTCCAGCGCAGCCGCGCCGCCCTGCCGGTGTTCGGGCCGCTGTTCCACAACATCCTGCCGTGCGCCTTCTGGCCGTCCCCGCGCGAGCCGCATCCCGTCATCGGCAACCGCGTGCCCGCCCTCCTCATCGCCGCCACCGGCGACGTCAAGGCCGCCTACTCGGAAGGCGTCGCCCTCCACGGCCTGCTGCGGGAGTCACGCCTCGCAACGCTACGGGCCCGGGTCCACATCGCGTACGGGAGCGGCGTCAGCCGTTGCGTCGACGACCTGACCAACGCCTACCTCGCCTCCGGTGAGCTGCCCCGTCACGACCTGCGGTGCGACGCCGGCCCGTAGCAGGAACAGCCGGAACAGCCGGCCCGTAGCCGGAACAGCTAGAACAGCGGCTGCTGGCCGGGGATCGGCGGCTCCTCCGGGTCGAAGAGCTTGGGGGCCGCCGCCATGAGCGGGGCCATCCGGCGGGAGCCGGGGCAGGAGATCAGCTCGAAGCTCGTACGGCGGCCCGGCGGGTCGTGGCGGGCGTAGCGGCCGCCGACGACGGCGATCTCGCGGGTGCAGATGGGGCAGGCGCGGCGGGGAGACGACATGACACCAGTTTGACTCAGGCTGATCGCGGCATCGGGCCGGATCGGCGCGCATCGGCGCGGATCAGCCCGCATCGGCACCTCGCCCCGTCCGAACCGCCCCTCATCACTCCAGTTCCGTCGCCACCAAGCCACGCACCCGGTCCGCGAAAGCCCTCACCCCCTCCCCCTCCTCTTCAGCCGCCTCCGCCTCCGCCTCCGCGGCCAGGCGGCGGATGTCCTCCGGCCAGCGGCCCGTGGCGCGGCGGTCGGAGCCGACGCGTTCGAAGCCCCGGTCCAGGAGGCCGCGGGCCGCGTCGGGCCGGTCGCGTTTCACGGCTTTCACGGCGGCCACCGCGTTGGCGAGGGCGCTCACGGACAGCGGCCATCCCCCGCCCGCCGGCGCCGCGGGCCCGGCCGGGGAGCCGGACTCCGCCCGTACCTCCAGGTCCAGGCGCCAGAACAGCGGCAGGTCGCGGAAGGTGAGGAACAGCAGACGGCGGTCGGGGCGGGCGTGGAAGTCGGGGTCGCTGCGCGCCGGTAGGAGCAGCGGATGGGCGGCGTTCAGGGCGGACGGGACGGCGTCGACGCAGGCCGCGAAGTCCGCGTCGGGCACCGTCCACACGAGGTCGAAGTCGCTGTAACGATCCGCCGTGTCAGTGGCCAGCGAACCGCGCAGGACGGCCGTACGGGCCTGGGGGCAGCAGTCCGCCAGGGCGTCGACGATCCGGCGCAGGGCCTCGGCGAAGGCGAAGCCGCAGCGGTCCCCGATCGCCTCGTAGATGATCTCGACGGGGACGTTCGGCAGCCCTGGCACGGGGACTTCGGCGGCGTCCAGGACGTAAACGGGCCGTCCTACGGGCTGTCCTAGGGGCTGTCTTGCGGGCTGTCCTACGGGCCGGCCCGCGCGCCGCCCACCAGCCTGCCCGCCGCCGCCCCCGCCTCGCGAGCCGCGCCGCGAGCCGTGCTGCGATTCCTGCTGCCGCCGCGCTTCCTGCTGCCGCGATTCCTGCTGCTGCCGCGCTTCCTGCTGCCGCGATTGCTGCTGCTGCGGGCCGTGCAGCCGCGCCCGGCCGTGCGTGCCGTCCGGGGTGACGACCCAGTACGCGCTCGGGCGGAACAGCTCCGCCTCGTACAGCACGGGCCGGGCGAGCCGGGCGGCGAGGATCTGCCCCAGGGCCCGGCCCCCGGGCGGGTCGGGCGCGCCCTCGCGGACGCGGATCTCCAGGTGCCAGGAGACGTCGCCGGTCACGGACCGGTACGCGCAGACGACGGGGCAGGCCGCGGGCGTGTCGCCCGCGGCCGCCACGCCGATCTCCGCCGCCGACACGCCGAAGCCCTCCGCGAGGGCGTCCGTCAGCCGCGGCAGGTCCAGCCCGCCGACGACGAAGAGGCCGTAGCCGTGGCTGAAGCCGAGCCAGCCGCCTGTGCCCCCGCTCTGCACGTCGGAACTCAGAACGCGTCGGCAGGCACGTACGTCCCCCACACCTCGCGCAGCGCGTCGCAGACCTCGCCCACCGTCGCCTTCGCCCGCAGGGCGTCCTTCATCGGATAGAGAACATTGACCGAGCTGACCGAGCCCGCCTCGCTCTCTGCGGCCTTCTTCAGTTCGGCCAGCGCCGCGTCCACCGCCGTCTGGTTTCGTTCGGCGCGCAGCGCGGCCAGCCGCGCGGCCTGCTGGGCCTCGATGGCGGGGTCGACGCGCAGCGGCTCGTACGGCTCCTCCTCGTCGAGCTGGTAGCGGTTGACGCCGACGACGACACGTTCGGCGCTGTCCGTCTCCTGCGCGATGCGGTACGCACTGCGCTCGATCTCGTTCTTCTGGAAACCGTTCTCGATCGCGGCGACCGCGCCGCCCATGTCCTCGACCCTGGCCATGAGGTCGAGCGCGGCCCGTTCGACGTCGTCGGTCATCGTCTCGACGACATAGGAGCCCGCGAAGGGGTCGACGGTCGCGGTCACGTCCGTCTCATAGGCCAGCACCTGCTGTGTGCGCAGGGCGAGCCGCGCCGACTTGTCGGTCGGCAGGGCGATGGCCTCGTCGAAGGAATTGGTGTGCAGCGACTGCGTGCCGCCGAGCACCGCCGCGAGCCCCTGCACGGCCACCCGTACGAGGTTGACCTCGGGCTGCTGCGCCGTGAGCTGCACGCCGGCGGTCTGGGTGTGGAAGCGCAGCATCTGCGACTTGGGGTTCAGCGCGCCGAACTCCTCGCGCATGACCCGCGCCCAGATCCGGCGCGCGGCGCGGAACTTGGCGACCTCTTCGAGGATCGTCGTCCGCGAGACGAAGAAGAAGGACAGGCGCGGCGCGAAGTCGTCGACGTCCATGCCCGCCGCCACCGCCGTACGCACGTACTCGATGCCGTCCGCGAGCGTGAAGGCGATCTCCTGCGCGGGCGAGGCCCCGGCCTCCGCCATGTGGTAGCCGGAGATCGAGATCGTGTTCCACCTCGGGATCTCGGCCTTGCAGTACTTGAAGATGTCCGCGATCAGCCGCAGCGAGGGCTTGGGCGGGAAGATGTACGTGCCGCGGGCGATGTACTCCTTGAGCACGTCGTTCTGGATGGTGCCGGTCAGCTGGTCCGCCCGTACGCCCTGCTCCTCGCCGACGAGCTGGTAGAGGAGCAGCAGGAGCGCGCCGGGCGCGTTGATGGTCATCGAGGTGGAGACCTTGTCCAGCGGGATGCCGTCGAACAGGATGCGCATGTCCTCGATGGAGTCGATGGCGACGCCGACCTTGCCGACCTCGCCGCTCGCCAGCGGCGCGTCGGAGTCGTGGCCCATCTGAGTCGGCAGGTCGAAGGCGACGGACAGACCCGTCGTGCCGTCGGCGATCAGCCGCTTGTAGCGGGCGTTGGACTCGGTGGCCGTGCCGAACCCGGCGTACTGGCGCATCGTCCACGGCCGCCCCGTGTACATCGTCGGGTACACGCCGCGCGTGAAGGGGTACGAACCCGGCTCGCCCAGTATGTCGGCCGCGTCCCGGCCGGCGAGTGCGTCCGGACCGTAGACCGGCTCGATGGGCAGACCGGACTCTGTCTCACGCGCCATGGGCTGTGCCTCCCGCTGAGTTGCCGAACTGCCGAAAGGCAGCTGCCGGGGTCTCGCCGCGGACTGTAGCGGCGGCCGCGCGAAGGGTGGAGCCGCACGGCCTGGGACCTTCCTCACAGCCTGCCCGTCGAGCGAGGCTGAGCCACCTCGGGGCGGGGGCGAGGTTCGGCCTCGGGCGGTGTCGAGGAGCGGCTGTGGCCTGGGCGAGGTTCGGTGATCGGTGCCGGGAAGGGACGGGGAGGTTCGCACGCGGGAGGTGGCGGGCTTCGCCCATCTGCGGGGGCGAGGTTCGGTCTTCGGCGGCTCTGGGCATCATCCACCGGTGATGCAGCAGACAACCGTCGTACGCAGAGTGCTCGTCGCGGCAGGAGTGGCGGCGGGAGCGGTGGCGCTGACCGCCGGGTGCAAGGTGCAGACCGCGCCCGTCTCCGGCGCCTCGCAGCCGGTCGGCGGCAGTCACGCCCGTACGGACCCCGGCCCGGACGCCAAGCCCGCTACGGGCGTACGGCCGTGGCCGTCCTGGCCCGGCTCATCCGGGCGCGACGCTCCCCACGGCTCGCACGCCTCTCAAGCACCCCATGTCTCTCATGCCCCTCACGGCCCCAATCGGACCCACGCGCCTCACGCGACCCGTCCGGCGGCGCCCAAGGTCGTCCTCGCACCGGGCGCGCACGGCTCGCGCGTGCGCGAGTTGCAGGCGCGGCTGCGCCGGCTCGCGCTCTTCGGCCCCAACCCGACCGGCTACTACGGGCCGGCGACCAAGAGTTCCGTGGCCGCCTTCCAGCGCGGGCACGGGCTGAACGGCACCGGCACGACCGACAGCGGCACCTGGCGCGCGCTGCGCTCCGCGACCGGCCGGCCCTCGGACATGGAGCTGCGCCCGCCGACCACGAAGCCGCTCGACACACCCGACCGGCGGTGCCGGACCGGGCGCGTACTGTGCATCAGCAAGAAGAGCGACACGCTGGCCTGGATGGTCGACGGCAAGGTCGTGTCGGCCATGGATGTGCGGTTCGGCTCGCAGTACTCGCCGACGCGCGAGGGCGCGTTCAAAGTGGACTTCAAGAGCCGCGACCACGTGTCGACGATCTACCACTCGGCGATGCCGTACGCGATGTTCTTCAGCGGCGGCCAGGCCGTCCACTACTCCTCGGACTTCGCGGCCCGCGGCTACGCGGGGGCTTCGCACGGCTGCATCAACGTCCGGGACAAGAAGAAGATCGCGGCACTCTTCCGGGAGGTCCGCAAGGGCGACCGCGTCGTCGTCTACCGGTAGGCCGCTACCGGTCGGCCGCTATCAGCAGTTCGTCGCTACCGACTGTCCGTCACCGTCGGTCCGCTCCCGGCGGCCGTCTCCCGGTGGTCCGCTCTCGAAGAGCAGCGCGGGCAGGGCCGGGGGAACGTGCCCCGCCCGCGCCGAAATGCGCACTGGCCGTTGGTACGGGGGGAACCCCGGCCTCATGCGCAGCCGATGACCAGTCGGCCTACTTCATTCAGCGCCGGCCGTCCGAAAAACGTCACACCCGGCGGCGTCACCGGTTCGCCGAGGCCATCGCCAGTACCGGCCGGGCCTTCGCGGACGGTGCTGCCGAGGCGGTTCGGGACGGTGTGGGCGTGGGCGGGGCCGATGTGTGGGCGGTGGGGTCGGGGCTGGGGCCGCTGTTTCCGCCACCCATGCCCCCGCCTGGTCCCGAGCCGTCGCCCTCACCTCCGTCCCCGTCCCCCGCGTCGTCACCGTCTCCGGCTCCGGATCCGCCCCCGGCGTGACCGGGGCCGCCGTCGTGGCCGTGACCGCCCCCGCCGCCACCGTGGCCGCCGCCCGCCTCGCTTCCCTGGGAGCCGCCCGACTCCCCGGAGCCCGCCGAGCCTCCGGAACCCCCGGAACCCCCGGAGCCGCCGGAATCCAGCACGCGCTCGCAGTACTTGTGCGCCGCGGACGGGCCGCCGACGGCGCGTTCCAGCCGGCGCAGCTTCTTGTCCTCGACCTCGCCGTCCGGACCGCGCTTCGCGGACAGGTACGCGCGGCACACCTCTTCGGCCCGTGCTCTCCCGGCCCTGCCGTCCTTGCCGTGCTCGCCGCCGCCGTGTTCCGCCTTGCCGTCGCCGCGGCGGTCGCCGTCGTCCTTCCGGCCGTGGGACGGGTCGGCGCCGTCCTCGCCCCCGCGCCGGTCCCCCGGCGGGCCGCCGGTCGGCGAAGGGGACGGGTCCGGTGCGGTGCCGGCCGAACCCGACGGGTACCGCGAGGGCTCCCCCGTGCTCAGTTCGAGGTCGGGCCCCGGCGACCGGCCGCTGCCGCCTGTGTCGTCGGCCGCCGAGACGCTGGTCGCGGGCCCCGGTTCGCCGCCGTCGCTGAACGGCGCCGGGAGCATGCCCGTACCGGCCGCGACCGCCACCCCGCCCAGCGCACAGCCCGCGAGGGCCAGGGCGAACGCGGCCTTCAGGGGCCGCCGTACGAAGGAGGGCCGACCGGCGAGGGCGCCCAGCCACACGGTCCGTACCGGCGCGGGCTGCTCGGCGCGCGCCGCCCGGAACGCGGCGAGCGCCCGTTCCTCACCGGCGGACAGTCCGTCCGGCCCGGCGGCCGTCAGCTCGGCGGAGGCTTCGGACAACGCCTCGGAGAGAGCGGCGGCGAGCCGACGGGGGGCGGCCTGCCCGCCTGTACCTCGCGCGGCATTCGCCTCACCGGCCTCGCCCGCCCCGCTCACATCCCCGGTGCCGCGCGCGTCTGCGACCACATCCGTACCGGCCGCACCGCCCACCGCGCCCGTAGCGCTCGGCTCATCCGCAGCGTCCATAGCGTCTGTCGCACCCGCCGCACTCGTCACACCCGGCGCGCTCACCGCGTCCGTACCGGCCGGATCATCGGCATGGACCGGCTCGCCGCGCAGCAACCGCTCCACGGCGTCGTCGTCCAGCCAGCCGTACCGGTGGTCGTCCGCCATCACATGTCCTTCTGCGTCCCGGAACGCAATTGCGTCACACTTGCGGAAGCGCCCACCCCGGTGGGCGGCGTGCGCCCGCCCCGCCGCCCCGGCGCGGGGTCCGGTCCCACTGGTCCCGCCGGTCCCGTCACCAGTTCCGCCAGCCGCCGCAGCCCCCGGTGCGCGGCGGTGCGTACCGCTCCGGGCCGTTTGCCCAGCACTCCGGCGGCGCTCTTCGCGTCGAGGCCGACCACCACGCGCAGCACGACGGCCTCCGCCTGGTCCTGCGGCAGCTGGGCTATGAGGGCGAACGCGCGTCCGGTGCCCAGCGATTCCAGCGCCTCTCCCGCCGTGTCGGCGTCGGCGGCCCGGCCCTCCAACTCGCTCTCGTCGCCGCCGATGGCCGGGCGCCGCCCGCGCAGCCGGATGTGGTCGAGGGCGCGGTTGCGGGCGATACGGGCCGCCCAGCCGCGGAACCGGTCGGCGTCGCCGCGGAACCGGCCGAGGTCGCGGGCGATCTGGAGCCACGTCTCGGAGGCCACGTCCTCCGCGTCGGGCTCGCCGACCAGCGTCCGCAGGTAGCCGAGCAGCCGGGGCTGTACGGAGCGGTAGACGGTTCTGAAGGCCGTCTCGTCCCCGTCCTGGGCCGCGTACACGGCGGCGGTCAGTTCAGCGTCGTCCCCCAGCACGCCCACATCCTGCCCCACTCCGATCGGCCCGCGGTTCAGTACCCCGCCGGGCCGGAACCGTTCGGCGGCTGCGGGCCCTGTTGGCCCTGCTGCCCGTACTGACCCGCCTGCGGGGGCGGCGGGGGCGGGCTCTGCGGCGGGCCGGGGTAGCCGTAGCCACTGCCCGGAGCGGCCGGTTGACCGTAGCCACCACCCGCGGCGCCCGGTTGGCCGTAGCCGCCGCCCGGAGTGCCAGGAGCACCCGGAGTGCCCTGAGCGCCCGGGTAGCCGTAACCAGTGCCCGGAGCCGGATAGCCGGCGCCGCCGCCCGGGGCCGGGTACCCCGGATTTCCGTACGGCATGCCCGGCATCGCGCCGCCGTACCCCGGGCCGCCCTGCGGCCCCGCCATGGCCCGCTGCTCCTGCATCGCGGTGAGGCGGCGGACGAGGAGGATGGCGAGGATCGCGGCGGCGAGCAGCACGAGGTACGCGACGATGCTGGAGGCGAGCGCGTTCTGGAAGGCGTCGACGCGGCTGCGGACGTTGAAGACGGCGACGTCGGCGTCGACCATCCGGCCGCGCGCGACGACGTACTGCATGGTGGTGGCCGAGTTGAGCACGGCCCCCACGATCCACAGCACCCACCAGGCGTTGAGCAGCCCGCGCGGCGCGTACGGCCCGGAGGGGGAGCTGGCCCGCCAGATGTCGTTGGCGATCTGCTTGGGGAACCAGAAGCTCACCACCGGCGTGAACCAGGCGCCCGCGGCCCAGCCGCTGCCGTACCGGTGCTGACCGGGCGCGAACACCTCGGCGTTGAGCCGCGTCCGCCGGAACCACACCGCCCACACGACGGCCGTGGCCACCTGCGTCAGCGAGCCGAGCAGCAGCGTGACCCGGAAGAAATCGTCCGCGCCGTCGAGGTCGGACTCGCTCGCCCGGCCCCCGTCGAGGGCGTCCGAGATGACGCCGTACTGCCCGGCCGCGGCGATGACGCGCAGCACCAGCACGAGGATGGTCACCGCGAACAGCACCGTCACCGCCGTCGCGAGCCCGCGGCGCAGATCCACGCCCCCGGCGGGCATCGACGGCGGCGCGTACGGGGCGTGCGGCCCGCCCGGCTGCGCGGCGTACGCGCCGGGCTGCTGATACGGCCCCGGCTGCTGGTACCCGCCCGGCTGCGGCTGCTGGTAGGCGCCGCACGCGGCACAGCGGCCGTCCTGCCCCACGGCGACGGCGCGGCAGTTCCCGCACGGATACATCTTCGAGACCCCCAGGGGACGTGACCGTTTCGCCAGTCACGGGCGTGATGAGCGAATATCGCGCCCACCGGCGCGGACCAGCACGTTACGGGCACCCGCCCGGTTCCGTCCAGAGCCGCACAGCCGCCCGTACGGCCGTGCGGTGTGACGGTTTCACGCCGCGCGGCGCTGTAAGAAGTACGGGCCGTACACCCGCCCGTACCGGACGGGCGGCCGGGGCCTCTCCTGTGGGGGGTGGCGGCCCCGGCTGTCTCTCCGGCCCCGCCGTACCGGCCACCGCGATCCCGCGCCGCAGGTGCGTACGGCCGGGCCGAGGTCCGGACCCGAGGCTCCGAGGAGCTCCCGGCTCGCCGCGGCCGCGGCTACCGTAAAGCCATGACCGCGCTGCCCGACTGGATGCGCCCGCCCCGTACGGAAGGCTGGTTTGCGGAGGATCTGGATCACCTCCCCGAGGCGCCGCGCCACACCGAGCTGATCGACGGAGCCCTCGTATTCATGATGTCGCCCCGGCGGTCCTGGCACGGGCGTCTCGTCACCGCCCTGACCACCGCCCTCATGGCGCAGGCGCCGGCGGGCGTGGAGGTCGAGCGGGAGATGACGGTCCGCCTCGACGCCCGCAACCGCCCCGAGCCGGACCTCCTGCTGACGAATCTCCCCTACGACCCCGACCGCACCTGGTACGCGCCCGACGACGTGAAACTCGTCGTGGAAGTCGTGTCCCCCGAGTCCGCCCACCGCGACCGCACGGTCAAGCTCCGCAAATACGCGGAGGCCGGCATCCCCCACTACTGGTGCGTCGAGGAAGAGGACGGCGCACCCGCCGTCCATGTCTACGAGCTCGACGAGCCTGCGGGCGCCTACGCGCCCGCGGGCATCTTCCGGGGCTCCCTCCAGCGCCCGGTGCCCTTCGAGATCAGTCTCGACCTCGACAAGCTCACGCCTCCCCGGAGCGGCGGAAAGGCCTAGGCGCGCCCACTGCTCGTCAGCCGCCGTAGAGGGCGGGCAGGTCGACCAGGAGGAGATCGTCACGCCGGTCGGCCAGGTCGACCAGGTCGGGGTAGAAGCCGTGCAGGGAGTACAGGGCCAGGGTGGTCGCAGTGGTGTCGTAGCCCTGTTCTGCGAGCAGGACGCGGATGTGTTCCAGGCGCTCCAGGTCGCCGGTCCCACGGCGGGCGGCCGTCGCCTTGGCCTCGCCCAGCAGCGCGATCCTCGCGCGGGGAGCCTGCGGCCGCTCACCGGCGGCCAGAGCGATGACATCGACCTCGTGCTTCGTCCGGCCGGCCTGGTCGGCGACCTCGGTGGTGCCGACCGGTCCGGGCAGTCCACCGGGCAGCAGGGTGTGGGCGTAGCGGCGGGTGAAGTCGCGAGCCAGGTCCTCGAAGTGCGGCCCGAGGATTTTGGAGTTGAAGGTCGGGGCGGCCTGCTGCCACACCTGCTCGGCGAAGCCCTGCTCCACGGCGGCGGCCTGCGGGAGGGTGATGAGCTGGTTGAAGCGGATGACGGGGTCGGCGAGCGTGATGACGGGGTGCCTGGAGCGGAGGATGTCCTGTTCCCGCTGGATGTAGCCGGTGGATTCCAGCACTCCGAGCGGGTGGGCGACGGCGTTGCGCGGGCGCTCCAGGGCGGCGCCGATCTTGCTGGGGGTGGTGGCGCCTCGCGCGATCGCGGTGAGGATGTCGTAGTACAGCGTGTGCTGCGTGATCCTGGGGTCCTCGCGCAGCAGGTATTCGGTCTCGGTCCGCGAGTACACCGCCCGACCCGGGTCGAGCAGCGTCCGGGTGAGCCACGTGTCGAAGCCGTCGTCCGGGTGCGGGCGGGCGGCCACCGGCCGGTAGCCGGGGGCCCCGCCCAGGACCGCGTGCACCTTCAGTGCGGTCAGCGGGTCGGCGATCTGCCAGAAGTCCCGGCTGCCGCGGTAGCCGAAGGCCCCCAGCCTCAGATCGACCACTGCGCGTCCCCGCAGCGGTTTCGTCCCCGAGAGCAGTTCGTGCATGACGCTCATCGCGGAGCCGCACAGGATCAGCCGCGGCCCCGGCCCGGCACCGGGCCGGGCACCCCGTTGACGCTCGTCGTAGAGCTGTTGCAGCAGCCCCGGGATCTCGGGCGAGTGCTGGAGCAGATACGGCAACTCGTCGATCACCAGGAGCGGGTGTGCCGAACGAGCTGTCACATCAAGGGCGTTGGACAAGACGTCACGCCAGTCGGCCAGACGCAGACTCCCCGGCCGCAGGCCGGCGTGGACAGCGATCGCGTCACTGAACCGCCGGATCGCGGGCAGGCGTCCTTCCTCCCGGACCGCTGTGACGTACAGGCCGCCGACCTGCTCGGACAGGGCCCGCAGTAGGTACGACTTCCCATGCCGACGCCGCCCCGACACGATGCCGAGCCGCATCGCCGGATCCGGATCGGCGAGGAACTCCGCGAGCAGATCCCACTCCCGGTCCCGATCGACCACGTCGTCCGGCTTGGCCGCCAGGCTGTTCTTCACTCGCTCTCCCATACACAGACTGCGACGGAATGCGTCTAAGTCTACTTCGACAGAAAGTGTCGTAGTGGGATTCTCTCTGCGACAACCGAGCCCAGCGGATCCAGCGGGACGCCCGGCGGCTGACCGCCGTGACGACCGGCGCTCAGCCCTCCCGTCCGCGCTCCCTCTCCCCCTCCTCCGCCTCGTCCTCGATGCCGAGTTCCGCGAGCAGGTCGTAGAAGAGGTTCTCGACGAACGGTTCGGGCTCTGCCGCCATTACCCGCGCCAGCGCGCCCGCGTTCGCGATGTGGCCCGCGGCGGCGGCCCAGGCGACGCCCTGGGAGGCGGCGTCGCGCGGGGTGAGGAACAGTTCGCCGATGTCCATCTCGCTCTGCTCCATGTAGCGGGCCATCGTCGCGCGGCCCAGGCACGCGGACCAGGAGCCGCCGGACGGGCTCGCCGCCGCCACGACCGCGCACTCGCTGTCCAGTACGTACGCGGCCAGGGCCGGGGCGCCGGTCTCCTTGGTGAGGCCTCTTACCAGCGAGTCGATGTCGCCGAGTTCGGGCTCGGGCGGGTGCTGCCACAGCTGCCAGCCGTCGGCGAAGGTGTCGGTGAGCTCCAGGTGGTCGCGGCTCTCGTCGAAGACGGCGCACTCGACGAGCCCCCGTTCGCTTCGGCCGATGACGAAGTAGCCCCAGAAGCCCATCCTGATCTCCTTTGATCACACGGCTCTTGGCCTTACAGCGCACGGCCCCACGGCAACGTCACACCCCGGCGCCCGCCGGGTCCCTCCGCGCCTGGCGATGCGGCGGGCGGCGGCACCCGTCCATACTGCCGCCGCACCCGCCGAAGTTCGATGCCGGGGAGCCGGACACCTCGTCGGCGTCCGGCTCCGGCTCCGGCGCACGCCTCACGCCGACTCGTCGGCGGCGTCCTTCACCGAGACGGTCAGGTCGTTGGTGACCGTGAAGTACGGGCGCAGCCGCACCTCGCCGCGTGCGGCGGCGGGGAAGGTGTCGACGCCCTTGCGGTCCGCGAAGTCGCCGCGGAGGCGGCCGACGCGGACGAGTTCGGCGCCCTTCGACGGGCGTACCCACAGGTCCCACAGGTCGGCCTCGGCACCGCGCCGCTCGGCCATCGGTCCGTACGGGAGGCAGCCGCTGTGGTTCTCGATCGGGGCGCGCACGTCCCCGACGGAGCCGTCGCCGCCGCGCAGCCGGGCGATGAGCTCCGCGCCGTCGCCGAGCCGCATGCCGCCGAGGGCGGGGCCGACGTCGACGGCGACCGTGATGCCGTCCTCGCCGACCAGCACCTCGGCGGCCTCGGCGTGCACGGCGCGCTGCCAGGTGCGTACGGCGAGGAAGCCGTCGCTCGTCTCGTACGGGACCCAGTGGCCGACGCCGTCGCCGGTCTCGGTGAGCGGGAGGTTCAACAGGCGCTTCTGCTCGACGAGTTCGGCCGCGAGGCGACGGCGGGTCTGCTCGCCGGAGCGCTCCACGTAGCTGTCCCAGCGGCCCTCGGCCATGGTGTGCGCCGACCGTTCGACGCGGACCTCGACGCGCTCGCCGGGCAGCCGCCGCTTGGGGAGTTCGACGCGCAGCGACTCCTTGCCCTTGGTGCCGCGGTGGCGCAGCAGGAGGTGGGTGTCGGCGGCGGCGAGCTGTTCGGCGCGGAGCGCCACGGTCAGGGTGCCGTCGCTGTCGACGGCGCAGCGGGCGCCGGGGTTCGGGTCGGACGGGCTGTGGGCGGGGCCCGTCTTCTTCTTGCCGCCGGCCTTGGAACCGGACTTGGCCCCGGCCTTGGACGCGGACTTGCCGCCGCCGAACAGGCCGCGCAGCAGCCCGCCCTTGGCCGGGGCGGCGGTCGTGGAACCGGGGCGCAGCTCCTCGAAGAGCTGCTCGTAGCGGCCGGCGATGGCGGACGGCTCGTAGCGGTGGGCGGTCCGGCGGGCGGCGGCGCCCAGCGTGCGGCGGAGTTCGGCGTCGCCGGTGAGTTTCAGGAGCGCGTCGGCGTAGGCGTCGACGGCGTCGGAGTCGTCGAGGGGCACGAGGAGGCCGTCGGTGCCGTCGGTGAGGATCTCGCGCGGGCCGTACGGGCAGTCGGTGGCGACGACGGGGAGGCCCGCGTGCATGGCCTCGACGATGGTCATGCCGAAGGACTCGGCGTCGGAGGCGACGGCGGCGATGGAGCCCTTGGCCCACTCGGTCTCGATGGGCGAGCGGGCGCCCATGAGCAGCACCCGCTCGTACAGTCCGAGCCGCTCGATCTGCTTGCGCAGCTTGGCCTTGGCGGGGCCGCGGCCGTAGATCCGCAGGTTCCAGTCGGGGCGGTCGGCGGCGACCTTGGCGAAGGCCGCGATGAGCCGGTCGTAGCGCTTGACGGCGACGAGGCGGCCGGCCGAGACGATGGTGTTGGTGGCGCCCGCGCCGAGGTCGGCGGATTCGGCGGCGGGGGCGGGCACGGCGTTGGGGATGCACAGGATGCGCGCGTGGGCGTCGGGGAGGGCCTCCCGGTAGTGCCCGGCGTCGGCCTCGGAGACGGTGGCGAACGCGTCGAGGGCGGCGATGGCGGGGTCCATCACCTCGTGCAGCTCGGGTACGTGCGCCTCGTGGGTGAGGTGCTCCTGGCCGAGGCGGAGGTAGCGGTCGCTGCCGTACTCGGCGAGGTAGCCGATGAGCTTGGGGCGGGTGGCGATGACGACGTCGGCGTCGGTGGCGGCGAGGTGCGCGGCGACGCGCTGGTCGGTCAGGGCGGTGGCGGCCATCCGGCCGTTGTCGATCCGCTCGTCGCGGAAGAGGGCGCTGGGCCGCTGGTTGAGCGGGTCGGCGTACTCGTCGGTGTCGGCGCCCTCGCGGAGGTCGACGAGGGGGGTGACGGGGACCCGGGGGTCGATCGTCAGCTCGGGGGCGTCCGCCGGGCGGTTGACGCTCGTGATGCGGACGTCGTGCCGGTCAGCTAGTGCTGCGGCGAGGTTGACGGTCGAGCGGATCGTGCCGCCGATTCCGTACGCGTTGTGAATCAGAAATTCGATCTTCATCGGGCCCTCGTTCAGGTGCGCGGGAGCGCGAACGCGCACTCCGCCGTGGCTAGATGCGCGAGCATCGGCATTGGTTGTCCCCCATAGTGACAAGCCTTGCTGTGGCGCGGTGCGGCCCGGGGCCCTACTGCCAGGTACCGCGGGGCCGGGGGGACGGCGGGCCTCGCGGGCGCGACACGATCATCGGGACCCGCGGCCAGAACACGACCGCCCCGGCTCTCAGTGCTCGACGCGGTCGGCGAGCGCCGTGAACTCCTTCCAGGGCAATGCGGGGCGGCGCGGGTCCCACAGCTTCTGGGCCAGGGCCCGCAGCGGCAGCCGGATGCCGCGCGCCACCTGCTGGGTCGTCTGGGCGTCGGGGATGTCGCCCCAGATCGCCAGCCGGCCGCCGAGCACGCGGTCCGGTCCGGCGAGGGAGGCGGGTACGGGATCGGTGCCGCGCAGCACGGCGGGCGTCCACCGCTCGTAGATCCGCTGCCCGGTGGGGTAGCGGAACTGGTTGGGCTGGCCGAGCACGTAGTAGAGGAACTCGTCGTTGAGGTTGACGAGTTTGCGGCCCTCCTTCAGATACTCCAGCGGGTCGCGGGCGCCGATCTCGGTGCCGGTCCAGTACTCGATCTCGCGGTTCTTGTCGGTGGCGACGACGCCGCCGGCGTGGACGCCGTCGTTCCACACCTTGGCCTTGCCGCCGAGGGAACGCACGGTCGCCGCCCGGTCGTTGAGCCACCCCGTCGCCAGGTCCTGGACCTTGGCGTCGGGCCCGTACTCGGCACGGGCCGCCTCCGCGAGGCCGGGGTACGAGCTCTCGGGGTCCCTGGCCATGAGGGCGAGGTACTCGTCGCCGCCGAGGTGCGTGTACGGGCCGGGGAACAGCGGGGCGTACTCGCGCAGCAGGTCGTCGACGACGCGGGCGGCCTTCTTGTCGGAGATGTCCGCCGCGCCGCGGGCGGGGGTTCCGGAGGCGTTGCGGAGTTCGAGGCCGGGGTGGGCCTTGAAGACCGCGCCGAGGTGGCCGGGCGAGTCGATCTCGGGGATGACCTCGATGTGCAGGCTGGTGGCGAGGTCGGTGATGTGGCGCAGCTGCGCCTTGGTGAGGTGCTGGTCGGAGACGATCTCGGGGTGGCTGCCGCTCTCGATGCGGAAGCCCTGGTCGTCGGAGAAGTGCAGGCAGAGCTGGTTGAGCTTGAGGTCGGCCATCTCGCGGAGGCGGGCCTCGATCCAGTCGGCGTCGAAGAACTTGCGGGCGATGTCGAGGTTGAGGCCGCGCTGGGGCCGGTCGGGGCGGTCCCGCACGCTCCCTTCGGGCACCTGTCCGCCGGAGCGCACGGCCTGTACGACGGTGCGGGTGCCGTAGAAGGCGCCGGCCTCGTCCGCTCCGGTGATCACCACGCGGCCGTCGCGGGTGGTCATGGTGTACGACTCGGGGCCGCCGTCGTGGCCGAGGCGGAGTTCGACGTCGCCGCGGTGGGCGGGGCCGGAGGCGGTCCCCAGGTCGAGGTCGCGGGCGAGGAGGCGGGCCGATTCGCCGAGCGGGCCGCTCGGGTCGGCGATGACGCGGGCGGTGCGCGAGGGCCGCCAGCCGGGGCCGCGGGCGGCGTCGAAGTCCCGTACGGCGGGGATGGTGCGGGGCGGCTTGGAGAGCGGGCCGGTGGGGGCGGGGGTGGGCGTGGGGCTCCGGGCGGGCGCGCTGGGGGTCGTGGGGCCGTCGTCGCTCGGCCACACGATGAGGGCGACGACGACGGCCACGACCACGGCGGCGCCCGCGATGGCGGCGCGTACGGCCGCTGCTCGGCTGATCCTGCGGGGCAACCGCATGGCGCATACCTCCTGTTTCATGATTTTCGTGGTGAATCCGGGGCGTCATGACGAATTCGGAGTGTCATGGTGAATTCGGGGCGTCAGGATGATTTCGGGGCGAAGGTATTGGGTGTTGCCCCTTCAGCCGTCAGTTACGCGCCCGTAGGCCCTCACGTCCGGGTGAAATTCGCGCATCCGTCGGACAGTGGCCGAGTTGCATCGCTACGGTGACGACTCAATCCCCCTCGCCTCACCCTTAACCCCTTCCCCACCCCTTGCCCCACTCGCTACGCGCCCGATCCATGCATCCGATCCGGCCAGCTGACCCGGCCATCCGGCCCGGCCACCAGCCCCAGCCGCCCGACCCAGCCCGAGGAATTCATGCACCACGGCCTCGACCGCCTCAACTCCGCCGCACCCCGAGCGGCCGAGGAAGCCCTGCGCGCCTGCTGCGGCAGCCGCCGGTGGATCGAGCGGATCACGGCCCACCGCCCCTACCCCGACCTGGACGCGCTGCTCGCCGCCGCCGACGAGGCGGCCTACGATCTCACCCCCGCGGACCTCGCCGAGGCGCTCGCGGGCGAGCACGCCGCGCACCACCCGCCGCTGGCCGCCGACGGCGACGACCCGGCCGGCCCGCCCGGTCCGGGCACGCTCGCCGCATACACCGCGCTACGGGCCGCGCACGCCGCGTACGAGAGCAAATTCGGCCATGTCTTCGTGATCTGCCTGGACAGTTTCGCGCCGGAGGAGGCGCTGGGCCAGGTGCTGGCCGCCATCCGCGTCCGGCTCACCCATGAGCCCGACGAGGAGCGCGCCGTCACGGCCGACGAGACGCGCCGGCTCGCCCGCGGCCGGCTGGCCCGGCTCGTCACGGAGGCCCGGCTCGTCACGGAGGCCGCGCCCGTACCGGACGCGCAAGGGTGCCCGGGAGCCTGAGCGGCGCGCCGCGCGCATACCGCCCGCTTCGAACGCCCGTACGAACATACGCCCCGAAATCGGGCTTCCAGGGCGGTCCGCACCCCTCCCGAGTAGGCCGTACGTGCCTGTTTGATCACACCTAAGGACCCCGGGCGAGCGAACCGACACGTCGTCGCTACGATGGCCAGGGCCGGTGGACCGTACCCGGCCGGGCCCGACCGACAGTGCTCCTCTCTTACCTGTTAGAAGCTGGCGGCAGCCCCCAATCCCCGCTCCCGGAGGGTTTTCAGTGCCGGCTGGAACGCTGTACCGCGGCCGGGAAGGCATGTGGTCCTGGGTGGCTCATCGAGTCACTGGCGTCCTCATTTTCTTCTTCCTGTTCGTGCACGTCCTCGACACCGCTCTCGTCCGCGTCTCTCCCCAGGCGTACGACGACGTCGTAGCGACGTACAAGACGCCCATCGTCAACGTGATGGAGTACGGCCTGGTGGCCGCCATCCTCTTCCACGCGCTCAACGGCCTGCGGGTCATCGCCGTGGATTTCTGGTCGAAGGGCCCGAAGTACCAGAAGCAGCTGCTCTGGACCGTCGTCGGCGTCTGGGTCGTGCTGATGGCCGGCGCTTTCTACCCCGTGCTGCAGCACACCCTGCGCACGCTGTTCGGGAGCTGAGATGTCCTCCGCAGAGACCACAACGCCGCACGACTCCGTGTCGCTGTACGACGCGGAACACCCGGCTCCGGTGATCGAGCCGCCCCGCGCGCGTACCAAGAAGACCCCCAAGTCGACCCGCACCAACTTCGAGATGTACGGCTGGCTCTTCATGCGCCTGTCCGGCATCGTGCTGGTCGTCCTCGTCCTCGGCCACCTGCTGATCCAGCTCGTGCTGGACGGCGGTGTCTCCAAGATCGGCTTCGCGTTCGTCGCCGGCCGCTGGGCCTCGCCGTTCTGGCAGGTGTGGGACCTCACGATGCTGTGGCTGGCGATGCTGCACGGCGCCAACGGCCTGCGCACGGTCATCAACGACTACGCGCAGCGGGACAACACCCGCTTCTGGCTGAAGATGCTGCTCTACACCGCCACGGTGTTCACCGTCCTTCTGGGCACGCTGGTGATCTTCACCTTCGACCCGAACATCCAGTAGACCCCGGGGCTGAGGCTTAACCCATGAAGATTCACAAGTACGACACCGTGATCGTCGGCGCCGGCGGCGCCGGCATGCGCGCGGCCATCGAGTCGACGAAGCGCAGCCGTACCGCCGTGCTGACCAAGCTCTACCCGACCCGCTCCCACACCGGCGCGGCGCAGGGCGGCATGGCCGCCGCCCTCGCCAACGTCGAGGAGGACAACTGGGAGTGGCACACCTTCGACACGATCAAGGGCGGCGACTACCTGGTCGACCAGGACGCCGCCGAGATCCTGGCGAAGGAGGCCATCGACTCGGTCCTCGACCTGGAGCGGATGGGCCTGCCGTTCAACCGGACGCCCGACGGCACCATCGACCAGCGACGCTTCGGCGGCCACAGCCGTAACCACGGCGAGGCCCCCGTCCGCCGGTCCTGCTACGCCTCGGACCGCACCGGCCACATGATCCTCCAGACGCTGTACCAGAACTGCGTCAAGGAGGGCGTGGAGTTCTACAACGAGTTCTACGTCCTGGACCTGCTGCTCCAGGAGGTGGACGGGGTCAAGAAGGCCGCCGGCGTCGTCGCGTACGAGCTGGCGACCGGTGAGATCCACGTCTTCCAGGCGAAGGCGATCATCTTCGCCTCCGGCGGCACCGGCAAGTTCTTCAAGGTGACCTCCAACGCGCACACCCTGACCGGCGACGGCCAGGCCGCGGCCTACCGCCGCGGGCTGCCGCTGGAGGACATGGAGTTCTTCCAGTTCCACCCGACAGGCATCTGGCGGATGGGCATCCTCCTGACCGAGGGCGCGCGCGGCGAGGGCGGCATCCTCCGCAACAAGGACGGCGAGCGCTTCATGGAGAAGTACGCGCCCGTCATGAAGGACCTCGCCTCCCGCGACGTCGTCTCCCGCTCCATCTACACGGAGATCCGCGAGGGCCGCGGCTGCGGCCCCGACGGCGACCACGTCTACCTGGACCTGACCCACCTGCCGCCGGAGCAGCTGGACGCCAAGCTCCCGGACATCACCGAGTTCGCGCGTACGTACCTGGGCATCGAGCCCTACACGGACCCGATCCCGATCCAGCCGACCGCGCACTACGCCATGGGCGGCATCCCGACCAACGTCGAGGGCGAGGTGCTCCTCGACAACACCACCGTCGTGCCGGGCCTGTACGCCGCCGGCGAGGTCGCCTGCGTCTCCGTGCACGGCGCCAACCGGCTGGGCACCAACTCGCTGCTCGACATCAACGTCTTCGGCCGCCGGGCGGGCATCGCCGCCGCCGAGTACGCGGCGAAGAGCGACTTCGTCGAGCTGCCCGAGGACCCGGCCTCGCTGGTCGCCTCGCAGGTCGAGTCCCTGCGCGACTCCACGGGCACCGAGCGCGTCACCGAGCTGCGCAAGGCGCTCCAGGAGTGCATGGACGCCAACGTGATGGTGTTCCGCACCGAGCAGACGATCAAGACCGCCGTGGAGACCATCGGCGCGCTGCGCGAGCGGTACAAGAACGTGTCCGTGCAGGACAAGGGCAAGCGGTTCAACACCGACCTGCTGGAGGCCATCGAGCTGGGCAACCTGCTCGACCTGGCCGAGGTCATGGCCGTATCGGCGCTGGCCCGCAAGGAGTCGCGCGGCGGTCACTACCGCGAGGACTACCCGAACCGCGACGACGTCAACTTCATGCGGCACACCATGGCGTACCGCGAGACGGACTCCTCCGGCAAAGAGACGATCCGCCTCGACTACAAGCCGGTCGTGCAGACCCGCTACCAGCCGATGGAGCGTAAGTACTGATGAGCACCCCCACGATTGACAAGGCCGACGGGCATTCGGCCTCCTTGGACGCGCTGGAGGCCGACAAGGGCCACCTGGTCACGGCCACCTTCCGAATCCGCCGGTTCAACCCGGAGGTCTCGGCGGACGCGGTCTGGGAGGACTTCAAGCTCGAAATCGACCCCAAGGAACGGGTCCTCGACGCCCTCCACAAGATCAAGTGGGAGCTCGACGGGACGCTGACCTTCCGGCGCTCCTGCGCGCACGGCATCTGCGGCTCCGACGCGATGCGCATCAACGGCAAGAACCGCCTCGCGTGCAAGACGCTGATCAAGGACATAAACCCGGACAAGCCGATCACGGTCGAGGCCATCAAGGGCCTCACGGTCCTCAAGGACCTCGTGGTCGACATGGAGCCGTTCTTCCAGGCGTACCGCGACGTCATGCCATTCCTGATCACCACGGGCAACGAGCCGACCCGCGAGCGCCACCAGACCGCCGAGGACCGCGAGCGCTTCGACGACACCACCAAGTGCATCCTGTGCGCCGCGTGCACGTCCTCGTGCCCGGTGTTCTGGAACGACGGCCAGTACTTCGGCCCGGCGGCCATCGTCAACGCGCACCGCTTCATCTTCGACTCGCGCGACGAGGGCGGCGAGCAGCGCCTGGAGATCCTCAACGACAAGGACGGCGTCTGGCGCTGCCGGACCACCTTCAACTGCACCGACGCGTGCCCGCGCGGCATCGAGGTCACGAAGGCCATCCAGGAAGTGAAGCGCGCCCTGATCACGCGCCGCTTCTGAGCTTCGCCCGGGTCTCCACTCCGGGCTCGCGCACCGAGGCCCCGCATCTGTCTTCGGACGGGGGCGGGGCCTTTCGCTGTGGGGCCTTGGGACACGGGATTCCCGGTCGCTGTCCGGCGGGCTCCTATAGTGGCGGGATGGCGCCATCGACAATTCGGGTCCCGCGGGAGATCCGCGACCACCTCGCCGAGCTCGCCAAGGAGCGCGGCATGACCATCGGCCAACTGGTCGAGGCCCTGGCCGCCGAGCAGCCGACCGCCGATCAGCGTGCCGAGCGGCTGGCCGCCGCTCGGGAGACCGTACGCCGCCTGGGCGGCGCCGACATCGTCTCGCTCGGGATGCCCGGCCCCGGCCTCCACTGACGGCTCCCGGCCGGCGACAGGGCGGAGCAGCGGCCGTCGGCCGCCATGGCGCTAGCTCAGTTCCCAGACCAGTTCGGACTGGAGGGGGCCGGGGTGGCGGAGGTAGGTCTTGTGGTCCACGGCTACGGGGGCGAGCTGGGAGGTGTAGCAGAGGACCGCTTCGCGTTTGGCGATCCATTCCTCTTCGGTGAGGTGGAGATCCTGTACGACGTCTAGGCGGTACTGGGACTTCAGGTCGCGGTACGCGCTGCCGCGGTCGCTGCGTTCCAGGGCGGCTGACGCCTCGTCGGTGCCCCATTCGTCCGACGCGCCGGAGTAGGGGAGGTCGGCGTAGACCCAGGGGCGGGGCGCGGCTTCGGCGCCGGGGCGGGTCGCGAGGGCGGCGAGGGCCTGGTCGCGTACGGCCTGGTGGTCGCGTTGGTTGGTGCCGAGGGGGAGCAGGACCCGGGTGGTGAGCGGCAGGGCGGCGAGGAAGTCGGTCAGAGCGGTCAGGGGCTCGCTGTTGCGGTACGGGCCGTCGGCGTGGTCGAGGAGCACCTGGTCGACGCGCATCAGGGCGCACGCGCGGGCGTCCTCGGCGAGGCGGGTGCGGTGGGTCTCGGCGGTCGAGGTGAAGCCGCAGACCGAGTCCCAGTAGGAGAGTTCACTGTCGGCCGGGGCCGCGGCGGCGTGCACGGTGACGACGGCGGCGGGCCCGTCGAGGCGGCGCAGCAGGCCGGCGAGGGAGAGGGCGGCGTCGTCGAAGTGCGGGGATATGACGACGGTGGTCCAGGGGCTGGGCACGTGGTTCTCCGGCGTGTTCGGGCGGGCGGGGTCGGTCGGAGCTACCACGACGTTCCGCTCGGGAGAGTGCCGCCCTTGCGTCGAGCCATCGGGCCAGGTCCAGACCAACGAACGTAGCAGGCGCTCACTTCCGCCACCAGAGCGTAAGCGAGTAATCAGCGGGACTGAAGGTGTTGTTGGGACTGAGTGTTCTTCCCGCACCCGCCGCACCCCACCCGCCTCACACCATCAGGCGAAAGCCCGTCAAATTGGCGTCAAGGTGTGCGCGATATGCGCCAGAGGGCCGTCAACAGGGGTCCCTATAGGCAGTGGCGCGCGATGCGCTACGGAAGCCGGCTTCCTGCCCCGGCCCCCGACCCTCATGCATGGAGTGCGCAGTGACTGTAGAGAACGTCGTCGGTCTCGTGATCGCGGCCGTGCTGGTCGGGCTCCTGCTCCTCGCGCGCGCCTTCCCGGACCGGTTCTGATGCCGGGACGCCCCGCGGGGCGGCCGGCGCACGACCCGTTGTTACGCGACCGGCCGCCGAGGGCCCGGCCGCCGCAGAACCGACCACCGCGCAACCAGCCCCCGGACGCCGCCGACCAGCTGCGCACCGCCATGCTGGCCGCCGTCAGCCACGACCTGCGCACGCCGCTCGCCGGCGCCCTGGCGGCGGTCGGGTCGCTGCGCAGCCGCGACGTCGACTTCAGCGCCGAGGAGCGCGACGAACTCCTCAGCGCCACCGAGGAGTCGCTGGCCCGGCTGGGACGGCTCGTGGACGACCTGGTGGACATGAGCCGGCTGCAGACGGGGATGCTGCGGCTGCGCCCGCGGCCGACCGGCTGGAGCGAGGTGCTGCCCGCCGTGCTGAACCGCTTCGCGGGCGCGGACGTGACCGTACGAGGCGTGGCCGCCGCGCCCGCCGTACGCGCCGACCCCGCGCAACTGGCCCGCGTACTGGCGCATCTGCTGGCCAACGCCCTGCGCCACTCCCCCGCCGGCCACCCCGTCTCGGTGGCCGCCGAGGCGCACGCGGGCCGCGTGGAACTGCGGGTCACCGACCGGGGCCCGGGGCTGACGGGCGCGGCCCGGCAGGGGGCGTTCCTGCCCTTCCAACGGCTCGGCGACACCGACAACTCGACCGGGCTGGGGCTGGGCCTCGCGCTCTCCCGCGGCCTGGCGGAGGCGATGAGCGGGACGCTCACTCCGCAGGACACCCCCGGCGGCGGCCTGACGATGGTCCTGTCCCTGCCGGCCGCCGAGCCGGGCTGATCCCGGCCGCCGCGAGCCGACCTCGCCCCCGGCACTGTCAGTGGTGCCGCCTATCGTCTTCTGTACGGGGCCGGTGGGATCGGGGAGCGGGATCGGGGAGGGGTGCGCACCATGGCGGTGGGCGAAGAGGGCGTGGTGTCGTGCGGTCTGCCGCCGGACATCCTCGACGACGGCGACGCGTACGGCCCGGCGATGCGCGCCGCGCACCCCGCGCTGCTCGGCTCCCCGGGCGTGCCCGCGCTCCTGGGCCACTGCCGCCGCGTGGCGGGCGGCGGCGGGCGGGTGACCGGGCGCTGGCGGCGGACGGCGGCGGTGCTGCTGGCGGCGGCGCCGCGGGCCGGTGAGGCGGTGGAGGCGCTGCTGCGGGGCATCGCGGAGCAGGAGGAGCACACGCTGCGGTCCGGGGCGCAAGGCATCGCCGGAGAGGGCAACGGCGAGCTGGTGCGGGGGCTGCTGTGGGCGGCGGCCGAGAGCGCGCGGGGCGGCGGAACACCGGACGCGGCACCCCCGGAGGACGCGACGCAGGCTGCGCGCGCCGGCCGGTTCGTGGCCCTGGCGGGGGCCGTCGCCCTCCGCGCCGGGGCCGGGATGGGCGGGTCCGGCGGCCGGTGCCGCCATGGGCGGATCGCCGCGGCAGCCGTCGCCGTGCTCGGTTCGTTCGGCGGCGCCCAGGGGGAGCCGGCCGCCCAGGAATTGGAACGGGTCCGGGGCGAGGTGCGCAACCGCACCGTGCTCAAGGGTGTGGACAGGGCGCTGGAGGAGATCGTCGCGCGCGGGGGCGTCGCCCCGGGGCGGGTGGGCGAGGGGTCGGCGCCGACCGTGGGGCTGGACGCGCGCGGCATGCGGGAGGAGCAGCTCGGCCCGTACACGGCGGTGCTGTCCGTCTCCCCCACCGAGGCCGACCTCTCCTTCCGGGGGCCCGAGGGCCGGGTGCTGAAGTCTCCGCCGAAGGCGCTGCGCGCGGAGTACGGCGCGGAACTGGCCGAGCTGCGCGCGGCCTTGAAGCGGCTGCGTACCCTGCTGCCCGCCGAGTGCGACCGGCTCGCGGAGCAGTTGGCCGGGGGCACGGTCTGGCCTGCCGAGGAGTGGGCCCGGCACTGCCTGGACCACCCGGTGACGGGCGCTGTGGCCCGTACGCTGCTGTGGGAGGCGAGCGACGGCGCGGGCGGCGCGTGGACCGCCGGGTTCCCGGAGCGTACGGGCGGCGGCTGGGCGCTGGCGGGGGCGGGCGGCACGGCGGACCGAGTGGAGGCGGGCGCGCTGCTGCGGCTGTGGCATCCGGTACGGGCCGGGGCCGAGGAAGTGCGCGTGTGGCGGGAGGAGTCGGCGGACCGCGAGCTGAGACAGCCGTTCCCGCAGATCTTCCGCGACGCCTGCCGCCCTGGCCGGGCGGAGCGGGACGCGCCCGGGGAGTCCGCGCGCTTCGCGGGCCGCCTGCTGCGGTACGGGGCGGCGAAGACGCTGATGGCGAAGGCCGGCTGGACGGGCGGGCGGCTCGGCTACGCCGATGCGGAGCGGCGGGCGGAGGCGGTACGGACACTGCCCCGGCCGGGCGAACTGCGCCGCAACGAGGGCGAGTTCTGGCGGGCGCGACTGCTCGTGGAGCTGGTACGGCCGGAGGAGGTTCCGTACGGGGCCGAAGGGCTGGGCGGGGGCGAGGGCGGGGACGGCGGCGGTCCGGCCCTCTGCTCGACGGGCCCGGTGCGCTTCGAGCGCCGCCAGGGGCCGCGCGGCGCGTGGACTCCCGTCGCCCCGGCGGACGTTCCGGCCCTCGCCTTCTCGGAGGCGATGCGCGACGTGGGGCTGTTCGTGGCGGGCGCGGAGGCCGTGCCCGCGGAGCCGGCCGCACCGTCGGAGGCGACCGTACCCGCGCAGGCGGCCGGAACCGCTGGGGAGGTCGGGGCCGAGGCGAGAACGTAGGCCGGTTCCGCGAGTGAATTCGCCGAGCGGGATCGATTCAGGTCCACGGCTCCGTGACTAACACCGAGCAGGCCAACCGCACTCGTGCGTATGCACGTTCACGCTGTGGCCGCTCACGGGAGAAACACTGGACACCGTCTAAACGTCGGTCAGTGCTGCGGTGAACAGTCCGGCCGCGCTCAACTTACGCAAGCTAGACATGAGTTGCACTCCTCGCTCTGCGGTAGTGCGCTGATCGCTGTGCACTCCCGTAGAGGCGTTCGCGACCACCCGGGTTCCCGCCCGGCCCGGGTCGTCCGGATCGCCCGTATCGAGCCCTCAGATCCGGTTGAGCTTCCACAGCCGCCAGATGCTGGTGCCGTCCGACAGGTACTGCGTGCCGGAGATCGACTTGCCGCTGAGTACGTAGTCTTTCTTCTGCCACAGCGGCAGCATCGGCACATCCTGGGCGACCGTCTTCTGGATGGTCCGGAAGTCGCCGGCCGTGCGGCCGCGCAGGTCCTCGCGCTCGGTGTCGCGGATCAGCTGCTCGATGCCGGAATCGCGGTAGCCGGAGTGCAGGGAGGAGTCCGCGCCGACGAGCGGGGAGATGAAGGTGTCGGGGTCCGGGAAGTCGGCGAGCCAGCCGACGCAGTAGGCGTCGTACTCCCCCTTGGCGTAGCCCTCCTGGAACCTCTTCCACTCCACCCACTTGACGTTGACCTTGAACAGCCCGGTGGCCTCCAGCTGCTTGCGCAGCGTCGCCGCCTCGTCGCCGGTGGCGGCGCCCTGGGAGTAGGCGAGATCGAAGCCGACCGGGGTGGTGATCCCGGCGTCCCGCAGCAGTTTCCGGGCGCGCGCCGGATCGGGCTTCTGGTAGGCGTCGAAGAAGGGGGTGCTGTGGCCGGTGAGGCCGCGCGGGATGAGGGAGTAGAGCGGTTCGACGGTGCGGTGGTGCACGTCGCGGGCGATGGCCTCGCGATCGACGACGGCGGCGATGGCCTGCCGCACGGCGCGGTTCCGCATCGGCGAGCCGGAGCGCACGTTGAAGACCATGGAGCGGGTGGCGGCCCCGGAGTTCTCCATGACCCGCACGTCGTTGTCGGTGGGCGAGAGCGCCGCGAGGTCGGTGGGCGGCATCTGCCGGGCCACGACGTCGACGGTGCGGTCCTTCCAGGCCCGGCTCATCTTGGCCGGGGAGGAGAAGAAGCGCACGGTGGCAGCGCCGCCGACGTTCTTGACCGCGCCCGAGTAGTGGGAGTTGGGCTTCAGTTCGGCGGCGGAGCCCGGCGCGTACCCCTTGAGCACGTACGGTCCGGAGCCGCTGACGGCGCTGTCCGGGCGGAGCCGGTCGGCGGGGTAGCGCCGGGGGTCGACGATCGACCCGGCCCCGGTGGCGATCTTGAACGGGAAGGTGGCGTCGGGGACGCCGAGGTGGAAGACCACCCTGCGGCCGGCCGCCTGCACCGAGGTGAGGGTGGCGAGGAGCGGGCCGGGGCCCTGCTGCGACTTGATGCGCCGAATGCGGTCGAAGGAGTATTTGACGTCCTCCGCCGTCACGTCACGGCCGTCGGCGAAGGTGAGCCCGTCGCGCAGCTCGCATACGTACGTCCGCAGCCCCGAGCTCTGGAAGGCGCAGCTCCGGGCCGCGTCGGGCACGGGCTTGTCGGAGCCGGGCGAGAAGGTCAGCAGCGACTGGTAGAGGTTGCTGAAGAGTTCCCAGGACCCGGCGTCGTACGCGCCGGCCGGGTCGAGCGAGGTGATCGTGTCGGTCGTGCCGACGGTGATCGGCCCCTTGTCCTTCTTGTCGGGCGAGATGAGCTGGCAGCCGCCCGCCCCCACGGCCACCACGGCCGCGCACATGAAACTCGCCCATAACCGGCCCCCACGCATCCCCGTGCCCCCTCCGCCCAGTGATGCGCATCACCTAAACACAGGTATCGCACGCGCGCAGGCGAATCGGGCAAAAGATCGGCTCTCTATACGGATCATGCCGTTCCGCCTGCAGCGGGCGGCGCCAGCACCGCCCATACGGTCTTGCCGAGACGCCCCCGGTGCCACACCCCCCACGTCTCCGCGACCGCCTCGACCAGGTGGAGCCCGCGCCCGGACTCGTCCTCGTCGCCGGCGACCCGCGGCACCGGGGATCTTCGCTCCGCGTCGGTGACCTCGACGAAGCACGAACCGTCGTCGAGCACGGTGACGGCCACCTCGAACTCCCGCTCCCCAAGGGCGCCGTACCGGACCGCGTTGGTCGCGAGTTCGGAGACGACCAGCATGGCCGCGTCGACGGCGTCGCCGCTCCGCCCCCAGGCCGCCAGGTGCTCACACACCCGCAGCCGGGCCAGCCCCACCGAGGCCGGCTGCCGTGGCAGCCGGATCGCACTCCGCCGCAGTAAGCCCACCACACGTGCCCCCTCCGCTCGTCGCGCTCACATAGTGAATATGTGATTGAAGGCGAAGCGAGCTGTGCGTGGTACTTCGCGTGCACAGCGTGAAAGAGTTTTCGGCCAATCCTCGCCACGACGTGTAAACGCGGGCGGCCCGGCTACGGCGCGTACGGCCATGAGCCCGTACGCCCGCCCGCGCATCCGCCCGCGCATCCGCCCGTAGGTCCGCCCGTACGTCCGTACACGCGGTACGCGGCCGGGTCCGCCACCCCCGCCGCACGGCGCGGGGCCGCCGGTCGGATACTGGCAGGGCACTCCCCCGCAGCAGAGGACTCCCCCATGAAGCTCAGCCGCCCCGTCTCCTGGTTCCTGCTCGCCTTCGGTGTCTGGTCCTGGGTGGTCTGGACGACCTTCGCCAAGAACTTGTGGAAGGACGGGAGCGGGCTCGCCTTCGACGACGGCAAGCCCACGGCCTACTTCTGGGTGCACCTGACGCTCGCCGTGGTCTCCTTCCTGCTGGGGACGGCGATCGGTCTCATCGGGCTGCGCGGCGTCCGCGCGCACCGCGAGGCGGACAAGCGGAAGACGGCGTCGCGAGAGGCCGCTTCACAAGAGGCCGCGTCGCAAGAGACGGTGTGACGCGACGGGAGTCCGGGGCCGGCTAGGACGGCGCCGAGCCGCTCGGCGTCCATCTGGCGGCGATCCCGGCGAGGATGATGTCGATGCCCGCGAGGAACTCCGACCGGTCGTCGTGCTCGCGCAGTTGGTCCGCGACGTCGCGGGTGAACGGGTACTCGTCGGGGTCGAGGTCCGCCCACGCCGCCGCGGCGGCGTCGATGAACTCGGTCCGGTTCGCGCCCTGATCGCGGAACTGCCGCAGGCGGCCGTTGGCCGCGTTCTGCCCGCCCGAGCCCAGGATGTAGCTGTGCAGCGCGGACACGGCGGTGAACTGGGCGGCTCGGGGCACCCCGAGCGCCTGGAGCTGACGTCCTAGGTGCTCGAAGATCCGCAGCATCGGCGACTGCGCCGGGGCGCGGGAGAGGTCGTTGCCGATCCAGGGGTGGGCGTCGACCGCGTCGAATACGGCGAGCGCGAGGGCGCGGATCGCCTCCCGCGGGGCGGCCCCGGCGGTGTCGGCGGGCATGGCGCCCGCGACGACGGCGTCGGCGGCGGCGTTGAGCAGTTCGTCCTTGCCCGCGACGTGCCAGTAGATCGCGCCGGGGCCGGTGGCGAGTCGCTCGGCCAGCGCGCGGAAGGTGAGCCCGCTCTCGCCCGCCACGTCGAGGAGTTCGATCGCGGCTTCGACGATGCGCTCCCGTGAGAGCGGTTCCTCTCGTCGCTCCGCACGACGCTTCCTGGTTGCCATGTGCTCATCCTGACACACGCCTGGAACGTCGTTCCATCTTGACAACTCTGGAACACCGCTCCAGTCTGGCGTAAGGATTGGAACGACGTTCCAGAAGGCGTCCCGGCGATGGCCGGACGCCCGTCCCGCAGGCATGCGGCAGCTGAGCGGCTAAGGGGAATCACCATGACCACTGACGTCACGATCATCGGAGCCGGCCTGGGCGGACTCGTCCTGGCCCGGGTCCTGCACGTACACGGCATCCCGGCGACGGTGTACGAGGGAGAGCCGTCCCCGGCCGCTCGCGCGCAGGGCGGGATGCTCGACATCCACGACTACAACGGGCAGCTCGCCCTCAAGGCGGCCGACCTGATGGACGAGTTCCGCGGCCTCATCCTGGAGGGCCGCCAGGCGATGCGGGTGCTCGCCCCGGACGGGACCGCCCTGATCGAAAAGGACGACGACGGTACGGGCGGCCGCCCCGAGGTGCAGCGCGGCGAGCTGCGGCGCGTCCTGCTCGACTCGCTCCCGGCCGGCGCCGTCCGGTGGGGCCGCAAGGTCACGGGCGCCCGTTCCCTCGGCGGGGGCCGCCACGAGGTGACCTTCGCCGACGGCTCCACCGTCACCACGGACCTGCTGGTCGGCGCGGACGGCGCGTGGTCACGGGTCCGGCCGCTGCTCTCCGACGCCACACCCCAGTACGCGGGCAGCTCGTTCGTCGAGACCTATCTCTTCGACGTCGACGCCCGGCACTCCGCCGCCGCGAAAGCGGTCGGCGGCGGGTCGATGATGGCGCTGGCGCCGGGCAGGGGCATCGCGGCCCACCGCGAGAGGGACGACACCCTGCACGCTTACGTGGCGCTGTCGAGGCCGCGGCAATGGTTCGACGCCATCGACTTCACCGATTCCGGTGCGGCCGCCGCGCGGATCGCGGCGGAGTTCGACGGCTGGGCCCCGGAACTGACCGCGCTGATCACCGACAGCGACACCGCCCCGGTCCTGCGCCCCCTCCACGCCCTGCCGACCGGGCACCGCTGGGACCGGGCGCCGGGGGTGACCTTGATCGGCGACGCCGCCCACCTCGCGGTCCCGAACGGCGAGGGCGCCAACCTGGCCATGCTGGACGGCGCCGAACTCGGCCGGGCCCTCGCCGCGCACCCCGGCGACGCCGAGGCCGCGCTCGCCGCGTACGAGCAGGACATGTTCCCGCGCAGCGCCGAGGCGACCGCCGAGGGCAACGAGCTCCACGAGCTCATGTACGGCGAGACGTCGCCCCAAGGCCTGATCGACATGTTCACGGGACAGGGATAGCCCCGTAAGCCGGTACGGGATTCAGGAAGCGAAGACCGTGCTGGCCAGGATCACGTGGACGGCTGTGCCGCAGAGGATGCTCAGCAGCGCGTTGCGGCGCCAGATGTGCAGGCCGATGGTGACGGCGAGGGCGATCAGCGGGGCCAGGCTGGCGGCGTGGGTGAGGGGGATGTCGCGCAGGCAGTAGACGAGCAGGATGATCATGACGCCCGCGGGCACGCGGGCGCTGAGGTACTGGACGGTCTTGCTGGCCCGCAGCGGCGTGAGGGCGACGAAGGGCAGGGCGCGCAGGCCCCAGGTCACGGCGGCGGTGACGAGGATGGCGGCGATGGCGTAGCGCGTATCAGGCATGGCTCGGGCTCCCGCCGGTCTGGGTGCTGCTGCCGCTCGGGGTGATGCTGACGCCCTGGGTGCTGCTGCCGCCCTGGGGGCTATTGCCGCCCTGGACGTCGCTGTACGGGTCGAGGGTGTCCGGATCGGGGGTGTCCGGGTTCATGCTGTTCGTCGTCACGCCGCCCGGATTCACGCCGTCCGGGTTCACGACGGCCGAATTCCTGCCGGCAGCGAAGTGGCGGGCCAGGAGCGCGACCGTGAACAGGCCGAAAGCGGCCAGGAGCATCTCGCCGGGGAAGAGGAGCCGGGCGGCCAGGGCGCTGAGCAGGGCGAGTACGGGCGTGGGCAGGTCGCCGCGCAGATCGCGGACGGCGTCGACGGCGAGGACGGCGAACAGGGCGGTGAGGGCGAAGTCCAGGCCCGTGACGCTCTTCGGGATGAGCGAGCCGAGCAGGGCGCCGGCGATCGCGCTGCCGACCCAGTACATGTGCAGGAACAACTGGAGGAACACGATGCGCCGGCCGGTCCAGGCGCGGGCCTGTTCCCCGGCGGCCAGCGCGTACGCCTCGTCGCACAGGGCGAAGGTGCTGTACGTCTTGCCGACGCGGCCGGGTATGCGGTGCAGGGGGAAGGACAGCGCGTAGAAGACGTGCCGGACGTTCACCATGAACGCGGACACCGCTATCGCCGCCAGCGGGGCCGCGGCGGTGACCAGGCCGATGAGCAGGAACTCGAACGAGCCGCCGAACGCGAGCGCCGCCGACAGCCCCGCCCACCACCAGTCCAGACCCGACTGCGTCACCAGCGCCCCGAACGCGAGCCCGACCGTGACGAATCCCAGGCCCGCACCCGCGGAATCCTTGAATGCCGCGAACGCCTGGGACGGAGACTCGGTCGAGGGCGCTGTCGGCGGGGCGGGCGGCGTGGTCCGCGGACGGTCCGCGGTAACGGGCGGGCTCATGTGCATGGCGAAATTCTAGGAAGAATTCCACCTTATTTGGTTGCTTATCGCAGCCCTATAATGACGCCGTGAGCAATGAAGTGAGCCTGGATGCCGTGGATCGCGAAATTCTGTTTCATCTCCGCCGCGACGGCCGTCTGACCAACGTCGAGCTGGCCAAGCGGGTCGGCCTGACTCCGCCGCCCTGCCTGCGGCGCGTCAAGCGGCTGGAGGAGACGGGCGTCATCACCGGATACCGGGCCGTCATCAACCCGGAGGCCATCGGGCGCGGCCTGGAGGTCCTGGTCGCCGTCGAGATCTACGCCCAGGACCGCAAGAGCTTCGAGGAATTCGAGTCCACCATGGCTTCGTACGAGGAGGTCATAGAGTTCCGCCGGATGTACGGGCGCCCCGACTACTTCCTGCGCGTCGCCGTCGCGGACCACGCCGCGTACGAAGCGTTCCTCACGCGGAAACTCAGCGGATTGCCGGCGGTGCTGCGCCTCGAATCGCATCTGACGATGAAGGAGGTCAAGACGAATCCGTGAGTGGCCCCCGCCCGGCCCGGATACGAATCCGTGGGGGCTCGGCCCGTAGGGGAATTCGCGGGGGCCGGACCCCGTGAACGGAGCCCGGACCCGCGGAAGTCGTGCGCGCGGTCCCGCGGAAGGCGTGCGCCCAGGCCCGCGGACGGCGTGCGCGCCGTCCCTACATATCGCCCTGCATGATCTGGATCAGGTTGCCGCAGGTGTCGTCGAAGACCGCGGTGGTGATCGTGCCCATGTCCGCCGGCTCCTGGGTGAACCGCACGCCGAGTCCGCGCAGCCGGTCGTACTCCGCCCGCACGTCGTCCACGGCGAAAGCGGTCGCCGGGATGCCGTCCTGGACCAGCGCCGTCTTGTACGGCTGCACGGCGGGGTGGCCGGAGGGTTCGAGCACCAGCTGGGTCCCGTCGGGGTCCTCCGGCGAGACCACGGTCAGCCACCGGTCCTCGCCGATCGGAACGTTCTGCTTCAGTACGAAGCCCAGCACCTCGGTGTAGAAGCGCTCGGCCACGTCCTGGTCGTCGACGAAGACGCTGGTGAGATTGATCTTCATGGGTTGCTCTCCCGCGCATCGGGCCTGAGCCATCGGGTCACGATGCACTCAAGGGGTTCGGTGTTCAGATCGTGGAACTTGTAGCGGCCCTCTCGCCGCGAATGGACCAGTCCCGCTGATTCGAGTACGGCCAGGTGCTGGCTTATCGCCTGGCGGGACGACCCAAGACCGTGGTTGGTCAGCAGCCGCGCGCATATCTCGAACAGGGTCTGGCCATCCCGTTCCACCAGTTCGTCAAGGATGCGCCGACGGGTGGGGTCGGCCAGCGCCTTGAAGACATCCTCCGTCACGACTTCACCATAGGCAAGTCACCACTTGCCTATCAAGCCGGACGTGCTGAGGGACGGGCCGCGAACACCGCGGCGGTGGAGCCGCCCCGTGGGAGGCGGCTCCACCGCCGCGGTGGGGTGGGATGGGGGCGCGGATCAGTCGTGGGAGCTGATGACGCCGCCGGTGCTGAGGACGATGTAGACGCCGTTGGCGTCCATGCCGATGTCGTGCTGGTCGGCGGTTTCGATGGTGTCGATGGTGTTGCCGTCGCCGTCGGTGAGTTCGGCGCGGTAGTGGAGTTCGCCGACTTTGGTGATTTTGGCGTCGTAGCCGCCCTTGAGGGCGAAGGTGCCGGGGCCGGTCTGGCTGTCGCCCATCCAGGCGTGGATGCGGCCGTCGGTGGTGAGGACGACGAACATGTCGTTGGCGTCGAGTCCGGCGGCGCCGTCGTGGGTTTCGATGGTGGCCAGGACGGCGCCCTTGTCGACGATTTCGGCGCGGTAGTTCTGGTCGCCCGTTTTGGTGACGCGGGCTTCGCTGCCGTCGGGGAGGGGGAGGTTGCTGACCGGCGTCCCCGACGAGTCCCCGTGCCCGTTCCCGTTCCCGGTGGCTGACTTGGTGCCGGGCTTGGTGCCGGTCTGCGCGTCCGTCGTGGCGTCGGTCTTGCCGCCGCCGCTGCTGGTGCTCTGTGCCTTGTCGCCGGTGCTTCCGTTGCTTGATTCGGCGGCGGCTGCGTGGCCCATGGTCTTCGCGCCGCTGTCGTCGGAGCCGGAACAGGCGGTCAGGCCGAGGCCGGCGGCGGCGGTCAGGGCGACGGCGGCCATGCGCAGGGTGCGGCGGCGGGTGGTGAGGGCGGTGGCCTTGGAGCGCATGTGCGTTTCCCCCGGGGGCAGTCGGCGACGTGGTCTCGTTGTTTCCTCGGTACGTCCACCACTGTGATCGCCCGCGCTACCGCCGGAATACCGCCCCACTAACGCCCGGCTAACACGCCTACGGGGCAGCGGGGGCCGCCGTCGCCTCCGGCGGTTCCAGGGTCAAGTGGTCGCAGCGGGTGCGCCGGTAGCGCCGGTGGCCGGTGGCGTCGGCGTGCTGCCGCACCCATACGCCTACGGCGTCCGAGGTACCCAGCTCCCCCGACTCCGCGCCGCACTTGGCGTCGCACTTGGCATCGCCGTCGGCGAGACACACGGCGCTGTACGCGGGCCGGGCCACGAGAACTTCATTCCGGCCGCCGCCCTTGTCCCCGAGCCGGATGGCGGTGTCCGGCTTACCCCTCCCCGCCAGGTGCTCCGGGCACCGGCACGGCGGAAACCCCATGCCGGCGAGCGGGAGGCCCGAACCAATCGCCGTTCCCCCAAGCCGGCTCCCCGACTTGAGCACCACCAGCACCCCGTCGCCGCCGCTCTCCGCCATCATCCGCGCCAATGTCGCCCGTGCCGTGCTCTTCATACGTCCAACCGCCTCAGTCCGTGCCGCACTCTGTCCGCCAGCTCCTTCGTGGGTTCCGCGTACGTACGCGGAACCCACTCCGGCGCTATGCGCCAGAGGCCGCCGGCCTGGATCAGCTCGTACAGCGCGTCGGCGTCGCTGCTCGACACCGGGTCGACTGCGTCGGCTGGGTGGCTGTCGTCCCGCTGCTCGGAGGAGCCAGGGCTCATGGGGTTCACCGTCCTCATATCCCGGACCACACCCGGTTGTTGCTCGGGTGATGTGACATCAGAATGTGCCTGCGCCCTACGGCGTGCAAGATTTCAGAACAGATGTCCCACGAAGAGGTGCCCCCATTGCGAAGCGGGTTTCCCGGTGCTTCCATTTCGGGTGTCTAAAGTCCTTCACATTGGGGTGACAGGAAGGGGGCGGCGCATGGCAGATGGGCCTACCGGATCCACCGTGCCTCGTCGGCAACTGGGTCGGTTCCTGCGCGATCTGCGCAACCGTGCCCGGCTCACCGTGCGAGCGGCAGCGAGCAAGCTGGAGTGGTCCGAGGCGAAGATGTGGCGCATCGAGACGGGTCAAACATCGCTGCGCAGCCTGGACGTTGAAGCCATGTGCAAGGTCTACGGCGCACCGGCCGACATGACCGAGGCGCTCATGGGGCTCGCGAAGGAGACCAAGGCGCGGGGCTGGTGGCATGCCTATGGGGAGGCGATCCCCGAAGGATTCGATCTCTACATCGGGCTCGAAGAAGCGGCTTCGCAGCTGGATTGGTACGAGAGCGAGTTGATCCCCGGACTGTTCCAGACCGAGGACTACATCCACGCCGTCGTCAGCGCCCACCATCCGGATGAGTCTTCCGAAGAGATCGAGAGGCGCGTCAGCCTTCGCATCGCTCGGCAAGTGCTGATCAGCAGGGTCACCGATCCGCCGACACTGCACGTCGCGCTCAGCGAGACGGTGTTGCGCCATCCCGTAGCCGGGAAGAAGGTGATGGGAGCGCAGCTCGCTCGGCTGGTGGAAGTCAGCAAGCTGCCCAACATTACGATCAGGGTGATCCCGTTCAGCGTTGGTCTGCATCACGGGATGGCGACAGGGCAGTTCACCATTCTCCGATTCCCGCTCAGTGGAGACGGTCGGCCAACTGAACCACCCACCGTCTATTCGGACGGCCACACAGGGGCCCTCTACCTGGATCGACCGCACGAGGTGGAACGCTACGACGGTGCGTTCCAAGACATCTGGACCAAGGCGCTTGACGAACAAGCATCCACAGACCTGATCTCAGAAATGGCAGGAGACTATGCACAAGATTGACCTTCAGCGCGCCAACTGGCACAAGAGCACCTACAGCAACGGCAGTCAAAGCTGCGTCGAAGTAGCCGATGACTTTTCCGGAATAGTCCCTGTCCGTGACAGTAAGAACCCTGACAGCCCGGCACTGGTCTTCAACGCCGCAGCATGGAGCGACTTCGTCGCATTCGTCAGGACAACAGACATCTGATCCGACCAACACCACGAGCCCCCGCCGGCTGGCGGGGGCTCATTGCATTTCCAGTTGCGCGGCCTTCGCGGGCACCTGTCGGCGGCCTACCATCGGTTCAGGACGTAGCGCGACGAGGCGTCCAACGACCTCTGAACAGCAGGGAGCAGCCTTGCGAAAGAGCGACTTCAAGCCCAAGACATGGCGCAAGAGCAGCTACAGCAACGCCAACCAAAGCTGCGTCGAGGTAGCCGACGAATGCCCCGGCGTCGTCCCTGTCCGCGACAGCAAGAACCCTGACGGCCCCGCCCTCCTCCTCTCGGGCGGCGCCTGGGGCGCGTTCATGGATGCCCTGAAGACCGACGCGTTCGATCGCGCCTGAGCTTGAGCTTTATCCTCGCAGGTCGAATCGTTCCTCGAACTTGATCACTGCTGAGCGGCGGCGGTGAGACCGGCGACAGGACCCCGGGGCGCACGGACGGCCCGGGGATACGCTCCGCCCAGGACGCGGCGGGCAGCGGCTTCGGCTTCGGCTTCGGCTTCACCCTGCCGTCGTCGTTCCCCGTCACGCGGCTCGGCCAGATCGCGGTGAAGGGCCTCGAACCGGCGTCCTCCCAGACCCTCCCGGGAACGCACAGCGACCACCTGCCGGTGGCGGCACGGCTCGATCCCGGAGCGCCGTCGAACGGCGCGGGCGGGATCGGACAAGCGGAGACAGACACATCGTGTCACCCCTGTGGCCGCCTGGCTCCGGTGCGTCTCGCCGACCCTCGTCAAGCACGCCGGCGAGAAACCGGTGACACGGTGAAACAGTTCGCCTCCGTCCGGCCAAGTACCGGGTGTAAGGGATCACCAACCACCTTGGAGGCACTGGTGCCCTTGATACCCGAACGGGCCGCAGCGGCCCGCCGACCGGCGAACCGGGCCGCCCCGCCACGGCCGGACGCCGCCGGCTTCGCACTCTTCTACGAGGAGAACTTCGACGCCGTCCTCGGCTTCGTCACCCGGCGCACGGCCTGCCCGCAGGTGGCCGCGGACCTCACCGCCGACATCTTCGTCGCCGCGCTGGAGGCCGCCGGCCAGTACGACGCCAAGCGCGGGGCCCCCGCCGCCTGGCTGTACGGCATCGCCCGCAACGTCCTCTCCGCCCATTACCGCGGCAGCGTCCGTGAACAGCACGCGGTCGCCCGGCTCAACGGGCGGCGGCTGCTGGACGAGGAGGACATCGCCGCCCTCGACGAACGCATCGACGCCGAACGCGCCGCCCGCGAACTGACCGAGCGGCATGCGGAGCTGATCGAACCGCTGCGCGCGGTCCTCGACCTGGTGGCCGCCGACGGCCTCAGCCCACGCGAGGCCGCACAGGCCCTCGGCCTCAACACCACGACCGTACGGGTGCGTCTGCACCGTGCCAGGCGCGCACTGCGCACCGCACACCCACCCGTCACCGACCGTACCGACCCGACCGGGCCCACGACGAGCGCGGCCCGCGCAGAACGCACCCTGGAGGTTGTCTCATGACCACGCCGACCGGATTCAAGAAGCAGCTCGCGGCGGAACTGTCGGCCATGGCCACCGCCCCCTCCCCCGCCCCTGCCGCGTCCGTCCCCGCCCGCCGTCGGCGTGCCCCGTTCGCCCTGGCCGCGGTGGCGGCCGCGGCCGCGGCGATCGTCGTGCCGGCCGTGAGCGGCTCCGGCAGCACGCCCGCGTACGCCGTGGACAAGCAGGACGACGGCTCCCTGATCCTCGACCTGAACCGCCCCGAGGGCCTGCCCGGACTCCAGGAGCAGCTGAAGAAGCTGGGCGTACCCGCGGTCGCCCTGAAGGCGGACAAGGGCTGCACCGAGGCTCCGCCCGCGGAGTACTGGGCCACCAAGTACCTGGCGCTGACCTCCGAACCCGGCAAGGCCCGCATCCGACCCGACATGATCCCGCACGCCGCGACCCTGCTCATCGTCGCGGAGTTCAAGAAGGGCGACTCGGTCAAGGCGGTCTCCTACCGGCTGGTCAAGAAGAACAAGGTCCCCACGTGCGCCGTCCCGGGCATAGGGGAGGGCGTCCTGGACCCGTCCGTCCGCGTCGGCTGACGCGTGTGCGGCGCCGCGGAGGACTCTGCGGCCCCGCAAGACGGTTCTCCTCCCGTACGGTGACGAGCAGCGTGGGCGTCGTGCGGGTCGCTCCTGCCCGTAGGCACCGAACCGGCAACACACCCGCCAGCCGGACAGACCATCAACAGACATGGGACCCGACCGGAAACCGCCGGCGGCCTCCTTGCCGTACCCAGCTCGCCGCTCACTGGCGGTGCAGCCGCCTGCCGAAGGCGGCGACGAAGCCCCGAAGCGCAGGGCACCGCCCCCACCAACAGCGATCAGGCGGCTGCCCTGGGGTCCTACGGCGCGGGTACGAAACCCGACGAGACCCTGGTGGTGGAGGACCTCCGGGAAGGCGACAACTACCTGTACACGCTGCGCCGGGTGTTCGAGCGGCTGGCCAAGGGGGCGAGGAACGCCCCCCGAGACCTTCCGCTCGCCGGAGGACTTCAACAAGGAGGGCAACCTCTCCAACGACTTCCACCAGATGGTCGCGGACATCTGCACCTCCGCCGCGAAGACCGTCTACTTCGCCGGGCGGCCCGTACAACTGCGTCAGTTTCTGTTCGAGTTGGGGAACCGCACCTGCGACAAGCGCTACACGGTGATCACAGGTTCGCACGCGTCCACGCTGACCGTGGACCCCAAGTTCGCCCCCGAATGGGACTCCCTCACCAAGGGCGCCGGCATCACCTTGCGCTACGCGGCCCTGGCGCACCCGGCGGCGTGGGCTCCGGGCGGCGGGACCAACGACGCGTCCCAGGAGGCATACAAGGAGTTCAGCGACCTGGCCGCGGAGTTCGGGCCCGGCTCGGAGCACCCGATCGGCCCGGTCTCCCTGGTCGACTCCCGGACGATCGTCGCCTACGACTCGGTCACCACGGCGATCGCCGGCATCCGCAACAGCACCGTCGGCACGGTCCGGATGCCCACACTCCCCCAGGTGGCCGACGGCTGACTGCGGCTGCACGGCACCCACACGGTGCACGGCGCGAGCGGCCCGATCTGCCTCGACCAGTACGGCAACCCGTACAACAAGGCCGTGCCCATCGTGCACCTCGACCCGGTCACCAAGAAAGCCGTCTTCGACCGCCTCGCCTGACCGGAGGGCCACCCGTCGCCGGCCAACTGCACGGCGCCCAACAAGCCCGGGAGCGGCGGCTGAACGGACGGACCCGCGCACGCCCCCGTGGCGGTCCCCCGGCGGAACCGGTCGTCAGGGGCTCAGGGGCGGGCGTGGACGCCCATGCCGCCGGAGACGACGAGGTTGTCGCCGGTGATGTAGCTCGCCGCGGGCGAGGCGAGGAAGGCCACCGCCTCGGCGATGTCGGCGGGGACGCCCACGCGACCGAGGGGAACGCCCTCGCCCCATGACTCGATCATTTCCTGGGAGACGCCCGCCTTGCCGTAGGCAGGGGTATTGATCAGCCCTGGACTGACGGCGTTGACGCGGATGCGGCGGGGGGCCAATTCGTGCGCGAGGGACCGTACGAGGGGCAGCAGGGCCCCCTTGGCGGCCGCCATCGCGGAGCCGAGCCCTTCGCCGGCACCCACGGTGAAGACGACCGAGGCACCCTCGTTGAGGAGCGGCAGCGCCTTGCGCAGGGTGAAGAAGCCGCCCTTGACGTTGATGTCGAAGAGCGCGTCGAAGGCGTCTTCGTCGATCGACTCGATCGGGCCGAGGCGGGAGACGCCCGCGTTGAGGAAGAGCAGGTCGAGGGAGCCGAATCGGCGGCGCGCCTCGTCGATCGCGTGGTCGAGGTCCGGCAGGGAGCGCGCGTCGGCCCGTACGGCCGTGACGTCGTCAGGCAGTCCGGCGTCGGCAAGGCCGTGGAGGCCGGTGACCATGACGCGATAGCCGCGGGAGTGGAGCAGTTCGGCGGTCGCCTTGCCGATGCCGCTGGTGCCGCCGGTGATCAGAGCTGCTGGTGCGGGTGAGCTGGACGGTGCGGACGGTGCGGACATGGTGCGCTCCTTCGCGTGCCTGCGGGAGGGGGGAGAGAGAGGGGAGAGAAGGGAGGGGCATGGCTGGTGTCGCTGTGCAGGCCGCCTTGATTGACACCGTACGCCTTACTGGCAGTCGCTGCCAACCTTACGGGCGACTGTCAGCGTGGCAGCACTGGGCTAGCCTGGCGGCATGACGCAGGAAGCCAAGACCGCGACGGGCGCACCGGCCACCCTCTGGGACCGGACACGGCGACTGGCCTCCCAGGAGATCCTCGAAACGGCCCTGCGCCTGTTCACCGAGCAGGGCTACGACGAGACGTCCATGGCCCAGATCGCCCGCGAGGCCGGCGTCTCCCAGCGCACCCTCTTCCGCTACTTCGGCACGAAGGAGGAACTGCTCGGCAGCGACCAGCACCGGTTCGGGCAGGTCCTGATGGACACGGTCGGCGAACAGCCGGCCGACGCCGATGCCTGGGAGGTCCTGCGCGCGGGGATCGCCGCCATGCTGGCCCTGCACGACGGCCGCGAGCGGGCGTTGGAACGGTTCCGCCTTCTGCACAACACCGCGTCGCTGCGCGCCGGTTACCTCGAAAAGTGGATGCGGTTCCAGGCGGACCTGCTGCCTGCCGTCGAAGCCCGTATAAGCACCGGCACCACCAACACCCGCGCCAATGCCAACGCCGCCGGCGAAACGAGCCTGCGGGCGCGCGCCGTGCTCGCGACGGTCTTCGCGTGCCTGGACACCGCGACGATGGCGTGGGTCGACAACGGCGGCGAGGGCGACATCATCGATCTGTACGACGCGTGCCTGGCCGGGGTACGCGGCTGAAGCCTGGGGACACGGCCCGGCCCCGGCCTCAGGCGGTCACCGCGTACACGCTGCCGCCGTCACTGCCCGCGTAGACGGTCCCGTCCGCCACGGCCGGCGACGACCAGATGGCGTTCCCGAGTCGCACGCTCTTCCAGCGCTCCTCGCCGTCCGCCGCGCGGAACGCGTACAAGCGGCCGTCGACGCTGCTGACGTACACCGTGCCGTCGGCCGCCGCCGGGCGCGTACGCACCATGCCTCCGGTGTCGGCTTTCCACCGTTCCCGGCCGTCGGCCACGTCGAGGGCGTACACGCGTCTGTCGTCGCTGCCGACGTACACCGTCGAGCCGACCACGAGGGGGGTCGAGGCCACGGGGGCGCCGATGAGACAGGCCCAAAGCGCTTCTCCGGCCTCGGGATTGATCGCGTACAAGTTCCCGTCGTCGCTGCCGACGTACACCGTTCCGCCGGCGACTGCGGGGCGCCAGAAAGCATGGCCTTTGGCGCTGGATTTCCGGGGGAATTTCCAGAGGATTCGGCCGCCGGCGGCGTCGACCGCGTACAGGTGACCGTCGGCGCAACCGACGTATGCCACCCCTTCCGCCACCGCGGGCCCCCAAATGGCAGCGGAGGCGGAAATCGGGCAGTGCCATCGCTGTTCGCCGCTCGCCGCGGCGATTCTGTACAGGCTCTGGCCTTCCGCGCCACCGCTGTTGACGTACAAGGAGTCGCCTACGAGCACCGGCGACGACCATCCCAGCACGGCCCCCGTACGGGATTCCCATCGCCGTTCCCCGGTGTCCGCGTCGAGGGCGTACAGCTTTCGGTCGTCACTGCCGACGTAGACCAGTCCCTCCGCCACCACCGGCGACGACCGCGACTTCCCTCCGGTGGAGAACGGCCGCCGCCACGCCGGTTCCCCGGTGCCCGCGCGGACCGCGTAGACGTGCTGATCGTCGCTCCCGAAATACACCACGCCCTTCGCCACCGCAGGGGTCGAGCTCACCGGCCCGCGCGCCGAGAACCGCCAGCGTTTCCGCCCCGGCGTGCGGTGCGGGACGTCGAAGACCCGCCAGCCGGCGACTCCGAGGCCCACGGCGGCAGTTGCCGTGGCCGCGTTCGTCAGGAAGTTCCGCCGGGTCAGCCACGCGGCCGTACGATCCAGATCCGGATCCGGCTCCAGATCCGGCTCCAGGTCCATATCCGGCTCCGGAGCCGGGGCCTCCTCCTCGGCGGCGGCGGGCCGGGGCGGGGGCGTCTCCTCCAGTAGCCGGGCCCAGGGGCCGCTCGGGACCGTGCCCATGTCGGCCCACCCGGCGAGTACATGTACGACCTTCATCAACTGGTCGAGGTCGCGCGGATGGTGGCGGCCGTTGAACCAGTCGCTGAGCGTCTGCTCCCGCACCCCGCTCTTCTTCGCCAGAGCGGCCCTCGTCGTACTCTGCCCCGACCGCTCCCGTACCGCCTTGGCCCGCCTTTCCAGGATGACGAGTGCGCCGACGAGCGTGCCGGTGCCGTGCGGTGATCGCCGTGCCTCCACGGCCGGACCTCCTCGTGCCGTGGCCGGCCCGATGCCGGCCCCCTCCCCCAGCGAGTACGGACGCGTCGGCGGATGCGTTCAGATGCCATCCGCCCTTCGGGAAAGCCTGGTTGCTCTCGGGAAAACGAGGCCGCTTTCGGGAAATCCGGGCCGTACGGCTGTTCCGGTGTCGGCGCCCTCCGACTCGGAGGAGTTCGGAGGACGGCACTGACCTGCACTTTCGTACGAGCGATCGCGGACGTCTCCGGAGTTCCTTGGGCCCGGCACGGCCCGTGCCGGCTACTGGAAGACACCGGCGCCCACCCGGCGGACGGGCCGGATGGGACGGATGGAAGGGGACTTCTCATGGAGCGTGTTCCTCAGGCGGCGGACAGCGGCTCGGGGGTGGAGCGGTGCTCCGGCGGGCGGCTGGTCTCGGTGCTCCGCTCCCGCGTGCCGCGAGCGCTGCTCCGCGGTGCGGCGGCCTGGGCGGGGCGCGCGTTCACCGTGGCGCTGGAGTCGGCGCTGACCGGCGTCCTCCTGTACGTGCTGCACAACCTGTAGGACCCGACCGGTCCAGGGGCTGTGAGCTTCGCTACCGGCCGGGCGCGCAGAGCAACCCCGGCCGGGCCCACGGCCTCTACAGAAGGGAGGCAACGAACGGCGTCACGGGCGCTGGCCTGTGCTGTGCGTCGGTGGTCGCCCGCCCTTGGTCAGTACCCCACGAAGGGTGATCCAGATGAATCAGCTCCACACTCCGAAGGCGGGCGGAAAGCAGGAGGCGGGGCGGCTGGGCTTCGTGGGGTCGAGGGCAGCCGGGTCAAGATCAGGCTCCGGGGCCGGGGCGAATACGGACACTGGTCCCATTGGTCCTGCGCGCGGGGTGCGATCGGGTGACTCGCTGATCGACACGCGGGGGCTTGGGGGTACGTTCACCAGCGTGCCGACGATTTTCCGTAATCCCAGGGGGCCGAAGGTTCCGGGGGCCGCGACGCGCTACGGGGCCGTGGCCCTGACGACCGCGTCCCTGCTGCTGCCCGCCCTGCTCGCCGCCGCCCCCGCCCAGGCCGCCGACCACACCGACGACAAGGGGAAACCGCCGACCAAGCCGCCGGGGCAGATGTCCACGGTCGGCGGGGACGCCCTCGGCCGCCCCGGCCGCCAGGTGCAGCCGGAGTCGGGTGCTCCGGCGCTGCCGAAGGACCTCTCCGGGCGGTCCTGGCTGGTGGCCGACGCCGAGTCCGGCGAGATCCTGGCCGCCGAGAACGCGCACTGGCGGCTGCCGCCCGCCTCCACGCTGAAGATGCTGTTCGCGGACACCGTGCTGCCGAAGTTCCCCAAGACCCAGACGCACAAGGTGGCGCCGGAGGAGCTGCAGGGCATGGGCGCGGGCAGCAGCCTGGTGGGCATCAAGGAGAACCTGACGTACACCGTCCACGACCTGTGGCGCGGCGTCTTCCTGAAGTCGGGCAACGACGCGGTGCACGTGCTGGCCGCGATGAACGGCGGTATCCCCAAGACCGTCGCGGACATGCAGGCCCACGCGAAGAAGCTGCGGGCCGACGACACGCACGTCGTCTCGCCGGACGGCTACGACGAGCCCGGCCAGGTCTCCAGCGCGTACGACCTCACGCTCTTCGCCCGTTCCGGGCTCCAGAACGCGGACTTCCGGGAGTACTGCTCGACGCAGAGCGCCCAGTTCCCGGGCGAGGAGAAGAAAGACAAGAAGGGCAAGCAGGGCAAGAAGCGCGAGAGCTTCGGCATCCAGAACACCAACCGGCTGCTCGTCGGCGACCAGTACAACGGCGTCCAGCCGTACAAGGGCATCGCGGGCGTCAAGAACGGCAACACGACCAACGCCGGGGCGACCTTCACCGGCGTCGCGCAGCGCGGTGAGCGGAAGTTGCTGGTCACGGTCATGAATCCGCAGAAGGCGGAGGCGGACGAGGTCTACAAGGAGAGCGCCCGGCTGCTCGACTGGGGCTTCGCGGCGGCCGAACACGTCAAGCCGGTGGGCATGCTGGTGCCGCCGCAGGGCGTGGGCGACAAGTCCGGCGGCAAGTCCGGCGTGAAGAACCAGAGCGGGGCCCAGGCGTCGGTCGCCGGGTCCGGGGGCGGCGGCATGGGCACCGCCCTGGGCATCGCGGGCGGCGCCGTGGTGGTACTGGCCGCCGCCGCCTTCCTCGTCAACCGGCGCTGGCCGCTCCGCCGCCGCCGCTCCTGACGCGGCCCCGGCGGTACGGGCGTACCGCGGCTGCCCGCTCGCGCGCGCCGCGAAGACCGGCCGGTTGGCTCGGATGCCCGTACGCACCACGCGTACGGGCATCCGGCCATACGGGCGTACGCACTGCGCCTACGCCCGTACCGCCCGTACCGCCCGTACCGCTGACAGGCGCTCCCGGACCCGGCGGCGCGGGGGTCTCGCTCAGTCGCCGACGGCCGTGGCGCCACTGGCCGTGGCCCCGCCGCCGGTAGCCGACGGCGGGGCGGTCGTCGGCGCAGCCGCGGCGGACCCCGCTTCCGGCTGCCGCGGGGGCTCCCCCGCGGAGGCGGACGGCGTGGCCGTCCACGCCGCGCAGAACAGCGTCAGCTTCGCCGTGAAGCTGATCCACAGCAGCAGCGCGATCGGGGTGCCGAACGCCCCGTACATGCTCTTCGCCGCGACGCCCTGGAGATAGCCGCTGAGCAGCAGCTTCAGCAGCTCGAAGCCGATCGCGCCGATGAGGCCGGCGACGACCATGCGGCGGCGGGGCGGGGAGACGCCGGGCAGCCGCGTCAGGACGTAGACCATCAGGACGAAGTCGGCGAGGACCGCGAAGCAGAAGCCCGCCACCGACAGCAGCGCGCTGCCCACGCCGCCCTCCGCCAAGCCGATCTGCTTCGCCACCCAGCCCACCGCCGAGGACGCGAAGGCGGACGCGCCGAAGGAGACGAGGGCCACACCGCCCAGGCCCAGCAGGACCGCGGCGTCCTTGAGCTTGAGCAGGATGGGGTTGCCTGGGTCCTCCTCCTTCTCCCAGACGGCGCGCAGGCATTCGCGCAGCGAGCTGACCCAACCGATGCCGGTGAAGAGCAGCAGCGCGCCCGCGACGACGCCGACCGTGGCGGCGTTGTCGACGAGGGAGCTGAGGTCGAGCTGGCCGGAGATGCCCGGCACCTGCTCCGCGAGCTTGTGCTGGAGGTCGCGCATCTGCTGCTTGCTGAGCAGCGCCGCCCCGATGGCCGCGCCCACCGTGATCAGCGGGAAGAGGGCGAGGAAGCTGGTGAAGGTGATCGCGGCCGCCAGCCGGGCCCACTTCGCCCGTTCCAGCGTCTCGTACGAGCGCCATGCGTGTGTGCGCATCAGCCGGGCGATCACAGGGCCGATCCATGGCAGCCGGGTCAACCAATCCATGATCCACACCTATCCCTTTTGTCGGCGTTCATGCCAGTCGCCCATCCCTGCGTCCGTTCATCCCTGCGTCCGTCCCCGCCTCCGTTCCCCGCGCCCCCTCCCCGCGCCCATCCCCCGCGTCCCTCTTCTCTCCGGCGGTCACTCCCCCGCCGGAACCCGCCCGGTCTCCCCCGCCGGAACCCGCCCCGCCCGGAAAACCAGCGTCCGGGTACCCCAGAACCGCAGACATGTGGCCAGTGCCATGCCGATCCCGGCGCCGGACACGGCGTCCGCGCGCGCCGAGGTGAGGCCGAGGCCGTAGTGCGAGAGCGCCAGACACAGGAGCTGTACGAGCGCGCCCGCGACGTTCACGGCGAAGAAGACCGCCATCCGGTGGACGCGCCGGGCCCGGCCCCCGGCGGCGGCGCGGCGGCGGTAGGTGCCGACGGCGTTGCCGAGGTAAGCCACTGCGCAGCCCGCCAGGAACGACAGCGTCTTCGCCGTCAGCGGGCCGAGCCCGGCCGGTCCGCGCAGCCACAGGAAGAGCCCGAGGTCGGCGGCGTACGCGGCCAGGCCCGCCAGCGCGAACCCGGCCAGTTCCGGCAGCAGCGCCCGCGCCCGCCGCCCGATGCGCCCCGCCCTCATCCGCGTCCCCCGCCGTGGCCGTACGGCCACGGTCCGCGCCGCCCGCTCACAGCCCCGCGACCGCCAGCCCGTACAGCGTCATCCACACCAGCGCGGCGACGGCCAGCCCTCGGTCCCGCAGCACCACGTCCTCGGGGGCGCCGGCGGTGCCCCGGTCGGCGAAGACCGCGTACCGCAGCACGGCGAGGATGAACGGCACCATCGACAGCTGCCGCCAGGGCAGCGAGCCGCCGTCCACCGCGCGGTCGCCCTCCAAAGCCCACAGGCAGTAGGCGAGGACCGCGACCCCGGCCGCGAGCTGCCAGACGAACCGCAGGTAGCCGGTGGTGTACTCGCGCAGCAGGGCGCGCGTCTCGCCGCCGCGCTCCGCCATCAGCAGCGCCTCGGAGTAGCGCTTGGCGGACACCATGAAGAGCGCGCCGAACCCGGCCGTGATCAGGAACCAGCGCGAGAGGGGGATGGCCAGCGCCACTCCGCCGATCATCGCGCGCATCAGGAATCCGGTGGTGACGACCGCGAGGTCGACGACGAGCACGTGCTTGAGCGACATGCAGTAGGCGAGCTGCATCACGACGTACGCGCCGAGGAGCCCGGCCGTCGCGGGGTTGCACAGCGCCACGGCCGCCGCCGGGGCGAGTACGGCCAGCAGCCCGCCGACGGCGTACGCGAGGCCCACGGGCACCTGGCCGGCGGCGACGGGGCGGGTGCGCTTGTCGGGGTGCGCGCGGTCGGCCTCGGCGTCGCGCGCGTCGTTGATGAGGTAGACGGCGGACGCGGCAGCGGTGAACAACACGAAGACGACGGCCAGTTGGGCCGCGACGTGGACGGAGGCGAGCCGTCCGGCGGCGGCCGGGGCGGCGACGACGAGCACGTTCTTGATCCACTGCCGGGGGCGCGCGGTTCTCACGAGCCCGATCGGCAGCCCCGCCGCCCGTACCCGGCCGGTCGTGGCGGGGGGCGGCGGCTGGGGGTCTTCGAGGACGGCGGCGGGTTCACCCATACCGGCGACTCCCCGGGCCGGTACGGGGGCCGGCACCACCGGCGCTTCCGGCGATCCACCGCCGCCCCGCCCCCGCCGTGAGCCCGCCCAGGAGCGCCCCCGCCGCCACGTCCGTCGGGTAGTGGACGCCCACCAGCAGCCGGGAGGCGCACACCGCGGCCGCCGCCACCGGCACGTACCGCCTGGTCACGGGCCTGAGCGCGGCGAAGGCCACGGCCGCCGCGACCGATGACGCTGCGTGCGAGCTGGGGAAGGAGTGGCGCCCGGCGGTCGGTACGAGCGGGGCGCGGTGGCCCGCGAGGGGCGGTCTCGGTCGGCGTACGACGCGCTTGACGCCCATGCTGACCAGGTGCGCCGCGGCTATCAGGGCGGTGCCGCGCAGCCACGCCGCGCGGTGGCCGGAATCGGCGGCAGCGGCGGCGGCTCCGGCGGCGAGCCACAGCGCGCCGTGTTCGCCTCCGTGGGACAGGGTGCGGGCGACGGCGGCCACTCGGGGGTCGGCGGCGCGGTCGCGGACCGCGGTGAGCAGGCGGAAGTCCAGCTCTTCGGGGGACAGCGGGGCCACCTCGTTCCGTTCTCCGTCGGCGTCCGGTCTCTCGGTCCCCGACCGGCTCCCCCGACCGTCCCCGGCCCCCGGAGCGGCGCTCGGGTCTGCGTTGCCTGACATCCCATTAATCACTCTTTTCGGGGCGATGCGCGACATTTAACCCATAGGGGGCCTTCCTGCCGATACCGTCGCGCCCATGGCTGCCGAGACCGCCCCCGCACCGGCCGATCCCGAACCGGCCAACCCCTCCCAGGCCCATCCCGCACCGGTCGACTCCGTACCGGCCGATCCCACCCAGGCCTATCCCGCACAGGCCAACCCTTCACCGGCCGATCCCGCCCCGGCCCATCCCGCCCCGGCCCCCCTCACCGGCTGGGGGCGGACCGCGCCCACCGCCGCCCGCGTCCTGCGCCCCCGCGGCGACGAGGAGGCGGCGCGGGCGGTGCGGGAGTGCGGGGCGCGCGGCGCCATCGCCCGCGGCCTCGGCCGCGCCTACGGCGACGCCGCGCAGAACGCGGGCGGCGCCGTCCTCGACATGACCGGCCTCGACCGCGTCCGCGCCGTCGACGCCGAGGCGGGCGTGGTCGTCTGCGACGCGGGCGTGAGCCTGCACCGGCTGATGCGGGTGCTGCTCCCGCTCGGCTGGTTCGTGCCCGTCACCCCCGGCACCCGCTACGTCACCGTCGGCGGGGCGATCGGCGCGGACATCCACGGCAAGAACCACCACGGCGCCGGGTCCTTCTGCCGCCATGTGCGCTCCCTCGACCTGCTCACCGCCGACGGCCAGATCCGCACCCTGACCCCCGACGACGACCTCTTCCACGCCACCGCGGGCGGCATGGGGCTCACCGGGATCGTGCTGCGCGCGAGCGTGAAACTGCTGCCCGTCGAGACCTCGCTGATGTCCGTGGACACCGAGCGCGCCCGCGACCTCGACGACCTCATGGCCCGGATGACCGAGGGCGACCACCGCTACCGCTACTCGGTCGCCTGGATCGACCTCGTCGCCCGCGCCCCCGCCACCGGCCGGTCCGTCCTGACCCGCGGCGACCACGCGCCACTCGCCGCGCTGGGGGCGCGCGCCGCCCGTACGCCCCTGGCGTTCCGCCCCGGCAGCCTCCCGGCCGCCCCCCGGTACGTGCCGCCGGGGCTGCTGGGACGCGGCTCGGTCGGCCTCTTCAACGAGCTCTGGTACCGCAGGGCGCCCCGCCGCCGCACGGGCGAGCTCCAGAAGCTCTCCGCGTTCTTCCACCCGCTGGACGGCCTCCCGCACTGGAACCGGATCTACGGGCCGCGCGGCTTCGTCCAGTACCAGTTCGTCGTCGGGCACGGGCAGGAGGACGCCCTGCGCCACATCGTGGAGCGCATCTCGCGGCGCGGCTGCCCCTCCTTCCTCGCCGTGCTCAAACGGTTCGGCGCGGGCGACCCCGGCTGGCTCTCCTTCCCGATGCCCGGCTGGACCCTCGCGCTGGACATCCCCGCGGGCCTGCCGGGGCTCGGGCCCTTCCTGGACGGGCTCGACGAGGAGGTCGCGGCGGCCGGCGGCCGGGTGTACCTGGCCAAGGACTCGCGGCTGCGGCCGGAGCTGCTGGCCGCGATGTACCCGCGGCTGGCCGACTTCCGGGCGCTGCGCGCCACGGCCGACCCGAGCGGCGTATTCGTCTCCGACCTGGCGCGCCGCCTGTCGCTGTGAGGCCGGTCGTTGTGAGGCCAGTCGCCGCGAGGCCGGTCACCGTGAGGCCGGCACCCGCCCGTACAGCCCGATCCGTGCATGGAGCACCCCGTGAATGGAGCACCCCGTGAAGGACGCCTTCGGCTCCCCCCAGTCCCTGCTGATCCTCGGCGGCACGTCCGAGATCGCCCTCGCCACCGCCCGCCGCCTCATCGCCCGCCGCGCCCGTACGGTCTGGCTGGCGGGCCGCCCCTCCCCCGCCCTGGAGGCCGCCGCGGACCACCTGCGGGAACTGGGCGCGGAGGTCCGTACGGTCCCCTTCGACGCCCTCGCCCCCGAGCGGCACGAGGAGGTGCTGGGCAAGGTCTTCGCGGAGGGCGACATCGACCTGGTGCTGCTCGCCTTCGGCGTGCTCGGCGACCAGGCGCGCGCCGAGGAGGAGCCCCTGTCCGCCGTGCGCGTCGCGCAGACCAACTACACGGGCGCGGTCTGCGCCGGGCTGGTCTGCGCCAAGGCGCTGCGCGCCCAGGGGCACGGCTCGCTGGTCGTGCTCTCCTCGGTGGCCGGGGAGCGGGCCCGCCGCGCCAATTTCGTCTACGGCTCCAGCAAGGCGGGGCTGGACGCCTTCGCGCAGGGCCTCGGCGACGCGCTGCACGGTACGGGCGTCCATGTGCTGGTCGTGCGCCCCGGCTTCGTACGGACGAGGATGACGGCGCACCTGAAGGAGGCGCCGCTGGCGGCGGACCCGGAGGCGGTCGCGGAGGCGGTCGAGACGGGGCTGCGGCGGAACGACGAGATCGTCTGGGTGCCGGGTTCGCTGCGGACGGTGATGGCGGTGCTGCGGCACGTACCGCGCGGGGTTTTCCGGCGACTGCCGGTGTGAGAACCCCTTAGCGAGAAGCGGCGGGGGGCCGGGAGAGCCCCGCCTGGCGCGGCAGCGCCGACGCGCGCCCTTCCCCGAAGGGGTACTCGCGGTCGAGGCGCCACACCGCGTCCGCGCCCTGCTCGTACAGCGCGAAGCCGTTGATCGTCCAGGCCGCCTCGAAGTCCTCCAGCTCCGCGTACGCCCGGTCCATGGCCTCCTCGGAGATGCCGTGGGCGACGGTGACGTGCGGGTGGTACGGGAACTGGAGCTCGCGCGCCACGGGCCCGGAGGCGTCCCGCACCCGCTTCTGGAGCCAGGCGCAGGCGGAGCTGCCCTCGACCACGTTGACGAAGACGACGGGCGACAGCGGGCGGAACGTGCCGGTGCCGCTGAGCCGCATCGGGAAGGGGCGGCCGGCGGCCGCGACCTCCGCGAGGTGCTCCTCGATCTCCGGCAGCGCCGCCGCGTCCACCTCGGTGGGCGGCAGCAGGGTGATATGCGTGGGGATGGCGTGCGCGGCCGGGTCCCCGAAGCTCGCGCGCCGCCTCTGGAGGAAGCTGCCGTACGGCTCCGGGACCGCGATCGAAACGCCGAGCGTTACGGTCCCCACTGCGTTCTCCCTCCGATTCGTCTGTACTGCCAGTGTGGCGGCCGGGCCGCCCTCCCGGCCAGGTTCCACGGTCCCGCGCGCACGGGCCGTACGACCCCCGTGCGAGGGCCGGGTCGGCTGTGCCGGCTGTGTCACGTCCGGTATCGGACGGTCAGTGCTTGGCGGGCAGGAAGCCCACCCGCTCGTACGCCTGCGCCAGGGTCTCGGCGGCGACCGCGCGCGCCTTCTCCGCGCCCTTGGCCAGGACCGAGTCCAGCGTCTCGGGGTCGTCCAGATATTCCTGGGTGCGCGCGCGGAACGGGGTCGCCCAGTCGACCAGGATCTCGGCGAGCTCCGTCTTCAGCGCACCGTAGCCCTTGCCCTCGTACCGGCGCTCCAGTTCCGCGATGTCGGTGCCGGTGAGCGTGGAGTGAATGGTGAGGAGGTTGCTGACGCCCGGCTTCTTCTCGGCGTCGAAGCGGATCACCGTGTCGGTGTCGGTGACGGCGCTCTTGATCTTCTTCGCGGAGGCCTTCGGCTCGTCGAGCAGGTTGACCAGGCCCTTGGCGCTGGACGCCGACTTGCTCATCTTCGCCGTCGGGTCCTGGAGATCGTAGATCTTCGCCGTCTCCTTGAGGATGTACGGCGCCGGGACCGTGAACGTCTCGCCGAAGCGGGCGTTGAACCGGTCGGCCAGGTCGCGGGTCAGCTCGATGTGCTGCCGCTGGTCCTCGCCGACGGGGACCTGGTGGGCCTGGTACAGCAGGATGTCCGCGACCTGGAGGATCGGGTACGTGAAGAGGCCGACGGTCGCGCGGTCGGCGCCCTGCTTGGCCGACTTGTCCTTGAACTGCGTCATCCGCGACGCCTCGCCGAAGCCCGTCACACAGTTCATCACCCAGGCGAGCTGCGCGTGCTCGGGCACGTGGCTCTGCACGAAGAGCGTGCACCGCGCCGGGTCCAGCCCCGCCGCCAGCAGCTGGGCCGCCGCGAGCCGGGTGTTGGCGCGCAGCTCCGCGGGGTCCTGCGGCACGGTGATCGCGTGCAGGTCGACGACCATGTAGAAGGCGTCGTGCGTCTCCTGGAGCGCCACCCACTGGCGCACCGCGCCGAGGTAGTTGCCGAGGTGGAAGGAGCCTGCGGTGGGCTGGATGCCGGAGAGAACGCGGGGACGATCGAGGGCCATGCCCCCATTGTCTCAGGTACCGGAGCGTTCTCGGTCCGACGGCCTCCCCCCGGCCCGAAGCTCCCGGGAGCCAAGGGCTCACTCACCCGGCCGGGACGCGCCCCTCCCGCACGCCGCGCGGGCGGGGCCCGCCCCTGCCCTGCCGCCCCTGTGACGCGCTCGCGTCACACCCATGAAGGCCCGACCGGCCGCCGCGCTGCGCCGCAGGTGTGCGTTGACGGCTTCCCGCTCCGTTTCCCGCTCCGTGGCGGGACGCAACGGGTCGAGTACGACGGCGACACAGACCTGGCCGCCCCGCCCGACACGGTCACGCCACTCCCTGCCGGGGGCGGGCAGCCGCAACAGGTACTCGTCGTGCCCGTAGTCGAGCGCGACGACCGGGCCCCGGATCATCAGCCGGTCCCCGATACCCGGCACCCGCTCGGCGGCGGGCAGCAGCCCCATCCCCGCGACGAGAGCCCGCAGGCCGGCCTCAATGGTCCGAAAGGTCTCGACGTGGCGGCGCGGTGGGGGATGGGCGATCAGCAGCCAGGCGACGTCGCCAGTCGTCGGGTCGCTGTCGCCCGTCGGCGAGGCGTCGAGCCATGACGAGACGACGAGCCCGGCGACGAACCCTGGACCGGGTACGGGCGCGGCTTCCGCATCCGCCACGGTCACCACCGCACGACCGCCCACACGACCTTGCCCATCGGACGCTCCCCGCCGCCCCACTCCGCGAGCGCGTCGACGATGAGCAGCCCGTGGCCGCGCTGGCGTTCCACCGACTCTGGCCGACGGCGCGGCGGCCGTCGCCGGGTGTCGTGCACCTCGATACGCACCCGTCCGGGCTCGGCGTCGAGGACGACAAGGAGCGAGTCGCCCGGTTCCGTGCCGTACCGGACGGCGTTCGTAACCAGCTCGGAGACGACGAGCAGCACATCATCAAGGCGGTCCCGCTCCACCTCGGGCACGTGGAAGCCGACGAACTCACGGGCGTACGCCCTGGCGGCGTGCACGGATTCCGGGGTGCCGGCGAGCATGAGTTGGGGTGGGGGGCCGTGCCCTTCGCTTCGGCCAGGTCGGTGTGCCACGGTGGCTGCTCTCGTGGGTAGTTGCTGGGCCATACGGCCTCCAAGAGTTCAAAGGGTGCCTTGTGCCGACTGCGGGGGCAGTGGTTCACGGCAGGTCCAGCGGGAGCGGCCAACAATCGTGCGTGCACACGTCGTCACTCAGCGCGACTATGCTCGGTGGGTAATTGCTGGCGCTCGGCGCTCTTCGAACCTATGGGGGCAGGCGCCTCGAAAAAACTGACCCACCGTACGAGTTGTTTGCGGCAGCCCACATGGGAGCAGGCAATGGGCTCAACACGTCCGTCCATCGGCGATGGAACGCTGACCAGCGTGCAGCGTTCCCGTAAACGAGGCAGTGATGGCGTCGTAACCGGCCACCTATTCAAGATCGTTCGAGAGCGGCTGCCCTGCACGCAACGCAAGCTCGCCGAGCTTCTGAATGTGGATCTCACGACCATTCAGGGGTGGGAGTCAGGGCGCCGCTCTCTCGCCGGCTTGTCTTCCGCCCAATTCATGAAGCTCAGGCGCCAACTGCTCAGGCAGGGGGCCGACGCCGCCCTGCTGGTTCTACTCGATGCCGCTATGGAAGCCGACTCGGTGATCGCTCACACCCTGGGGGAAGAAGGAGCAGCCGACGAGATTCAGACGCACCCTCTGTACGGCTGGGTGTTCACGAGGACGGCCACGCACATGATCGCCTGGGCGCTGACCGGGGTAGCGCCCACGGCTCTCCCGCGTGCACCGGCGACAACACCCCCCAGGCGCGGACCGACTCCCGCGTCTCCCATACTCCCGGCCTCAGAGCGAAAGCGCTTCTTCGACCGCTTGCGGCAGTGCGCCGAGGTCGCCGGTCGCGCCGGGCCCGAGGGCGCGCTGCTGCGACGTCAAGCTCTCTATCTGTGCAGCCACGATGAAGCGCCGGACACACACGCGTGGTTGGCTGATATGCAGGGCCGTAAACCTGCCAAGCTGACTCACTCGGTCTGGACGCCTGCATGGTCGGACGCGCGGTCACTTGCGACTTCCTTGACTCGCTACGGCGATCAAGACATGCTGCGCGCCTTCATCGAGCGTGGTCTGGGCAATGACTCCGGAGAGATCGCGAACCTGAACTACTGGGCATACTGGCTCGGGTTGGACAGCCTGCCGCAGCCTGATGATTCCTTCATGGCCAACCGCTCCCCGCGGCTGTGGGACGCAGGGGTATTGCTGCGCGCCCTCGCGGATCGACTCGCTCCCGACCTCGCATGTGTGGACCTGAACATCCACTCGGTATGGGCTCTGATCGCCTCGCGCCCCTGCCTGTTGACCACCGTCCCAGGACTCTCGCAGGACCTTCGACAACGCGTCGAGCGACTGCTCGACAGCGGCATGGTTTCACAACAGTCCCGACGCGAGCTCGACGCAGTGCATTACGGTCTCAGATTGAGCTATCCATGATCCTTCCGGAAGGACGGCCGCATGAGTGACGATCAGCACGCCAAGGGCTCGATGAGCTATCTCATGGAAATGGGAGCGCTGAAGCGCGCGAAGCGGTCGGGCTGGTGGATCGTCGGTGTCAAGGACCCGGAAACGATCGCGGAGCACAGTTTCCGTACCGCGGTCATCGGGTCGGTTCTGGCCATGCTGGAAGGCGCGGACCCCGCGAAGGTGGCGCTGCTGTGCACGTTCCACGACACACAGGAAACACGCGTCGGCGACATTCCCTGGGTCGGCCGCCGTTACCTGAAAGCGGCGAAGAACGAGGACGTCACGGCCGACCAGGTCGCGAACGCGCACCCCGCGGTCGCCGCAGGTATCCGAGCCGTCGTCGAGGAGTACGAGACCGGCGACTCGCTGGAGGTCATGGTCGCTCATGACGCGGACAAGCTGGAGTGCATGATCCAGGGGATCGAGTACCTCGAACAGGGCTACAGCAACGCGCAGGAATGGGTCGACACCACGCGGGCGAAACTCAAGACCGCGTCGGCGATCGAACTCGCCGACGCGGCACAGGACATGCGGTCCGCCGATTGGCAGCGTGTGTACTTGCGCTGATCTCCCGAGAGCGCGCCGTCGTACTCGTCCAGCCCCGCCCGGACTCCGACGCCCCTCCGGCCTATGCCCCCGACAAGCGTTCTGCCGGCTCGGCGCTTTCCTGAAGAAGAGTTACACCCGACTACGCATCACTTGTCTGCTTCGCCTTCCGCGTCGGGATCGCGAGGCAGGCCATGGCTGCGACCCGGACCACAACACCGCCCAACAAAGCTCCTCCGAAGCCGTCGACGTGAAGACCGGCCTCCAACTGGGTGCCCACCAGCCAAGAGGCGAGCAGCCAGATCAGGCTGTCCTGGACAATTCCTACGAGGCCGAGGATGAGCAGCGTGATGGGCGCCGCGCTCCTGATCTCGCTCGGGTAGGTCAAGATCAGCTTGTTGACGATCGAGAAGACTATGCCGCCGACGAACAGCGACACGATCGGCCGTTCCCCCAGAGTGATGCCAGTCGGTAAGTACGCCGCGAGGAACATCCCCAAGAGCGTGCCGAAGAATATTCGCTTCTGTCTGCCTTCATCCATGATCGTAATCATGGCACCGGGAGCGCCGCTCGGGACCGCTCTCGGTCCCGAGCGGTCCCCCGGAATCCCCGGGGGACCGCCAAGGCGTCAGCCCTTGTCAGCTCTCGTCAGCCCTCGTCGGCGAGCGGCAGGCCCGGGGCCGGGTAGGCGGCCATCAGTTCAGCGACCTCGGACCGGATCACGGCGAGGGCCTCCTCGTCCCCGGCGCGCGCCGCGCGCACGCCGCGGTCGATCCATTCCGCGACCGCCGGCATGTGGTCGGCGGTGAGGCCGCGGGAGGTGAGGGAAGGGGTGCCGATGCGCATGCCGGAGGGGTCGAAGGGCTTGCGCGGGTCGTACGGGACGGTGTTGTAGTTCACGACGATCCCGGCCCGGTCGAGGGCCTTGGCGGCGACCTTGCCCGGCACGTCGCGGGTGGTGAGGTCGAGCAGGATGAGGTGGTTGTCCGTACCGCCGGAGACCAGGTCGAACCCACGGGCGAGGAGCGCCTCGGCGAGGGCCTTGGCGTTGGCGACGACGGCGTGGGCGTAGTCGCGGAAGGCGGGCTGGGCCGCCTCGTGGAGGGCGACGGCGATGGCGGCCGTGGTGTGGTTGTGGGGGCCGCCCTGGAGACCGGGGAAGACGGCCTTGTCCAGGGCCTTCGCTCGCGTGGCGCGGGACATCAGCATCGCGCCGCGCGGGCCGCGCAGGGTCTTGTGGGTGGTGGTGGAGATGACGTCCGCGTACGGCGCCGGGGAGGGGTGCGCGCCGCCCGCGACGAGCCCGGCGATGTGGGCGATGTCGGCGACGAGGACGGCGTCCACCTCGCGGGCGATCTCCGCGAAGGCGGCGAAGTCGATGGTGCGGGGCACGGCCGTGCCGCCGCAGAAGATGATCTTCGGGCGCTCCTTGCGGGCCAGGTCGCGGACCTCGTCGAGGTCGGTGAGCCCGGTGTCGGCGCGTACGCCGTAGCTCACGCCCTTGAACCACTTGCCGGTGGCCGAGACGCCCCAGCCGTGCGTGAGGTGGCCGCCCATCGGCAGCGACATGCCGAGCACCGTGTCGCCGGGCTCGGCGAAGGCGAGGTAGACGGCGAGGTTGGCGGGCGAGCCCGAGTACGGCTGGACGTTGGCGTGTTCGACGCCGAAGAGCCGCTTGGCGCGGTCGACGGCGAGGGTCTCGACGAGGTCGATGTTCTGCTGGCCCTCGTAGTACCGCTTGCCGCTGTAGCCCTCGCTGTACTTGTTCTGGAGGACGGTGCCGGTGGCTTCGAGCACGGCCGCCGACACGTAGTTCTCGCTGGCGATCATGCGCAGGGTGTCGGCCTGCAACCGCTCCTCCGCGCCGACGAGCGCCGCGAGTTCGGGGTCGGCGGCGGCCAGGGCGGGGTGCGGTGCGGACGGCTGCGGTACGGACGGGTGCGCGGGCGTGGTCATGGCGTCCTCCGGGGCGATCGGTGTTCCGGTCGGTCTCCCGGGGTGCCCAGGCGGGCGGCACCTCGTGGCGGTTGCCGCACACCGTTCCCTCGTGGTCTCTTCCACGCGCGCCAGTCGCGATGTGCCCCGCCATTCTACGGGGCGGGGCACGAGCACGTACGGCGTGAAGAGGTCGAAGAGGTCGAAGAGGTCAGTGCCCGCACCCGGCCCTTCGATGCCAAGGCGTCTTTGATGGCGCCTGCGTCAGGGCCAGGACCCCAGCGTTCGGACTGTCAGGAGAACGCAGAGCGTCAGCAGCACGTACCCGATTCGGCGGCCGCTCCGCAGCAGCAGGACCGCCGTTACGCCGGCCGCCAGGGCCAGAGAGCCGGAGCCCAGCACCGGCCCCCAGTCCGGGGCCGGCTCGCTGGTCGTCTCCGTCTTCCCGCCGCCGGTGTCCCGGCCCAACCCCCGGACGGCGGCCAGGAGGAAGACCAACAGTCCGGCCGCCACGACCGCCACCAGTACGAGAAACAGGAGACAGCCTGCGGTGAGGGCGCGCTCTACGGGGGAGGGCTGCTTGTCGGCACGTTCTGGCATGGCTCGACGATCGCCCGGAATCCAACCTTCCGACCCCTCAGAAGGGTTCGTGGCCGAATCGCAACCCAGGAGCACTCCGCTCTTCACGGGCCTCGCCAGGCCCGACGAGCTCACGCCGCCGACTGCGTCCGGCGGCAGCGACGGGTGAGCGCGGCCGGGCTCGCGCCTCGTGGCGGCGCGTGCTACCGCGTGGTCTTGATGGAGAAGACGACCGTCTGGCCCGGTCGCTCGTTCAGGCCCCACAGCCGCTTGGCGTTCGGGTCCCAGCAGAACCCGTCCCACTTGAGCGTTCCGTCGAGCTCGGTGTTGTGGCAGAGCCCCTTGCGTCCGGTGTGCTGCGCGGACTGGGCCGCGCTCAGCGCGCTCGCGGTTTCGCAAACAGTTTCGATCGCAGCCGGGGAAAGTAACGGAGCATAAAGGCCGGACCAACTTCTCCGGTGCGACGCCCGCATTCGCGAAGGAACTCCCCTTTCCGGGCGCGCGGCGATACAAATGAGCACAGGACGGCCCCGATACGAACGGAGCACACATTGACTTCCGAGACCTCCACGGAACGCAGCATCACCGCCGCCGAACAGCACAGCGCGCACAATTACCATCCGCTGCCGGTCGTCGTGGCGACCGCCGACGGCGCCTGGATGACCGATGTCGAGGGCCGCCGCTATCTCGACATGCTCGCCGGGTACTCGGCGCTCAACTTCGGCCACGGCAACCGGCGGTTGCTCGACGCCGCCAATGCCCAGCTGGAGCGGGTGACCCTCACCTCGCGCGCGTTCCACCACGACCGGTTCGCCGACTTCTGCACCGAACTCGCCGCGCTGTGCGGCAAGGAGATGGTGCTGCCGATGAACACGGGCGCGGAGGCCGTCGAGACGGCCGTGAAGACCGCGCGCAAGTGGGGCTACCGGGTCAAGGGCGTACCGGCCGGCCGCGCGAAGATCGCCGTCGCCGACAACAACTTCCACGGCCGCACCACCACCATCGTCAGCTTCTCCACCGACGAGGAGGCCCGCGCGGACTTCGGCCCGTACACGCCCGGCTTCGAGATCGTGCCGTACGGCGACCTCGCCGCCCTGGAGGCGGCCGTCGACGACGACACCGTGGCCGTGCTGCTGGAGCCGATCCAGGGCGAGGCGGGCGTGCTCGTACCGCCGCCGGGCTATCTGGCGGGCGTCCGCGAGCTGACCCGGTCGCGGAACGCGCTGTTCATCGCCGACGAGATCCAGTCGGGCCTCGGCCGCACCGGCAGGACCTTCGCGTGCGAGCACGAGGACGTCGTCCCCGACATGTACGTCCTGGGCAAGGCCCTGGGCGGCGGCGTCGTCCCCGTCTCGGCGGTGGTCGCCTCGCACGAGATCCTGGGTGTCTACCGCCCCGGCGAGCACGGCTCGACGTTCGGCGGCAACCCGCTGGCCTGCGCCGTCGCCCTCGAAGTCATCGCGATGCTGCGGACCGGCGAGTACCAGCAGCGCGCCACCGAGCTCGGCGACCACCTCCACCGCGAACTCGGGCTGCTGGTCGGCGGCGGCAAGGTCGACGCGGTGCGCGGGCGCGGGCTGTGGGCGGGCGTCGACATCAGCCCGGCGCTGGGCACCGGCCGCGAGATCTCCGAGAAGCTGATGGCGCGCGGCGTCCTGGTCAAGGACACGCACGGCTCGACCATCCGGATCGCCCCGCCGCTGGTGATCAGCAAGGAGGACCTGGACTGGGGGCTGGAGCAGCTGCGGGAGGTGCTGGCCTGACGTCTGCGCGTACACGAGCTGGGCCGGCGCCTCGTGGTGAGGCGTCGGCTCGCCCGGCCCCGGCCCCGTACGCCCCCGACGCCGCCCCGGACCCGTACGTTCGCGAACCCGCCTCAGGCCCGTACGTCCCCGAACCCGCCTCAGCCCCGTATGCCCTTGATGCCTCCCCCCTCGTCCAGCGAAGTGATGCGGCGCTGGGCCGCGAACGCCGCGGCCGGGTAGCGGGGGTCCGGGCGCAGCGCGTACTCGCGCAGGCACGCCTCGGTGAACTTGATGACGTGCTCGTCGCCGTGCTCGGCCGCCCGCGCGCCCAGTTCGTCCAGCGGCGGGGGCTCGGCCCCCTCGGACCGCCACGCCTCGGTTCCCTCGTCGCGCCGGTCCGTGGTGAAGGCCGTCAGGAAGGCCGTGTGCACCTGCCAGAGCGCGGCCAGCGTCGGCTCGTACAGCGCGTGCGGCAGGTGCGGGAGGACGATGCGGGCGGCGGCGGGGGCGGTGACTCCGTGGATCAGCGGGACGGGGGCGACCTCGGGGTGGCCGAGGTAGATGTCGGCGAACTGCGCCGTCATCTCGCTCAGCAGCCGCGGCGCCTGCTCGGGGGCCAGCCACTCCAGCGCCTCGCCGTAGGCGGGCTGCTGGTCCAGGGTGTCGAGGCGGTGCCGGACGGCGCCGGGCCCCATCGGGCCGTCGGCCGCCGGGCGCGGCAACGCGGCGACGGCGGCGGAGAGGCTGTACGGGCCGCGCAGCCGCGGTGTGCCGGGCAGTTCCGCGTAGCGGGCCGCCCAGTAGGCCAGTCCGCGGGCGAGTTCGTTCAGTTGGAGGGCGGTCGGCGCGTCGCCCGCGGCGTACAGGCCGCGTACGGCGTGCGCGGTGCGGATGAGGCCGTGGGTGAGTCCGGCGAACAGGCCGGGGAGCAGCCGGGGCCACCACCGTGCGAGCACCTCGCGCCAGGGTTCGTCGGCCAGTTGGCGGGCGAAGAGCGCTTCCCAGTCCCCGGCCCGGTGGAACTCGCCGAGCGCCGGCCGCCAGGAGGACTCGTCGGCAGGGTCTATGGAGAAGCGGGCGGCGGGCGGTTCGTGGTGGGCCATGGCGCGTCGGTAGCGCTCCACCCAGCGGGCCACCTCGTCCCCCCGTCCGAGCAGGGCCAGTGCCTCGGCGCCCATGGGCCCGTGGTTGGCGAGGTCGACGCCTTGGCCGCGCTCGTATCCGAGGTCGTTCATCCGTTCCAGGGCTTCGTTCAACGCGTCGCTGTAGCTGACCGCAGGCATGGGCAACACCCTTCGGAAAGTCGAACTGTTGGAAAATCCGAACCATCTAGACTCGCAGTATGCCGCACACCCCCGAGGCCGGCCGGGCGACCCGGTCGCCGACGCCCGCAGAACTCCAACTCGTCGGCCTCGTACCGCTCCTGGAGCCCTTCTACCGCGGCACAGTCGTACGCGACCTCATGCCGGCGCGGCTGCGCGAGGTGATGGACACGCACGGGCTCACCGCACGCCACGGCGCCGTGCTCCCCCAACTGCTGGCCGGGCAGCCGCTGACCGTCAGCGAGATCGCCCGCAGGCTCCACGTCTCCCTGCCCACCGCCAGCGAACTGGTCGGCGGCCTGAGCCGGGCCGGGGTCGTGGAACGCGCCGAGGACCCGGCCAACCGCCGCCGCGTCCTGGTGTCCGTGGCCGAGGAGTACCGCCCGCAGCTCGAAGACTTCATCGCCCGGCGCGGCGAGCCGCTGCTGCGCGCGCTGGACGGACTGTCGCCGGCCGAGCGCGCGGGGTTCGAGGCGGGGCTGACGGCCTGGGTGCGCGAGGTGCAGCGTTAGCGCGCCATCGCGGCGGAGCCGCCCCTTGGAGGGCCCCGGCGAGGTGTCCGGGCGCGGGTCCTAGAGTCGGGGCGTGCTCCTGGGAATGATCTGTGCGCTCGGCTCGGCGGTCTGCTTCGGCACCGCGTCCGTCCTCCAGGCCGTCGCCGCCCGCGCGACCGCGCCCGGCACCGGCTCGGGCGTCGACGCCCGGCTGCTGCTGCGCGCGCTGCGCCAATGGCGGTACGTGGCGGGCCTCGGCCTCGACGGGCTCGGCTTCCTCCTCGAACTCGTCGCCCTGCGCTCCCTGCCCATCTACGCCGTCGGCGCGGCCCTCGCCGCCAGCCTCGCCGTGACGGCGGTGGTGGCCGCGCGGGTGCTGCGCGTCCGCCTCAGCGGCGTCGAGTGGGCGGCCGTCGCCGTGGTCTGCGGCGGCCTCGCCATGCTGGGCCTCGCCTCGGGCACGGAGGGCGACCGTACGGGCTCCACGGCGCTGCGCGTCGGCGTGCTGTGCGTCGCGGCGGCGGTGCTGGGCATCGGCGCGCTGGCCGGCCGGCTGCCGGGGCGGGCCCGCGCGGCGGTCCTGGGTCTCGGCTCGGGCATCGGCTTCGGCGTGGTGGAGGTCGCGGTCCGCCTCATCGACGGCCTCGCCCCCGCGGACCTGCTGACCAACCCGGCCGCGTACGCCCTCCTCGTCGGCGGCGGCGCGGCCTTCCTCCTCCTCACCTCCGCCCTCCAGCGCGGCTCGGTGACGGCGGCGACCGCGGGCATGATCATCGGCGAGACGGTCGGCCCGGCCCTGGTCGGGGTGGCCTGGCTCGGCGACCGTACGCGCGCGGGCCTGACCCCGCTCGCCATCGCGGGCTTCGTCCTCGCGATCCTCGGCGCACTGGCCCTGGCCCGCTTCGGCGAGGCCCCGGCGGAACCGGCGGAACCGGCCGAAGCCCCGCCTAACACCACCGGGGCGAGTGCCTGAACCCCCGCCCGGCCGAACCGGCCCCGACGCCGACAGGCTTCCTCCGGCCCGGCGACCACCCACACACGGGCCTGCTGCCCCGCAGCCCTCGACGCGCCCGCCCTGTTCTTCTCCGGCGACGCACCGACCGAACCGACACCCACTGGTCGACGTCCCCCCCGCTCGGGGCGACCGCACGGGCGCGCGCTCGCCCCTGCTCGCCGCCGCGGCGGCTCCCCGGCCGCCAACCGGATGGGCACAAACCCCCGCCCACAGCGGCGAGCTGCCCGGCGGCCTGAGCGGCTTCTCTGCTAGACCGGCCCCGGCAATGACCGCAGCAGCGCTTCCAGCACGCCCGGAAAGGCGTGCTCGGACGGGGTTCCGTAGGCGACGACCAGCGCGTCCGGGCCGTCGGCGGGAGCACTCGGCGGAGTGTGCGGCGGGGTGTGCGGCGGGCGGTAGCGGAAACGATCCAGCCCTTCGACGGCCAGGCCCTGCCAGGCCGCGGCCTGGATGGCGGACTTCTCGGTGCCGGGCGGGAGTTCGAGCACCGCGTGCAGGCCGGCGGCGATGCCGGTGGCCCTGATGTGCGGCGCGTGGTCGGCCAGCGCGGTGACGAGCCGGTCCCGGCGGCGGCGGTAGCGCAGCCGCATCGCGCGTACGTGGCGGTCGTACGCGCCGGAGGCGATGAACTCCGCGAGGGTGAGCTGTTCGAGGGCGCCCGTCCCCCACTCCCCCGCGCCCTTGACCTCGGCGACCTCGTCCACCAGGTGGGCCGGCAGCGCCATCCACGCCAGCCGCAGGGCGGGCGCCAGGCTCTTGCTGGCGGTGCCGAAGTAGACGACGTGTTCGGGGTCGAGCCCTTGGAGGGCTCCCACCGGCTGCCGGTCGTAGCGGAACTCGCCGTCGTAGTCGTCCTCCATGATCACCGCGCCCGTGCGCGACGCCCAATCGACGACGGCCGCGCGCCGGTCGGGGTGCAGCGACACGCCGGTCGGGTACTGGTGTGCGGGGGTGAGCAGGGCGGCCCGTACGCCCTTGTGCGCGGCCAGCTCCTCCGTGCGCGCCCCGTGTTCGTCCACCGTCAGCGGTACGGTCCGCAGCCCGGCCCGGCGCAGTGTGTCGCGGTGGAGCCAGAGCCCGTACGACTCGACGCCCGCCTCCCGCACCCCGCGCGCCCGCAGCACCCGGCCCAGCACCGCCAGCCCCTGCATGAAGCCCGCGCACACCACGATGCGCGCCGGGTCGGTCCGTACGCCCCGGGCCCGGGCCAGGTAGTCGGCGAGCGCGGCACGCAGCGCGGGGTGGCCGCACGGGTCCCCGTAGCCGAAGGCGTCGTTCGGCGCGGCGGAGATCGCGCGGCGGCCGGCGGCGAGCCAGGCGGCGCGGGGGAAGGCGGACACGTCGGCGGTGCCGACGCGCAGGTCGTAGGCGGGGCGGCGGTCCCGGTCCGGCGGTGCGGCGCGGACGGCGCCGGGGCGCGGCACGGTACGGTGCGCGACGCGGGTGCCGGAGCCCTGGCGGGCGGTGAGCCAGCCCTCGGCGACGAGGTCGCCGTAGGCGTCGGCGACGGTGTTGCGGGCCAGGGCGAGGTCGGCGGCGAGGGAGCGGGAGGACGGCAGCCGGGTGCCGGGGGCCAGCCTGCCGGTGCGTACGGCGTCGCGCAGGGCGCGGGTGAGGGCGGCGCGCACGCCGCCCGGGCCGGTCAGGTCGAGGTGCAGGTCCCGGCCGAAAGTGGCCCACGATTCCGCCATGGAAATGGACCATACCGCCGGACCAGTCAGGCCGTAGCGTCGTACCCATGACGACGAACGAGAACAGCCACAGCCACGCACCCCGCCTCAACCTGACCGAGGCCATGCCGGCCGCCACCTACAAGGCGGTCATCGCCCTCGACGCCGCCGCCCGCAAGGGCGTCGACCCGGTCATCGCGGAACTGGTCAAGATCCGCGCCTCGCAGCTCAACCACTGCGCGTTCTGCCTGGACATGCACATCAAGGAGGCCCGCAAGGCCGGCGAGACGGAGGAGCGCGTCTACCTCCTGAACGCCTGGGAGGAGGCCACGGGCTACTACACCGAGAAGGAGCAGGCCGCGCTCGCGCTCACCGAGGCGGTGACCGTCCTGACCGACGGCTTCGTGCCGGACGCGGTGTACGAGCGGGCCGCGGCCCACTTCGACGAGGAGGAGCTGGCCCAGGTCATCGCCCTGATCGCCACCATCAACGTCTGGAACCGGTTCAGCGTGACGACCCGCAAGGCGCCGGGCACGGTCTGAGGCACAGGACACGCGAACGCCCCTGAGTCGTTCGGCGACGGGCTCAGGGGCGCGGTGTCCGCGATCCGTCAACGCCCTTGCAGTGCCTTGACGTTGTTGCCGAAGCTCCAGCTGCGCGAGCCGTCCCAGTTGAGGGACCAGGTCATGAGGCCCTTGAGTGCGCCGCCGTACTTGTTCCACGCCTGCGACACGAGGCCGGTCGACATGTAGCCGCCCCCGGCGCCGGGCTGCGCGGGCAGGCCCGGGGCCTGCTTGTCGTACGGCACCTTGATGGTGGTGCCCTGGACGACGAGGCCCTTGTTCAGGCAGTCCGTCTGAGCGGTGAAGCCCTGGACGGTTCCGGCCTGGTACGAGTCTCCGGAGCAGCCGTACATGCTGCCGTTGTAGTACTGCATGTTCAGCCACCAGAGGCGGCCGTTGTCCGCGTACTTCTTCACGATGGGCAGGTACGCGCCCCAGATCGAGCCGTAGGTGACGCTGCCGCCGGTGACGTAGGCCGTCTCCGGGGCCATGGTCAGCCCGAAGTTGGCCGGCATCTTGGCGAGCACGCCGTCGATGATGCGGATGAGGTTCGACTGCGAGGCGGAGAGCTGCTTGATGCTGCCGCCGCCGGTGAGCCCGGTCTCCAGGTCGATGTCGATGCCGTCGAAGTTGTACTTCTTCAGGATCGGCACGATCGTCTCGACGAACCGGTCCGCCACCGAGCTGGAGTTGAGGTCGATGCCGGCCGCCGCCCCGCCGATGGACATCAGGATCGTCTGTCCCGCCGCCTTGGCCGAACACATCTCGGCCGGGGTCGAGACCTTCACCGTCGCGTCCATCCCGTCCTCCCACAGCACGGTGCCGTCGGAGCGGATGACCGGGAAGGCCGCGTTGATGACGTTGTAGCCGTGCTGCTGGATGCGGGGATCATTGATCGGCGTCCAACCGAACGGCGGGTGCACCCCGTTGGCCGCCCCGTCCCAGTTCTCCCAGTACCCCTGGAGCACCTTGCCCGCGGGCTTCGACTTCACCGCACACGTGTCCTCCCGCGGACCCGCGCCTCCGCCCGCCGCCGCGGCGGCCGGCACCTGCGACACCAGCGCCAAGGCGAGACCGGCCCCCAGCAGACGCACCATCCGAGCCATTCGACCGATCATGACGTGCTCCTTTCCGGCCACGACTGACGGCCTGAACCTAGAGTGAGCATGACAACCAGTCAATAGGTCTGGACCAAAGAAGCCTCGACCGCTGCGGGCCGGGGCGAACGGACCGGGCGCCCTGGACACTTGCGGCCGCTGCCGCCGGCGTTCAAGCTATGGCAGGCCCGGCCACGCGGGACCGGCACGACCTGAACCGAAAGGGCACTTGGCGCGCATGGATCCTGTTGCCGCCGCCTGCGGATACGCCCAACACGCCTTCCCCGACGCGCTCGCCGTGATCGCGGGCGACAGCGTTCTCACCGCACGACGACCCCGATGTCCGACCTCGACATGGTCGTGGTGACTGGACCGAGGGAGAGCCCTTATCGCCAGTCGTTGCACTGGGCGGGGCAGCCGGTGGAGGTACTGGTCCACGACGAGCGGACGCTGGCCGCCTACTGCGACGACAATCCAGCCCGCCGCTGGCCGGGGATTCCACGACTGATCGCCGAGGGAACGGTGGTGAGCGAGCGCGGCGCACTCGGCCGACGCCTCCAGACCGAGAGGCGACGCCAGTTGACTGAAGGCCCGGCCGCCGCGAGCCCGGCCGAACTGGAAGCCCACCGTTACGAACTCACGGACCAGATCGACGACCTGGCCGGAGCCGAGGACCCGGACGAGATCGCCTTCATCAGCTGCCGGGTCCTGACCAGGACCGCCCAACTGGCGCTGCTGGCCGGGCGGCACTGGCAAGGCGCCGGAAAGTGGATGCTCCGCGAACTACGGGACCAAGACCCGGATTTGACCGAGCGCCTGGCCCAGACTCGCCACGCACCCACACGACTCGCCGCTTAGCGGGCGAGATCCTCGACACCGCGGGCGGCCCCCTATGGAACGGCTACCGGGTCACCGACCCACGTAATCCATGACGCCATAGCCCGCCCCAGCTTGAAGACACCTGAAGCCCAGCCAAAACCAGCCCGCTCAAGACCCACGGTCCTCGCAACTCCCACAATCGTGAGTGTTGCGAGGACCGTCCGAACCCAAGCATCGCCCCCGGGAACACCGCCAGCAGGCCGAAGCCGCCCGCCAGACCATCACGCACCTCCGCACCGCCTACCAGGCCGCGGCCACCGAGCCCCTGACCACGCTTCGGCAGCGCGGGGCACGGCTGGCTGAGACTCTGCGCCGCCGGCAGGAGAACACCCTGCGCCGGGCCCTTCCCGATCTGGCCGAACAGATTCTCGCGGAGCCCGGCTGGCCGGCTCTCGCCGCCACCCTCGCGCGGACCGAAGCCGTCGGCCACAAGCCCACCGCCCGACGGGAAACCGCCACCGCCACCGCCACCGGCCTCAGCGAAGTCCCCACCTGGCGCCTCCACCGCCTGGCCGACCTGACCGCCTACACCACCAGCAGTGCCCCGGCACCCCGGTCGGCCGCCTACCGCCCGACCAACACAGGCGGCTCCCGGGGCAGGGCGCACAGACCAGGATCAATGACCAACAGCCCAGGAACTCCCCCACGCGCCACGGCCTCCTAGAGGCCGCGCTGGTGACAGATGGGCAAAAGACACGCCGACCACCAAAGCAGTTATGCAAAATCTCCGACATCAACTAAAGTCAGAGCCGCACTGGAATGCTTCAATGCGTAGTCCGACCCGAGGAGTCGTCCGCATGAGTATGCCTTCGTCGTCGTGGACGACCGACGTGTTCGGCGAGCATGCAACAGATGCCCGCCGCCGCGTCGGGCAGGGCCTTCGCAACATGCAGGCCAACGCACAGGCCGCACAGGAACAAGCCGCCTCCCGCACCACTCGCGTCTACGGCATCAGCCGGTACGAGAACCAGTACGAACGGCTTCAGGACGAACTCAAAAAGGTCCCTGGCGCCCGTGCGGTCAAGCCGTTCGGCTTCTCGTACGAGCTGATGCTTATCGGCAACGGGTTGCTCTACCCGTTCCGGTACTCCAAGACCAAGTCAGACGTACGTAGCGCACGCATCCCCAGCCAGTCCCGGCTGATGCAGGAGCTCTTCACGTTCGCGCCGACGCCGAAGCACATCCAGGACCCGTTCGACCTCGACTTCGGGCCGGCCGTCCCGATCGCCGAACCGCGCGGCGCTCTGGCCACGGTCCCGCAGGGCACCCAGTTGGTCCTGGTTCCCTTCGCCTGCAACGCCTCCGAACTCCTTGAGGCGCACTGGGGCATCGCAGCACTCGGGCTGAACCGGCAACTGGAGTGGGCCACCGATCCCGAGCCGCTTCACCTGCCTCAGGAAGTCACCACGTACACACTGCGCCCGATCAGCATTCCGAACCAGGTCACGGCACACACCAGCTTCGCCGAAGGAACCGAACCCACCCTTACGCTGTCCTCTCGTGCCGCCTCGGACCAGGCCCTGCACGTACCCGTGCAGACCGAGGCAGAACCCATTGAGGACCAGAGCAGCGAAGACGATGCGACCCATTAAGCATGACCTCATTCCCGGTACGGAAGAACGAGGCGCAACGCCGCGCGCCGTCTACGACGCCTTCGATCCCACCCGGGTGACGCAAGCTCGTCGTCTGGCGGAGATGACGAAGAAAGACGTGGCGGCCGGGCTCGGGGTGACGCCTGCCGCCGTGGGGCAGTATGAGACAGGAGTGTCGAAGCCACGACCTGACTTGATCCCCCGGCTCGCAGAGGTCCTCGGGGTTCCGGTGACGTTCTTCCTGCTGGGGAGGCCGGCTAATCGGCTCGACGCTTCCATGGCGCATTTCCGAAGCCTGCGCAGCACGCCGAAGTCCCAGCGGGAACGTGCGCTCGCGTTCGCCGAGCAGGTCTGGGAGCTTACGTACGCGCTGGAACAGCGGGTCCAGTTGCCCCTCGTCGATCTGCCCGGCTTCGCCGGTGGGGAGGTCCATCCCGGCGAAGAGCTGTCCACCGACCCTGTATCCGCTGCCCGCGAGCTTCGCAGGCGCTGGGGTCTCGGCGACGGCCCTGTCACGCATCTGGTGAGGCGGATGGAGTCCCACGGGATCGTGGTGGTCATGCCGCCTGCCGGTGATCCCTCCGCCGCGAGCGTGGACGCCTTTTCCACTCGGGCAGCACGGCCACTCGTCGTTCTGACCGCCGCCCGGGCCGACGACATCTACCGGCACCGGTTCACGGCCGCCCATGAGCTGGGCCACCTTGTGCTCCACGCCGATGCCACCGGTGACAGCCGTCAGGAGAAGCAGGCTGATGCCTTCGCCGCCGAGTTCCTGACCCCCCAGGACAGCATCCTGCCGTTCCTGCCGCGGCGAATGGATCTTGCACGCCTGGCCGAGCTCAGGGGAGTCTGGGGAGTCTCCCTCCACTCGCTCGTCTACCGATGCCGCGAGCTGGGGCTGATCTCCGACGCGACTGCCAGCCGGACGTATCAGCGTCTACGCGCTCTCGACGGTCAGCCGGGCTTCACCGCGGAATCCGTCTCGAACTTCCCCGGTGAACGTCCTTCGCTGCTTGGGCAAGCCTTCGAGCTGGCTGCCAGGGAAGCGGGCCTATCGGTTTCCCGACTGACTCATGAGCTGGCATGGACAAGCGAGAGAGTGCAGAACCTGCTGGACGTTCAGGAACAGAAGCCGGTGCTCCGGCTGGTCCAATAGCAGCGCCGCTCGCCCCGAGGAGACGCGGGCGCGGCTCGTTTCCCGTTACTGCGCCCAGATTTTGCGGCATCAAGCCGACGTTGAGCCAGTAGAGCGTACGGACGCCATCAGGGTCGGCTCACCTCAGAGTCGGCACTGATGGCGTGCTGACGTACTCGAAGGCTCAGAGCGATGCCTCGACTCCGAGACTTCCCGCATTGATGGCCCCCCGTAGGACGTGGGCGATCTCCTCGGGCTTGAGGTCGATGTCGTCGAGCCCCTCCAGGGTCAGCGGAATCTCCTCCAGCGCGTACTCGCCGCGGCCTGCGGCGCTGAACTCGGGACCAGTGCGGTCATCGAAGGACCAAGTCGCGATGCGGGCGAGGTAGAAGAGCTGCCTCTCATCGTCGGACTCCATCGTGTGGAGGAGGCGGATGATGTCGGCCTTCCCTGCGATCTCCTCGTGGATCTCCCGGTGGAGGGCCGCCTCCCGGGACTCGTCGCTGGTTTCGACGCCGCCGCCGGGCAGGACCCAGTATTCGGGGAGTCTGGGCCGGGTGCGGCGGATGACCAGCATCGTGTCGTCTGCGGTGACGAGGACGGCGCGGACTCGTTCCATCATTTCGGTTTGTCTCCTTGCTTGTTGGTGGTCTCAGTGCAGCAGCCAGCCGCCGTCGACGTGGACGGACTGCCCCGTGATGAACGAGGCGGAGGGGCCCACGAGAAACGCCACCAGGCCCGCGACGTCCTCGGGCCGACCACGGCGCGGGACGCACTGGCGCTTGATCTGGTCCTCCGGCCGCGCACGGTGCTGGGCGGGGAGGGTGTTCTCGGCCTCGACCTGGATGGCCCCGGGCATGACCGTGTTGACGCAGATCCCGTACGGGCCCAGTTCGCGGGCGAGGGAGCGGGTCAGTCCCAGCACCCCTGCCTTCGCGGTGCTGTACGCGACGAGGTTCGTCCGGCCGGCGCGGGCGTTGACACTGCCGATGTTCACGATCCGGCCCCAGCGGCGTTCGATCATGCCGGGGGTGAGCACGTGGCAGGTGCGGTAGTGAGCGGTGAGGTTCACGTCTAGGGAGTAGTTCCAAGCGGTCTCGTCGGTGTCCTGCCAGGCGACGCGGGGGTAAGAGCCGGCGTTGTTCACCAGGATGTCGACGGGGCCGATTTCAGCGCCGACGAGGTCGGCCATGGTCTGGACGGAGCCCGGGTCTGTCAGGTCGGCGTTCACCGCGATCCCGGGGCTGCCCGCGCGTTCGAAGGCGGTGAGGAGGACGTGGGCGTCGGGATCCTGGCCAAGGTGGTTGACCGCGACGGTCGCTCCGGCGGTGGCGAGCGCCCGTCCGATCTCGGCGCCGATGCCGGTGGCGCCGCCAGTGACGAGGGCGGTACGGCCCTGGAGCGGCCGGGTCTGGAGAGGAATCTCAAGCAGGGGCAGGGACATTGCTGCTCCGTTCGCCGGGGTGGGGGGTGAAGGGCCGGTGTGGTGGTGAAGAAGGTGTCGAGCGTCGTGTGCGGGTCCTGGCTCTCGGCGAGTTTGATCAGGACGAGCAGGAGGTCGTGCCCGGTCAGCCGAGAGGGCGGAATGACGCCAAGGATGCGCAGGGCGAGGAACGCGCGGATCTCCTCCAGGCCGATGCCGTTCTCCCTGCGAAGGCCGTCCAAGGCGCTGGAGATGGCCGCAGTGCGGCCGGGGCCGGTGTTCCAGGAGTACCGGACATCAATGTGGCGACTGCTCCGGTGCAGCTCCAGGTGCTCGACGCGCGGGCGGGCCAGGGGCGGCAGGGCGAGGCGGAGGGTACGGGAGTACACGTCGGGTTGGTAGTGGGGGACGAGCCAGCCGCCTAGAGCCATCAGGTACCAGAGCAGGTTGGCAGCCTCGCCCGCGACGGTGTTGCGCCCGGCGAACTCGAAGTCGAGCCAGCACAGCGGGTCGGCGATGTTGGGTTCTGTGGGATCGCCCTGAGTCAGGCCGGCGAGTCGGCGGCTGTCGGGAGCCAGGGCGTGACGGAGGCTGTCGATGGTATCGGCGACATTCACCGTCAGTTGCCTGCCGTTAGCGGTGAGAGTGAAGTCTGCCAGCTCCCGGAGGGTGAGGGTCGTATCGGTGTGGGGCAGGGCGAGCGGCAGGCCACAACGTAGGTACCAGCGATCCAGTCGGCTACCGGGGCAGATGCGGTCGAGATAGAGGTCCGGGACGCACTCGGCCAGCGGCACGCTCTTCCCGGTCTCCTTGGCCGCTGCCCGCAGATCTGCGCAGACGCCGCCCACGAGACGGTCCAGGCGGGGCTGGACGGCCGGATCGCGGTCGGCGAGGGCGATCACGTCGCCCATCAGCAGCTCGCACCGGGTGGTGGCGAAGACGTCCTCGTAGGCGAGGAGCTGTCTGTCCGGTAACGCGATCTGCCCGTGAAAGGCCGGAACCGCGATGCGGGAGGCGAGCCGTGCCCATCCCTTCGCCTCGGCTTCGGCCCGCTCCCGGGTCGCCACCGGCTTGTGAAAGACACCCGTTGTTGCCCTGGAGCGTCGAACGTTCGCGCTCACCGCGTCTCCCCGGGGAGGGTGTCCAGCCAAGCCTGGAGAACGAGGAGTGCGAGCGCTTCGGCAGCGAGCGGCTCGGTGCGGGCGATGGTGACCAGGCTCGTGTCCTGCCGTGTGGCGTCGAGGAGGACGGTGAGGGCGTCGCTGTCGGAGGGGCACTCGATCCCACTGAAGCGGAGCTGAATCTTCGCGAGCAGCGCGGTGACCTTGTAGAGGGCGCGCAGGTCGGGGCTTCCCTTGAGGAACTGGCGGCGGATCTCGATGGCGGCCTGGATGCCGTCGCGCAGGCTTACAACGACGTCGGTGGCCGCGTCCGGAGCGGGCAGAGCCAGACCGGGGGCGGACCACAAAGGGACCAGCGACCCGCTGCCGATGAGAGCGAGAACGTGAAGGAGCCGAGAGGTGATGGCGCCGGCCCGGCACTCGGCGCGAGTCAGTACGGTCATGCCCAGCTTGACCCCGCCGAGTTCGGTCTCCAGATCCGCGAGGATCTGGCGCATCTCGTCGAGGGAGGAGGTGTCGGCCACGACAAGGACATCGAGGTCGCTCCAGCCGTGCTGGTACTTGCCCCGGGCGCCGCTGCCGGTGACGGCCAGCAGATCGATCAACGGGCGCAGGCCGGTGGTGCGGTCGAGAAATTCGGCCAGGTAGGACTCCAGGTTTACGGGGAGTCCAAGCGCGTTGACCGGCATGGTGGAGGGCTGGTGCTCCGGCCAGCGGCGATCGAGCGCGATGCGGTCCAACCGCCGCTCCAGCTCCAGGCGCGGCCCGTCGTTGCCGATGACCTCATGGGCGATCGAGACGATCTTGTCCGCGCCTCGTTCCCTTTTGATGAGGTCGCGGTCGGCGACGTCCTGGGCGTCGGCGGTGCCCCGCCGGGTGCGCGTGGCCTCAGAGGCGTTCAGGTAGGCGACGGTGAGCTGAGGGCCGAGCATCCGGGCGAGTTCGGCGGTCGAGTCGAAGTCGTGCAGCGACTCGATGCTGACGGAGTCGAGGAAGTGGTGGGCCTGGCAGAAGCGGTCCAGCGCATCCACGATCAACTCAGCCTGCACGACCGATCCCAGCCGGTATGGATCGTGAATCCCCGCCCGGCCAGCCGCGTCCTCGATGAGGTACCCGATCTTGAGGCGCGCGTGGCCGTGCTGGGTGCGCAGGTACTCGCCGGCCGTGCTCTTGCCGCTCTCCGACATGCCGCCCAACGCGATGACATGCACTCCTGCCAGAGCCTTCCCGGGAACATTCGGGTGCAGGGGCGCCAGGAGCCGGCGAACCTCGTCCTGGACGGCGATGGTCGGCCGGTCGGCGATGCGGATGGACATCGGGAAGCGACCGTCGTCGACGAGCCGGTTGATCTGCTCGTGGAGGTGGCGCTGGTACGCCGCATAGATCCCAGTGACCGTCGCCTCGTGGGCCAGGCTCCGGCGGGTGCCTTCCTCAGGGTCGTCGCAGTGCAGAAGGACGAGGGCGTGCTCGCCCTCCTCAGCGGCACGCAGGTCGGTCTCATACGTGGTCAGCAGAAGTCGGGCCCGGTCCGCGGCCTGCTCGGCGCCCAGATCCTCCCGTACGGCGACCGTCGCGGCGACGGACGCCTCCAGCATCGGGATGCCCCGGTCCAGCAGGCGCACCGGCGCGGAGAAGGGGTGCCGGGAGCGTTCCAGGTAGGAGGTGGCGAGGATGTCGGCGACCTCCTCGACCGGACCGGTCTCGAACCACCAGCGGGCCATGCCGCCGGCCTTGATGGCGGCCCAACGGGGGTCGTAGTGGTCGAGCGAGCCCGCGGAGGTCGCGGCCCGGCCCATGCGCCGGGCGAGGATTCCGATCTGCTTGGTCTTCCCCGTGTTGTCGGGGCCGCTGAACGCGACCGACACGGGGAGGGGATACGTGTCGCTGTTGTACGGACTGGACATCGGCTTCCCTTCATTGGTGATGCGGAGCGGGTACGCCTGCAAGGCGCCGTGAACGCCCCGCGGCGAGAACTCGATGGGGCTCCGGCCTCGCCCCCGGGTTGAGAGGCAAGGACGGGCCGGAGTGCCTATGCGGGGCCGTCGGCCAACGGAACGTCCTCGGCGCTGAGCGTCGCCTGCGCCAACGGGGCCTGTGCGGAGGGGCGCTCGGCGTGGGCCAGAAGTCCGACCACGGCGAGCCCGGCAGCCGTGCCGAGGGCTCACACCCAGCTCAGGGCAGTCTCCAGCGGGTCGGGTACGTAGGAACGGCTCATCGGACCGCCTCTCGGACGGCGGGGCCTTGTGCCGCATTGGGCTGGCGCGACAGCGGGATCGTGCGGGTCCGTGCGTTGTCAGTGGGCATCGCCACCGTCGGTTCCTCTCAACGTGTCCGGGCAGGCGCCAACAGACTCTGAACAGGGCCTGTTCGAACCATTTGGAGGTCTGCGGAGTGATGTTCAGTGAACGACGGGCCGTGCTCCCGGGACAGGGCCCAGGATGTAGTCCTGCGTAATCCCGCGTAATCCAGGTGGGGAGGGTGACGGGGTGCCGAGGAACCCGGTCGTCGCGGAACTCATCAAGCGGGCCTGCCAAGAACGCGGCTGGGGCCCCTCGGAGTTGGCGCGTGCCCTCGGCCTCGCCGAATGCGGTGACCCGCGCCGCCTGCAGCGCCAGCACGCCCGGCGGTGGATAGAAGGCGAACGAACCCCCGGCCACTGGTGGCCCTACATCGCCCAGGTGCTGGCACTGGATCCCGAGGCGATCAACCTCCCGGAGCCCACGCCTGCGGCACCCCACACAGATACCGTTGCATCAGTCCTGCACCTGGGAAGGAGCGACGTGGAACGCCGGGAGTTCGTCCTCGCCTCCAGCGGATACGCGCTGTCCGCACTTGGCCTGCCCGACATGGACAGCATCACCCGCCGAACCAAGACCGCCCTTCCCGGAGCGGTCCGCGTCGGCCAGGGCGAGGTGGCCGCCGTACGGCACATGGTCAAAGCCCTCGGCGACTCCGCCTCCGAACTCGGTGGCGGGCACGCTCGCCACCTGGCCGTCCGCTACCTCGCCCAAGACGTCGCCCCCTGGCTGGAGGGCCACTTCACCGAAGCCACCGGCCGCGACCTGTTCGCCGCCGCCTCCCAGCTCGTCCACCTCGCCGGCTGGATGGCGCAGGACGAGGGCGACACCCCAGAGTTGCGCGGCCTCGCCCAGCGCTACTACGCCCACTCCTTCCGTCTGGCGGCGGAGGCCGGTGATCCGGAGCTGTCTGCGACGGCTCTCCGCGGCCTCGCCGTGCAGTGTGTCGACCTCGGCCATCGCGCCGAAGCCGTCCAGCTCGGCGAAGCCTGCGTGGACTACGGCCGCCACCTCGACAACCCGCGCGCCGTGGCCTACTACGAAGCCACCCTCGCCAACGCCGCCGCCCAGGACGACGACCGCCGCATGGCCACCAAGCACCTGGCGATGTCCGAGGCGGCCATCGGCAAGCCGGCCGCTGCGGGCGGCGACTCCTGGGCCGCCCACTACTCCCCCGGCCGCTGGGCCCACGAATCCGCCATAATCCTCTCCCGCCTCGGCGACCTCGACGCCGCCGAGGAACACCTCCACCTCGCCCTCGACATCCACGGCCTCGACCGCCGCCGCACCCGCGCCATCGTCCTCGCCGACCTAGGCGGCGTCCGCCTACGCCAAGGCGACGTCGACGGCGCCATGGCCACCTGGCGCGACTTCCTCAACTGCGCCGACGGCATCCGCTCGGTGAAGGTGCAGGCCGCCCTTCAGGACATGCGTGTCCGCCTGCGCCGGTACGGCGGCGTCCCGGAGGCTCAGGAGCTCCGCGAGCGGGCGGCCCGGTTCGTCATCTGACCCCCGGAGCGCCACACGACTCGCGCTCAAGCCGGTCATTCTCGGGAGGAGAGCTGGGACAGGAGCCAGGTTGCAATCGCGCGGGCAGCCCCGGAGCACGCGCCGCCGACCGCTGCGAGCACGAAACGACGACGGCTCCTGTCCGTCTTACTGCGTTGCGGTGCGGCTGGCACCTCGTTAGTACTCCAGCAGGATTTCGCTGTCTGACCTGTGGGTTTGGCTGGGCGGCTGGAGTGTAGCGGGCCGGGGCATGGTGACGGCGGCGCCAGTCGGACCAGGCGAGCCGGTGGGCCGCGTCGCGGACGGGCCGGACGACGAGCGTGATGAACAGGCGGCAGATCTCGTTGCAGGACAGCGGGATCAGGTCGTCCGGCGTGGGTCGATGTGCGTGTTCGTCGGCGCGGACGACGGCGAGGAAGGCGTGGGTCAGCATCGCGAGGGTGACCCAGCGGGCCCAGGAGGGGTAGCGGCGGACCTGGTGTTCATCCAGCCCGGTCAGTCCCTTCTCCATTTGGAAGGGCTCCTCCACCCGCCATCTGGAACCTGCGACCTTGATCAGAGTGGCCAGGGATGTCGGCGTGGTGGAGCGGCAGCGGTAGTAGGCGAGTTCCCCGGTGGTGCGGTTGCGGCGGATCAGCAGCTGGTGGCGGCCCGGGGCCGGCTCGGCGAGGTCGATGACGGCCCAGTCGTAGAACTGCTGCCCCTTCGCGCCGCGTCCGGCCGAGAGCTTCTGCCAGGCCCGCTTCGGCACCCTCTTCACCAGGGCATCGGCGCGGAACTTGCCTGCGCCGGTGGGTACTTCGGCCGAGC